>NZ_CP108109.1:4233500-4582500 GCF_036199905.1 Streptomyces sp. NBC_00223 | reverse complement strand
GATGATCGGGCAGTACAACGCGGCCTTCGCCCTGGTGAAGCAGCTCGCGCTGGCGCTGGGCCCCGCCGTGGGTGGTCTGATCGCGGCGGCGGGCGCGTACGACACGTACATCGTGCTGCTGGTGGTGTCCTCGCTGGCGATCTCGCTGACCGCCCTGCGGATGGCCCGCCATCTCACCCCGGTCCAGGACACTCCCCCGCGGCCGACCCGTGTCGTGGCCCACTCCGCCCCCGCGGAGCCCCTCGCCACGGAGCGAATACCGGCCTGAGCCCGAGCCCGGTGCGCCCAAGGGTGTCCCGAGCCGGCGGTTCTACCCTGCGGGCAGGGCGAACTCGCACCACACCGCCTTCCCTCCGCCCGGTGTCCGGCGCGATCCCCATCCGGAGGCGATCGTCGCGATGATCGAGATGCCCCGGCCGGCCTCGTCCGCGGGCTCCGCGCGGCGCCGGCGCGGCAGGTGGTCGTCGCCGTCGGTGACCTCGATGATCAGCCGGCGGTCCGTACGACGCAGCCGCAGCCGCATCGGCGGTGTGCCGTGCTTGAGCGAGTTGGCGACCAGTTCGCTGGCCGCGAGGACGCCGAGGTCGCGAAGGTCGACGGGGAAGCGCCAGGAGGCGAGCACCCCGGAGGCGAAGGCGCGGGCCCGGGGCGCGGCCTCGATGCCGCCGAGGAGTTCGAGGGAGGCGTTGCGGAAGAGTTCGGCCTCGGCCCCTGTGTGGTCGGGGTACTGCAGGACGAGCACGGCCACGTCGTCGTCGTGTTCCGAGGTGACGCCGAGCGCGCGCATCAGGCGGTCGCAGATCACCTGCGGTGAGCCGGTGGCGCCCGCCAGGGCGCGGGTCAGGGCGGTGACGCCCTCGTCGATGTCCTGGTCACGGCGTTCGATGAGGCCGTCGGTGTAGAGGACGGCCGTGCAGCCGGGGCCGAGCGGCAGGGTGCCGGAGGTGTGCATCCAGCCGCCCGTGCCGAGCGGTGGCCCGGTGGGTTCCTCGGTACGGCGGACGGTGCCGTCGGGGTCGCGGATGAGGATGGGGAGGTGACCGGCGCTGGCGTAGGAGAGCCGGCCCTCGCTGGGGTCGTGGACGGCGTAGACGCAGGTGGCGATCTGGGTGGCGTCGATCTCGCTGGCGAGCCCGTCGAGGAGCTGGATGACCTCGTGCGGGGGCAGGTCGAGCCGGGCGTAGGCGCGTACGGCGGTGCGCAGTTGGCCCATCACGGCGGCGGCCCGCACTCCTCGGCCCATCACGTCGCCGATGACCAGGGCGGTGCGTCCGGCGCCGAGGGTGATGACGTCGTACCAGTCGCCGCCGACCGCGGCGTCGGTGCCGCCGGGCTGGTAGGTGGCAGCCACCCGGAGGTCGTCGGGCTGTTCGAGTTCCTGCGGCAGCAGGCTGCGCTGGAGGGTGACGGCGGTCTCGTGCAGCCGGCGTTCGCTCTCGCGGAGGCGGTCGGCGGCGAGCACCTGGTCGGTGACGTCGGCGGCGAAGACGAGGACGCCCCGGCGTTCGGGGTCGGGGTCGTCGGCCTCGACGGGGGTGCAGGTGAAGGTGAAGTAACCCGGACGGGTGACGGCGGAATCATCCGCCCAGGTGACCCTGCGGGCTTTGACGGTTCGCGGCTTGCCACTGCGGTGGACCTGGTCCATGAGCGGGAGCAGGCCGAGTTCGTCGAGTTCGGGGAGGGCTTCGCGGGCCGGGGCGCCGGTGACGCGGGGGCCGAAGACATCGGTGTAGGCGTCGTTGACGAAGCGGACGCGGTGCGCGGGCCCGTGGGTGACGGCGATGAGTGCCGGGAGCCGGCTGAGGACACCGGGGACGGAGGGTTCGCCGGTGGGGTCGGTGGAGGGAGCGGAGGACGCCGGGGACGGCGCCGGTTCGGCGGCCCCGGACGTGCTGCCGCCTGAGCTGCCGCCGGACTCACCGGCCGGGCCGCCGATCTTGCCGCGCGCGGCCGGGACGCCGCCACGTCGCTGTGTTCCGGGGAGCCGGGCGCTCCAACGCGTAAGGTTCAAACGTCCGATTCCTCGTTTTTGTCACTCTTTGCCGGTGCTGGTGCACGCGTGGTCACCCACCCAGTGTGGCCGACCGGCGGCCCCGGGGGGAATCGCAAGGGTCCCGGGCGGGTCAGGGCGCGTCGGGTTTACGGCCGGCCCCGGCCGCGAGTTCGAATTCGGCGCGCGGGTGTTCCAGCGATCCGAGCGAGACGATCTCCCGCTTGAAGAGCCCGGCCAGAATCCACTCGGCCAGCACCCGTGCCTTGCGGTTGAAGGTGGGCATCCGGTTGAGGTGGTAAACGCGGTGCATGAACCACGCCGGATAGCCCTTGATCTTTCGGCCGTAGATGTGTGCGACGCCTTCGTGCAGACCCAAAGAGGCGACCGAGCCGGCGTACTTGTGCCGGTACTCGGTCAGCGGGCCGCCGCGCAATTGGGAGATGACGTTGTCGGCGAGCACCTTGGCCTGGCGCACCGCGTGCTGGGCGTTGGGCGCGCATTCGGTGCCGGGCTGTTCGGCGGCGATGTCCGGCACGGCCGCCGCGTCGCCCGCCGCCCACACCTCCGCGCAGTCCACCACCCGCAGCGTCGCCTCCGTGCGCAGCCGCCCGCGTGCGTTCAGCGGCAGTCCGGTGGCGGCGAGCAGCGGCGCGGGCTTGACCCCGGCCGTCCACACCACCGTCCGGGTGGGCAGCCGGTCGCCGTCGGAGAGCACGGCGACCCGGTGGTCGCAGGCTTCCAGCCGGGTGTCGAGCCGGATGTCGACATTGCGCCCGCGCAGCTCGCGTATGGCGTACTTGCCCATGACCTCGCCGACCTCGGGCAGAATGCGGCCGGTCGCCTCGACCAGGACCCACTTCATGTCCTCGGCGCGGACGTTGTGGTAGTAGCGCACGGCGTAGCGGGCCATGTTCTCCAGCTCGGCGAGCGCCTCGACGCCCGCGTAGCCGCCGCCGACGAAGACGAAGGTGAGGGCGGCCTCGCGGATGGCGGCGTCGCGGGTGGAGGAGGCGATGTCCAGCTGCTCCAGTACGTGGTTGCGCAGCCCGATGGCCTCCTCGACGGTCTTGAAGCCGATGCCGTGTTCGGCCAGTCCGGGCACGGGCAGGGTGCGGGAGACGGATCCCGGTGCGACGACCAGATGGTCGTACGAGAGCTCCAGCGCGTTGCCGCCCTCCTCCTCCGTGGCCGGGGTGACGACGGAGACGACCCGCTTGACGGGGTCGACGGACCGCGCCTCGCCCACCACGATCCGGCACTTGCCCAGCACCCGGCGCAGCGGCACCACGACATGCCGCGGGGAGATGGAACCGGCCGCCGCCTCGGGCAGGAAGGGCTGGTACGTCATGTACGGCTGCGGGTCGACGACCACGACCTCCGCCTCCCCGCGCCGGAGCCTCCGCTGGAGCCGCAGGGCGGTATACATCCCCACATAACCACCGCCGAGGACGAGAATACGCGGTGTGCTTGCCTTGGCCATGGCTGCCGAGTCCGTCATTGCTCCATGACGCAATGGACCGGAGCCGTTTGTCCACAGGGCGGACAGGATCATTCCGGGAAATCGGCGACCTGGCAGGTCAGCGGGCGCACCCGTGACAGGCCGGGGGCCGCAAGGCGAGAAGGGCCCCGCGTTGCGCCGATCGGGGCCCGCCACGGCTGGGAACGCCCCCTTCTTTCTTGACGCGGCCTCAACTATGTTCGTATCTCGTAGTACTGCGCGGGACGCGCAGCGATCTTCGTAATGGGTGGGGAGTCTCCGGGGGGAGACTGACGATTTTCCGGGGGATACGCATATGCAAATTCAGGACTCTCAGCACACAGTGACGGCGAGTGCGGAAGCGCACAGCGGCGTGGGCCGGGCGGCCCCGCTGCGGGTCGACGCCCAGCGCAACCTCGAACACGTCCTGCGGGCCGCCCGCGAGGTGTTCGGCGAGCTGGGCTACGGCGCGCCGATGGAGGACGTGGCCCGGCGTGCCCGGGTCGGCGTCGGCACCGTCTACCGCCGCTTCCCCAGCAAGGACGTGCTGGTCAGGCGGATCGCCGAGGAGGAGACCGCGCGGCTGACCGAGCAGGCGCGCACCGCGCTCGGCCAGGAGAACGAGGCATGGTCCGCGCTCGCCCGCTTCCTGCGCACCTCGGCCGCCTCGGGCGCCGGGCGGCTGCTGCCGCCGCAGGTCCTGCGGGTGCAGGGCACCCCTGGCGCCGACCCGTACGCGTCGGCCGGTGACGAGCCCGCGCGGGTGCCGCAGCAGCGCACTCCGCTCGCGGCGGCCGGTGGCGGACTCGGCGACCTCGCCGAGGAGCACACCGGCCGCGGCCAGGGCACGGGCGCCGACGACCAGGACGGCATCCGGGTACTGCTCGACGTCGTGGGCCAACTCGTGGACCGGGCACGGGAGGCGGGTGAGCTGCGGGTCGACGTGTCGGTGGCCGATGTCCTGCTGGTCATCGCCACCTCCGCGCCCGCGCTGCCGGACGCCGCCCAGCACGCGGCGGCCTCGGCGCGGCTGCTCGACATCCTGCTGGACGGTCTGCGTTCCCGGCCCGGCGACCGCATCGGCGACCGTACGGGCGAAAGGGCCGCGGACCGTGCCGCGGAACGGCCCGCCGACCGGGTCGGTGAGCACCCGTCCGACGCCGTGCCGTCCGACTCGGCGGCCTCTTCCGGTCCCGCGCGGGGCTGAACTGCCGTCGACGCACTGCCTCGATCGAGTGAGGGTGGAGGATGTGTGAACGGTCCGGCCACGGATGGGTGGTTCCACCCGTCGGCATGACTACGGCCGGATCTTCTGTGTCACGCTTGCCCCGTGAATGAGGCAAACGGGGGATTCGGCGCCCCTGAGGCGGGTTCGGAGTTCGGTGACGGACCGCCGTCGCGCAGGGTTCCGGGGCAGCGTGACCCCATAGCACGCCCCGGGCCCGCCGCCCCTGACGCCCCGCCATCGATATCGGGGCCCGAGCCGGCGGGCGCCGCGACCGCGCGCGTGCCCGCACCCGCGCCCCCGCCGGACCAGGAATCCGCACCGGGCCACACACCCGGGAAGGCACCCGAGTCCGCTCCCTCCGACGGCGACCGGCACCCCGCGGGTCACCCCGACGACGGGCCCGGGGACCGCTCCGACCTGTCGGACGCCGAACTGGTCGCCGAGGTCCGCGGCGGCCGGGACAGCGCGTACGAGGAGCTGTACCGCCGGCACGCCGAGGCCGTACGCCGCTACGCCCGCTCCTGCTGCCGCGACGCCTACACCGCCGAGGACCTGACCGGCGAGGTCTTCGCCCGCACCCTCCAGGCGATCCGCGGCGGCAGCGGCCCCGAGTCCGCCGTGCGCGCCTATCTCCTCACCACCGTCAGGAGGGTCGCCGCCTCCTGGGGGAACACCGCCAAGCGCGAGCAACTCGTCGAGGACTTCGCGGTGTTCGCCGTCACCTCGGCCGGTGCCACGGCCACCGAGGCGTCCGCCGACCTCGGCGCGGACGTCCGGGCCATGCGCGAGGCCGAACGGTCGCTGGCCATCCAGGCGTTCCGCACCCTGCCCGAGCGCTGGCAGACCGTGCTGTGGCACACCGCCGTCGAGGACGAGTCGCCCAGCGACATCGCGCCCCTGCTCGGCCTGACGCCCAACGCCACCGCCGTACTCGCCCACCGGGCCCGTGAGGGCCTGCGCCAGGCGTATCTGCAGGCGCACGTCAGCTCCACGCTCACCGCCGAGGGCGCGTGCGCGCGGTACGCCGACCGGCTCGGCGCGCATGCCCGCGGCGCTCTGCGGACGCGCGCCGACCGCGAGTTGAACCGTCACCTGAAAGAGTGCACCCGCTGCACGGCCGCCTCGCTCGAACTGGCGGATCTCAACTCGGCGCTCAAGGGTCTGCTGCCGGTCGCGTACATCGGCTGGTTCGCCGCCGTCTACGCGAGCAAGGCCGCCGGGATCGTGGTGGTCGGCGGAGCCGCCGCGGCGGCGGGTGCCGCCGGAGGCGCGGCCGCGGCCGCCGCGGGGTCCGGGACCACCGGCGCCGCGGGCGGCGCCGCGGTGGGCGAGGGACTGGGCGCGCCCGCCAAGGTGGGCATCGCCGCGGCCGTGGTCGTGGCGGCGGCCGCGACCGCCTTCGCCTTCACTCTCACCGGCGGCCACGAGAAGCCTCCGGTCAAGCCGCAGGCCAAGCCGCCGGCCGCCGCGCCCGTGGCGTCCGTGCCGCCGCCCGCGCCCACCACCGCGCCGCCCCCGCCGCCGCCCCCGGCGTCGGCGCCCGTGGTCGTACCGCCGCCGAGTCCCGCCCCGACGACGCGGAAGGCGGCCCCGCCGCCGCCCAAACCGCGTCCGAAGCCCAGCCCCACACCCACGCCCACGCCCAGCCCCACCCCGGAGCCGAAGCCGAAGCCGTCACCCAGCCAGGTGCCGACGACGCCGCCGCCCACGACTCCGCCCCCGCCACCCGCGCCGACGGCCTACCAGGTCAACTCGCTCCCCGTCGGCCGCCCCGGCCGCGAGGCCACCGAGCCGACCATCCGCCGTACCCCCGGGAGCTGGTGGTGGAACCGCTGGGGTCTGAGCATCGGCGGCACCTGGTACGACCACGGCATCAGCGTGCACGCCCCCTCCACCGTGACCATCGACCTCAATCGCGCCTGCGTCTCGTACGACGCCCGCGCGGGGGTCGACGACCTGGTCGGCAGGCTGCGGACCGCCGTGCGCTTCTCGGTGTACGGGGACGACGACCAGTTGTGGTCCTCCGGGCCGGTGCGCGGCGGCGACGCGGCCGTGCCGGTGCACATCGGGCTCACGGGTTATCGGACGATCAGGCTGGTCGTGGAGCCGGACGAGACCGACAGTGCCCCCGGCTTCGGTGGAGGCCGGGGGCACGGAGGGGGTCGAGGACTGGGACAGGCGAATCTCGCCGACTGGGCGGACTCGGTGATCAGCTGCTCGTAGCGGGCCGCTCGGCCGGGACCTCGCAGACGCCGTCCGCGCAGGCGTCACCGGCGGCGTAGGCGTCGGGTGTCTGCACCGCGGCCGTCTCCTTCGCCACCTGCTCCAGCGCCCGCAGGAAGACGGATGTCTCCTGCCCGCCCTGCACGGCCCACTGGCCCTCGAAGACGAAGGTCGGCACGGCGGTGATGCCTATCTCCCTGGCCTGCTCGATGTCGCCGACCACCTCGTCGCGCAGGGCGTCGCTGTCGAGGAAGGCCGTCACGGCGTCCCGGTCGAGCCCGGCGGCGACGGCCGCCTCGGTGAGCTGGCCGTGGTCGCCGATGTCCATGCCCTCGCCGAAGTGCCCGGACATCAGCCGGCCCTTGAGCCGGGCCTGTGTCTCGGGGCCGTAGGAGTCCAGGGCGAAGCGCAGCAGCCGGTGGGCGAGCAGCGAGTTGTTCTCCAGGACCGTCGCGAAGTCGAAGGTGAGGCCCTCGGCGGCACCCAGGGCGGCGATCCGCCCGTCCATCGCCGCGCCCTGCGGCCCGAACTTGGCGGCCATCATCTCGTGGTGCGGCCGGGGCTCGTGCGGCGCGCCCGGGTCGAGCTGGAACGGCCGGTAGACCACCTCGACGGAGTCGGCCTGCGGGAAGGCGGCCAGCGCGCGTTCGAAGCGGGCCTTGCCGACGTAGCACCAAGGACACGCGATGTCGGACCAGATCTCGACCTTCACGGCTTCTCTCACTCCCGGTCATGCGGTGAGCCGATCATCGGATCAGGACCGGCCCGGGCTAATTGGACGTGGACGAAGGCGCATCCGCGCGGGCACGTACGACCCCGCTGATGCTTGAACCCTCAAACACGGACAACCGGGCGGCCGGCCCCCGCTATTCCCGCCCGGCCGCCGCTCCTCCGCCCGGAGCCCTCGCGCCTGCTGCCCGCCGCTCGGCCGCACCCGCCGACCTCGCGGCCGTTCCGCCCTCCGCCAGCCCGGCCAGCAGCCGCACCGCAGCCTCCGCGTCCAGCGCCGCGCCCGCCGCCCGCTCCTCGGCCCGCTCCGCCGCCGACAGCACCGCTCCGGCCAGCCGCCGTACCTCGTCCTCGCCCGCCTGCTCGGGCACACTGCGCGGCAGCGGCGCCCGTACCGACTCGGCCGCGGCCGACAGCCGTACCGCCGACCGCGCGTCGCCCAGCACGGCCAGCAGCCGCGCCGCCGTGTCCAGCTGGCCCGCGACGACCGGCTCGGTGCAGCCCGAGTCCAGCGCCGTCCGCGCCGCCAGGGCCACCTGGTCCAGCGCCGCGGCCGGATCGCCCTCGGCCGCCGTGATCCGGGCCGCCAGACCGTGCAGCATCACATGGAACATCGGCGGCGGTGTGCCGTCCCCCACATGCGCCAGGGCCTCGTCGCACAGCGCCCTGGCCTCCTGGACCTCGCCGGCTTCCAGCAGAAGCAGGGCCCGAAGGTAGCGGGTGTAGGTCAGCGCGTCCCACACCGCGTACCGCTCGGCCTCCTCGATCGCCTGGTCGAGCAGTCCCTCCGCGGCGGCGTCGGCGCCGCCGCGGTGGGCCAGCTCCGCCATCCGGGCCAGCCGGTACGCGCCCTCGCCGTGGGCGCCCAGCTCCTCGCCCAGCCGGTGCGCCGCCTCGTACTCGGCGCGCGCGACGGCGTAGTGCCCCCGGGCCGACTCGATCTCGGCCCGGGCGGTGTGCACCTGGGCGCGCATCCAGCGGTCGCCGAGCCGTTCGTTGAGCGACTGGAGTTCGGCCCAGTCCGCGTCGGTGCGCTCCAGGCCGCCGGGCGAGTCCACGGTCGCATGGGTGCGGAACATCAGCGCCGAGGCCAGCTCCCAGTCGCCCCCGTACCGCCGGCAGTTGGCGACCACCTCGTCGATGTGGCCGAGCACCCGGGAGCTGTCGCCGAGCAGATAGAGGGTGAACGGCCAGAGCAGCCCGGGGAAGCGGGCCGCGTGCGGGCCACCCTCGCGGTACGCCGCCGCGAGCCGGCCGGCGGTCGCCCGGATCGCCTCGGACGACCACTGCTCCGCCGAGGCGCTGTCGCTGTTGACGAAGAGATGCAGCATCCGCACGTCCAGCCGCGGCCAGTACATCGGGTCGCCGGAGTCCTCGGGCGGATCGCCGCCGAGCGCGGTCACCCGGCTCAGCCAGCCGTTCGCCTCGTCGCGGTAGTTGCGCAGCCACCAGAACCAGCCCATGGACAGCGTGATCGCGAGAGCGTCCGGCTCCGCCCGGTCCTCGATCGAGCGGAGCAGGGCCGCCCTGATGTTGTCGAGTTCGGTCTCCATCACCTCCAGCCGGCGCAGTTGGTCCGCGCCGCGCAGCGCGGCGTCGACGGTCGCGGCCAGTTCGCGGAAGTACGCCGTGTGCCGGGCGGCGGCGGCTGCCCGCTCGGCCGGGTGCTCGGCGGCGCGTTCGGCCGCGTACTCGTGGATCGTCTCCAGCAGGCGGTAGCGGGTGCCGCCGGGACGGCCGTGGTCGGCCACCACCAGGGACTTGTCGACCAGTTGGGCCACCGTCTGGAGCGCGTCGGGCCCGCACACCGCCTCCGCGGCGGCCAGGGTGCAGCCGCCCGCGAAGACGCTCAGCGCGCGCAGCGTCGTACGCTCCTGCGCGTCCAGCAGGTCCCAGCTCCAGTCGACCACCGCCCGCAGGGTCTGCTGGCGCGGCAGCAGCGTACGGCTGCCGCTGGTCAGCAGCCGGAAGCGGTCGTCGAGCCGGTCGGCGATCTGGCGCGGCGACAGCACCCTCAGCCGGGCCGCCGCCAGTTCGATCGCCAGCGGCAGTCCGTCCAGCCGCCGGCAGATCTCGCGTACGGCGTCGGCGTCCTCCGTCCTCGGGGCGCCGCCCGGGTGCGGTCTGGCGGTCGCGGCCCGCTCGGCGAAGAGCCGGTACGCGGTCGGCGGCGGCAGCGGCTCCACCGGCCGTACGACCTCGCCCGGTACACCCAGCGGCTCGCGGCTGGTGGCCAGTACGGTCACACCCGGGCAGGCGGAGAGCAGTTCCGCGGCCAGGTGGGCGGCGGCGCCGATCAGGTGCTCGCAGTTGTCGAGGACGAGCAGCAGGCGCCGGTGCGCACAGTGGTCGAGCAGCCGCGCGATCGGGTCCTCGGAGTACGGCTCGGGTCTCAGCGGGTCGCGGCCGGAGCCCGGCAGGAGGGTGTTGCGCAGGCCGAGGGCGGTCAGGGCGGCGTGCGGGACGGCGGAGGGGTCGTCCAAGGGCGCGAGTTCGGCCAGCCAGACACCGTCGGGGTGGTCATGGCCCAGCTGCGCGGCTTCGGCGGCCTCCTGGGCCAGCCGGGTCTTCCCCGAGCCGCCGGGCCCGGTCAGGGTGACCAGACGGGCGGTGGTCAGATCGCGCCGGAGGGCCAGCAGATCGCTCTCCCTGCCGACGAAGCTGGTCAGGCGGGACCGGAGGTTGCCCCTGCGGCGGAGTCCAGGCGGGGCGGGGGGTACGCCAGGCGCGTTCGGCTTCGGTGCCGGCTGCCGGAGCAGTTCCAGGTGCAGGGCGCTCAGCTCGGGCCCCGGGGCGGTGCCGAGCGTGTCCGCGAGTACGGTCCTGGCCTCGTCGTACGCCACCAGCGCGTCGGCGGTGCGGCCCTCGGCGCGCAGGGCGCGGATGAGCTGGGCCCTGAACGCCTCGTCCAGCGGGTGGTCGGCGACGGCTTCACGCAGTGCGGCGAGCGCGTGGGCGCTGTCGCCGAGCGCGAGGTCGGCGTCGATCCTCAGCCGCAGCGCGGTCAGCCGTAGCGCTTCGGGGCGGGCGGCGGCGGCCCGGTCCGGCAGGTCGGCCAGGGCGGGGCCGCGCCACAGGGCGAGCGCGCTGGTGAGCGTACGGGCGGCCGTGGCGGGGTCTCCTGCGCGCAGGGCGCTCTCGCCGTCCCGCAGGAGGGCTTCGAAGGCGAAGAGGTCCACCGTGTCGCGCGGGGTGTCTAGCCGGTAGCCGCCGGGTTCTGAGGTGACGGCGGCCCGGCCGAGGGTCTTGCGGAGGCGGGCGACCAGGGCCTGGAGGGCGGCCGCCGCGTCGCCGGGCGGGGTGTCCGCCCAGACCTCGTCGATCAGGGTCCGCGCGGGGACCGGCCGGCCGGGGCGCAGGGCCAGGGCGGTGAGGAGGGCGCGCAGCCGCGGGCCCCCGAGGGACAGCGGCGTGGAGCCGGACCAGACCTCGGTCGCGCCGAGGACGAGGTAGCGCGTGCCGTGTGCTTCGCCCACCCGGCCGTCCCCCTTCCGCGCCCGTGCGCTCATCCGCCGCGCGGCGCTCTCCGGCGTGGCTCACCCCGGAGCGGCCCGCTTCCGCGGGCCCTCGCGCGCCACGGACACCGCGCGGGCCCATTGTCGTGCCCTGCGGCGGTGTCCCGCACATCCCCCACGCGCGACCAGGCCGCGGACCTCAGAGGCGGCCGGGGTGGTCGCCGTCGTGCGGGCCGAGCAGTTCGTCCGCGAGGGTGGGGAGGTCGTCGAGGGGAGTCTCCTCCGCCCAGTCGGGGCGTGGCCGACGCGCGGGCCTCGGCTGGGCCGCAGGCAGCTCGCGGGTGCGCTCGTTCTCCGGCTGGTCGGGCCGGAAGATCCACGGCGGCACCCGGTCGGCGGGGTCGGCGTCGCGCGCGGTGCCCGGTACGGGCGGCAGCACGGTCGTCGTCTCGGCGGAGTCGGACTCCCGCGCCGGGTCGGGCACGGACGGCAGCACCGTCGTGGTCTCGGACGAGTCGAACCCCGGCTTCGGGTCCGGCTCGGACTTCGGCGCCGCTTCCGGCTCGGGTGCGGGCTCCGGCGCCCGCTCGGGCTTCGCCGGGAGCACCGGCCGCAGCACGGTCGTCGTCTCGGCGGACGCCTCCGGCTTCGGCCCGGACTCCTGCTTCGGCCCGGACTCCTGCTTCGGCTCCGACGTCGATTCGGGCCGGGGCTCCGGCTCCCGCTCCGGCGGCGCGATCGCGGGCAGCACCGCCGTCTCCTCGGCCGCGGCAGCCGCCGACGCCGCGATGGCCGCCGCTTCCGCCTCCCGCCGGGCGGCCTCCGCTCGGAGCAGCGCCTCCTCCGCCTTGCGCTGCTTCTCCAGCCGGCGCTCCTCGGCCTCGGCCCGCAGCCGGGCCTGCTCCTCGGCCAGCCGCTTCAGCCGCGCCTGCTCGGCGGCCCGCGCGGCCTCCTCGGCGGCACGCCTCGCGGCGGCCTCCGCCTCGATCCTGGCGGCTTCCTCGGCCCGCAGCCGGGCCTCCTCGGCCTCCTGCGCGGCCTTGCGCTCGGCGATCTCCTGGCGGGCGGCCTCCTCCGCGGCGAGGCGGCGCTCCTCCTCCTCGCGGCGCAGCTTCTCCAACTGGGCCTGCCGCTCGCGCTCCAGGCGCTCTTCCTCCGCCTTGCGCGCGGCCTCCTCGGCGACGAGCCTGGCCGCCTCCTCCGCGGCCTTGCGCTCGGCCTCGGCGCGGGCCTCGATCTCCTGGGCGGACAGCGGCAGCACCTGGTCGAGCCGGTGCCGTACGACCGTGGTGACGGCGGCGGGCTCCTGCCCGGCGTCGACCACGAGGTAGCGGGCGGGGTCGGCCGCGGCCAGGGTGAGAAAACCGGACCGCACCCGCTGGTGGAACTCCGCCGGTTCCGACTCGAGCCGGTCGGGCGCCTCGGTGAAGCGCTCCCGGGCGGCCTCCGGGGAGATGTCGAGCAGCACGGTGAGGTGCGGGACGAGTCCGTCGGTGGCCCAGCGGGAGATACGGGCGATCTCCGTGGGCGCGAGATCGCGGCCCGCGCCCTGGTACGCGACGGAGGAGTCGATGTAGCGGTCGGAGATGACGACCGCGCCCCGGGCGAGCGCGGGCCGGATCACCGAGTCGACGTGCTCGGCGCGGTCGGCTGCGTACAGCAGGGCCTCGGCGCGGTGCGAGATCCCCGTCGTGGAGACGTCGAGCAGGATGGACCGCAGCCTCTTGCCCACCGCGGTGGCGCCGGGCTCGCGGGTGACGACGACTTCGTGTCCCTTGGCGCGAATCCAGTCGGCGAGCGCGTCGACCTGGGTGGACTTGCCCGCGCCGTCGCCGCCCTCCATGGCGATGAAGAAGCCGGTGGCGGCGGGGGCCACGGCCGGTTCGGCGCCGCGCAGCGCCTCGCGCAGGTCGCGGCGCAGCGGTACGCCCTCGCGGTCGTCGGTCTTGCCGAGGACCAGCGCGGCGACCGGCAGCAGCAGCGCGCCGACGAGCATCAGCGTGTACGCGGCGCCGCCGTGGTCGAAGGTGAAGTGGCCGCTCTGGATGCGGTGCGGCCCGATCGCGCCGGCCAGCAGGGGCGCGCCGACCGCGGCGACGGCGAGCACGGCCCGGGTGACCGCGTGCAGATGCTCGGTCGTACGGGCCCGGCGCGGCTCTTCGGCCTCCTGCTCGATCAGTATGTGCCCGGTGTTCGCGGTCACGCCGGCGACCGTGCCCGCCAGCAGCGCGAGCAGCAGCACGGTGGTCTGGTCGGCGACGATGCCGGTCAGCAGCAGGGCGACGCCGGTGACGCCGACGGCCAGGGCCAGCAGCCGCCGCCGGGACAGACCGGCCAGGACATGGGGGGCGATCCGGATGCCGACGACCGTACCGGCGGTCAGGGCCAGCACCAGCAGCCCGAAGCCGATCGGCCCGAAGCCGAGGGCGAGGGCGTGCAGGAAGGACACGGACACCGCCGCGCCGATCGCCCCGGCCACGGCGGCGGTCGCGAGCACCAGCAGCGGCAGGACGCCGGTCCTGCCGCGCTCGGCCCCGGCGGGCCCCTTGGGCAGACGCAGCCCCTCCAGCGGGGAACGCGGCCGGGCGGGGGTGCCCGAGGGCAGCTCCAGCAGGGACAGCACCGCCATCGAGGACGAGAAGAGCCCGGCGGCGACGTACGAGGCCAGCGCGACCTGGTGCTGGTCGAACCAGGTGACGCCCACCGCGATCAGCGTGTTGACCAGGGTGACGACGACCAGTACGGCCGCGGCCAGCGGCAGCGCGACGAAGCCGGTACGCAGGTCCAGGCGGTGCAGGGTCGCGAAGTGGTCGGGCGCGGGCCGGACCGAGGTGTCGCCGGGCGACGGCAGCAGCGCGGGCGCGGCGCCGTCCTTGGCGATGGTCCACAGGCGCTCGGCGACCCCGGTGACGAACGCGGTGACCAGCAGCCAGGTGGACGCGGAGTCCGGCACCCAGGTGATCCACAGCGGAGCGACGATGAACAGGGCGAGGCGTACGCCGTCCGCGCCGATCATCGTCCAGCGGCGGTCGAGCGGCCCGGACGCGTCCGTCAGGGAGGTGAGCGGGCCGAGCAGGACAGCACCGAAGAGGAGGCCCGCGACCAGGCGGGCGCCGAAGACGGCGGCGGTCGCGAAGGCGATGCCGCGGAAGCCGCCGCCGAAGGAGTTCGCGGTGGCGACGGCCTGCACGGTGAGGACGAGCAGCACCAGCAGGCCGAGGCGGTCGGCGACCGCTCCGGTGAGCTGGGCGCCCCAGAGTTTCCGCAGCGCCGGGAGCTTCAGCAGCGCGCCGACGGCCCGTTCACGTGAGTCCGCCTCGAGGTCGTTGGCGAACGCGGCTGTGAGGTCGGCGGGCTGGGCCGGGTGCTCGGATCGCGTCATCCCGACAGCCTATCCGGAGGGGGGAAAGTGTCGCCTCCGGCATCGGTTCCGTGTACGGGTCCGCCTCCGGCGTCGGTTCTGTGTACGGGTCCGCCTCCGGCGTCGGTTCTGTGTACGGGTCCGCCTCCGGCGTCGGTTCTGTGTACGGGCGCGCGCGCTTCTCGCCTTCGGCGCGCGTACCCGGGGCCCCCTTGGGGCCCGTGGGCGACTGCGGCGCCGTCGTGGTTGCCCGCGCAGTTCCTCCCCCAGGCTTCGCCCGGGGGTACCCCCAGCGCCCCGGAAGGGGTGCCCCCACCCGACCGTGAGCAACTGCGGGCACATCCCGGCTGAGCGCGCCGTTCCTCGCACCCCTGAGGGGGTGCCCCACCAGGCCGGTGGGACAGTGCGGCGCCGTCGTGGTTGCCCGCGCAGTTCCTCCCCCAGGCTTCGCCCGGGGGTACCCCCAGCGCCCCGGAGGGGGTGCCCCACCAGGCCGGTGGGCACAGTGCAGCACCGTCGTGGTTGCCCGCGCAGTTCCTCGCGCCCCTGAAGGGGTGCCCCCAGCGCTCCGGAGGGGGTGCCCCGGCGCCCAGGTGGGGCGCGGGGCTATTCGGCGGAGGTGGGGGTTTTCTTCGAGGGGGTTTTCTTGGCCGCGGTCTTCTTGGTCGTGGCTTTTTTGGCCGGGGCCTTCTTCGCGGGGGCGGCCTTCTTGGCGGGAGCCTTCTTCGCCGTCTTCTTGGCCGGGGTCTTCGCCCGCTTCTCCGCCAGGAGTTCGTAACCGCGGTCGGGCGTGATGGTCTCGACGTCGTCCTCGCGGCGCAGCGTCGCGTTGGTCTCGCCGTCCGTGACGTAGGGACCGAAGCGGCCGTCCTTGACCACGACGGGCCGCTCGCTGACCGGGTCGGTGCCGAGCTCCTTGAGCGGCGGCTTCGCCGCGGCCCGGCCGCGCGCCTTGGGCTGGGCGTAGATGGCCAGCGCCTCGTCCAGCGTGACGGTGAAGAGCTGCTCCTCGCTCTCCAGGGAGCGCGAGTCCGTGCCCTTCTTGAGGTACGGCCCGTAGCGGCCGTTCTGCGCGGTGATCTCCACGCCCTCGGCGTCCGTGCCGACGACCCGCGGCAGCGACATCAGCCGGAGCGCGTCCTCCAGGGTGACCGTGTCGAGGGCCATGGACTTCAGCAGCGACGCGGTCCGCGGCTTGACCGCGTTCTTGCCGGTCTTCGGGGTGTCCTCGGGGAGGATTTCGGTGACGTAGGGCCCGTAACGGCCGTCCTTGGCGACGATGGGCCGCCCGGTGGCCGGGTCGACACCGAGTTCGAAGTCGCCGCTGGGCTTGGCGAACAGCTCCTCGGCGTACGGGACGCTCAGCTCGTCCGGCGGCAGGTCCTCGGGGACGTCCGCGCGCTGGTGACCCTCCTCGCCCTTCTCGCCGCGCTCGATGTAGGGCCCGTAACGGCCGACGCGCAAGGTGATGCCCTCGCCGACGGGGAAGGACGAGATCTCGCGGGCGTCGATGGCGCCGAGGTCCTCGACCAGTTCCTTGAGGCCACCGAGGTGGTCCCCGTCGCCGTTGCCCGCGTCGGCCGCCGTCGCCGCGGCTGGCGCGGGCGCGGAGGTGTCGCCGGGGTCGGCGCCGAAGTAGAAGCGGCGCAGCCACGGCACAGCCTGGGCCTCGCCGCGGGCGATGCGGTCGAGGTCGTCCTCCATCGAAGCGGTGAAGTCGTAGTCGACCAGGCGACCGAAGTGCTTCTCCAGCAGGTTGACGACCGCGAAGGAGAGGAAGGACGGGACGAGCGCGGTGCCCTTCTTGAAGACGTAGCCGCGGTCGAGGATCGTGCCGATGATCGACGCGTACGTCGACGGGCGGCCGATCTCGCGCTCCTCCAGCTCCTTGACCAGCGACGCCTCGGTGTAGCGGGCGGGCGGCTTGGTGGAGTGGCCGTCGGCGGTGATCGCCTCGGCGGTCAGCGGGTCGCCCTCGGAGACCTGCGGCAGCCGGCGCTCGCGGTCGTCCAGCTCGGCGTTCGGGTCGTCGGCGCCTTCGACGTACGCCTTGAGGAAGCCGTGGAAGGTGATGATCTTGCCGCCGGCCGAGAACTCGGCGTCGCGGCCGTCGGCGGAAGTGCCGCCGACCCGGACGGTGACGGACTGGCCGACCGCGTCCTTCATCTGGGAGGCGACGGTCCGCATCCAGATCAGCTCGTAGAGCCGGAACTGGTCGCCGGTCAGACCGGTCTCGGCGGGGGTGCGGAAGCGGTCGCCGGAGGGGCGGATCGCCTCGTGGGCCTCCTGCGCGTTCTTGACCTTGCCGGCGTGCACCCGGGGCTTGTCCGGCAGGTAGTCGGCGCCGTAGAGCTGGGTGACCTGGGCGCGGGCGGCCTTGATCGCGGTCTCCGAGAGCGTGGTGGAGTCCGTACGCATGTAGGTGATGAAGCCGTTCTCGTACAGCTTCTGCGCCACCTGCATCGTCGCCTTTGCGCCGAAGCCCAGCTTGCGCGACGCCTCCTGCTGGAGGGTGGTGGTCCGGAAGGGCGCGTACGGCGAGCGGCGGTACGGCTTGGACTCGACACCGCGCACCGAGAACTGCGACTCGGCGAGCGCTGCGGCCAGCGCCCTGGCGGCGGACTCGTCCAGGTGCAGCACGGTGGCGCCGCCCTTGAGCGCGCCCGTCGAGGCGTCGAAGTCACGGCCCTGGGCGACCCGGCGGCCGTCCACGGCGACCAGGCGGGCGACGACCGTCGAGGGGTCGGAGGCATCGCCGGTACGCCCGGTGGCGAAAGTGCCGGTCAGGTCCCAGTACGAGGCGGTGCGGAAGGCCATCCGCTCGCGCTCCCGCTCGACGACCAGCCGGGTCGCGACGGACTGCACCCGTCCGGCGGACAGCCGGGGCATGACCTTCTTCCACAGCACCGGCGAGACCTCGTAGCCATAGAGGCGGTCGAGGATGCGGCGGGTCTCCTGGGCGTCGACCAGTCGCTGGTTCAGCTCGCGGGGATTGCGGACGGCTTCCTGGATCGCGTCCTTGGTGATCTCGTGGAACACCATCCGGTGCACCGGGACCTTGGGCTTGAGGATTTCCTGCAAATGCCAGGCGATGGCCTCGCCCTCGCGGTCCTCATCGGTCGCGAGGAATAGTTCGTCGGAGTCCTTGAGGAGATCCTTGAGCTTCTTGACCTGTGCCTTCTTGTCGGCGTTCACCACGTAGATGGGCTGGAAATCGCTGTCCACATTGACGCCGAGCCGTGCCCAGGGCTGGCCCTTGTACTCCGCCGGCACTTCGGCGGCCCCGTTGGGGAGGTCGCGGATGTGCCCGACGCTGGCCTCGACGACATATCCCGGGCCGAGATAGCCCTTGATCGTCTTCGCCTTGGCAGGCGACTCGACGATGACGAGTCGGCGGCCGCTGTGTGCGGTCTCGCGGGTCGGGGACAACTTCGCTCTTCTCTCCGGGTCGAAGGGGTGTCGCTGCGGAGTGTGACCGTACCTCCTGGGCCCGTGTCAAACGGGAAAAGTCCACAACGCCACTCGAACGGTAACCCGATGTACGTTCTATCCACACCGTCGGGGTCCTCAAGAAGGCTACGTCCCCCCGGAAGATCGCGCCCGAAATCCGGCGCGACGAGCCGTGGACGGCCGGACCGGCGGGTGTTCACAGCGGAAGCGCGAACAGGAAAACGGATCCTTCTCCCGGGTCCTCGCGGCGTCGGCGGAGCCGCCGTACGACTCGGCGGGCCCCAGGACGACGGGCGGGCCGGGGCCGCTGCCTCCGGTTCCGCGGCTGCGGGACTTCTCGGCGCGCCCGAACTGGTCGGAGAAGCGCGGCCGGGTCGGCGAGGGCGATTCCGGATCAGGTCCCGGCGGGGTGACCGGGCGCGGTCGTCGCGGCTCGCTGGGGCCGGGGCGTCGGCGGCGTCCTGGGCCGGCCTCCCGGGCCGCCGCGGTCCTCGGGTCCGGCGCTCAGACCTGGGTGAGGCACCAGATCCCGACGCCGAGGGCGGCCACCGCGCACACGGCGGACACCACCGCCGTGTGCGGTCCGCCCCCGACGGTGACCGGACGGCGCTGCCGCAGCCGGGCCGCCGTCCACAGCAGCAGCGCGGCGCCGAAGCAGCCGAACACCGTACCGGCGAAGAGCGCGGGCACTGGCTCCACAGAACCTCCTCCGAGTGAGGCTCCGGACGCTGCCAGTCCCGTACGACGGGCGGGCGAACCAGGGATGAACACTGGCCGACCGGCCCCCGGGAGGGACGCGGGCCCGCCGCGGCTGCGAGGATGGCCGGAAACGACAGCAAGCGCAGCGCAGGGGGGACGGCCTTGTCCGACCAGAATCCGTACGGCGAGAAACCGTATGGCGAGAATCCGTATGGCCAGAATCCGCCGCACGAGCAGAACCCGTACGGTCAGCAGGGTCAGCAGCCCGGGTACGGCTACCCGCAGCAGGGCAGCCAGCCGCCGGGGTACGGCTACCCGCAGCAGCCGGCCGGTGCCTACCCGCCGCCGCCCGGTGGCGGCGCGTACACCGGTGACCCGAACGCGCCTTACGGCTACGACCCTTACGGGCGGCCGTACTCGGAGAAGTCGAAGGTCGTCGCGGGCGTACTGCAGTTGCTGCTCGGCGGCTTCGGCGTCGGCCGTTTCTACACCGGGCACACGGGCATCGCGCTCGGCCAGCTCTTCACCTGTGGCGGCTGCGGCATCTGGGCGCTGATCGACGGCATCATGCTGCTCGCCGGCAACGACCAGAAGGACGCCCAGGGCCGTCCGCTGCGTGGCTGAGCGAGCCCGCATGACACCGTACGACGCTCCGCGCCCGCCGGCCGGCGCCCCTTCAGCGGGGGGCCGGCCGGCCGGGCGGCTGCGGCATCCGGCGGTGGCCCCGCTGGGCGCGCTCGCGGCGGCCGTGGCCGGGGCCGTCTACCTCTACGGCACCGACCCGCACGAGAGCGGCCACTGGCTGCCGCGCTGCCCGTTCAACTGGGCCACCGGCCTGCTCTGCCCGGCCTGCGGCGGCACCCGGCTCGTCTACGACCTGATGCACGGCGACCCCTCGCGGGCCTTCCACGACAACGCGCTGATGCTGCTGGTCTCGCCGCTCGCGCTGTGGGCGTGCGGGCGCTGGCTGTTCGAGGGGCTGCGCGGACGGCGCTGGAGGCCAGTGATGAGCCCGCGGGCGCAGACCATGCTGCTGAGCACGGCCGTGGTGTGGGCCGTCGTGCGCAATCTGCGCTGATCCGGGGGCGCCGGGTCGGCCGCACGCGGCTCGCTACGCCTCCACCGGGTCGAGGAAGCCCTGCCCGACCAGCAGCCGGATCGAGTCCGGAGTGCGGTCGCGCAGCACCACCGGGTCCTCTCCGAGCAGTTGGGCGATCGCGTCCACGATCCGGCCGGCCGGCAGCGTGCCGTCGCAGACGCCCGCGAAGCCCGCGCCGACCGTGTCGACCTTCGTGGCCCGCCGCATCCCGCGCGCCGACCGCAGCACCACGTGCTCCGGGTCCTCCGCGCCCGGCAGCCCGACCTGCTCCTGCACGACGTCCGGCGCGAGCCGGAAGCGCGAGCCGAGCAGCGCGGCGTCGTCGTGGGCCCGCAGGAAGTCCTGCCGGTCGAACCAGTCCGCGATGGTCGGGCCGAGCGGCTGCTCCACCGGGTGCGGCCACTCCTCGGCGCTGACCACGGGCCTCCCGCTGCCGGACTTGCGCAGGGTGATCCAGCCGAAGCCGATCCCGTCGACCCCGCGGCGCGCGAACTCCTCCAGCCAGGCGTCGTACCGCTCGGCGTACTCGGCCGGGTCCGCGCGGTGGTCGCCGCCGTCGCGCAGCCACAGCTCCGCGTACTGGGCCACGTCCTGCACCTCGCGCTGCACGATCCAGGCGTCGCAGCCGGCGGGCACCCAGGAGGAGACGCGTTCGCGCCAGTCCTGGCCCTCGGTGTGCTGCCAGTTGGCGAGCAGTTGGCAGTGGCCGCCGTCGTTGAGGTGGTCCGCGGCCTGCTCGACGAGGGTGCGGCACAGGTCGTCGCCCGCCATGCCGCCGTCGCGGTAGGTGAACCTGCCGCCGGGCGAGATCACGAACGGCGGGTTGGACACGATCAGGTCGTACTTCTCGTCGCCGACCGGCTCGAAGAGACTCCCCTGGCGCAGATCGGGCTTCTGGGCGCCGGACAGGGCGAGGGTGAGCCGGGCGAAGTGCAGGGCGCGCGGATTGACGTCGGTGGCGGTCACCCGGGTGGCGTGGCGGGAGGCGTGCAGCGCCTGGACGCCGGAGCCGGTGCCGAGGTCGAGCGCGCTGCCGACGGGCGTACGGACGGTGAGGCCGGCGAGCGTCGTGGAGGCGCCGCCGACGCCGAGCACCAGGTCGGCGCGGGGGACGCCGGGCGCGCTGCCGATGCCGCCCGCGCCGCCGACCGCGCAGCCGAGGTCGGAGACGATCCACCAGTCCGCGCCGCCGTCACCGGCGTAGGGGCGTACGTCCACGGTCGCGCGTACCTCATCCCCGTCGCGCACCAGCCAGCCGTCGGCCTCGTGGTGCTCCAGGTTCCGCAGGGCGGCGCGGGCGCGGTCGTACGGGACGGGCCGCTGGAGGAGGAAGAGGCGGACCAGGGTCTCCAGGGGGCTCGCGCCGCGGGTGGCACGCAGGGCCGGGACGGTCTCGGCGCGGGACAGGGCCGCGTAGCCGACAGCGCCGAGCAGGTCGAGGCAGCCGTCGGCGGTGAAGTCGGCGTCGCGCAGGTCGTCGCGCAGGGACGGCGTGCTGTCGGGAGCGGGGAGGAGGGGGGTACTCACACCGGCCATTGTCGCGGAAGTCGGGGGGCCGGGCGCGGGGTCGGACGGCGGAAGAGGGCGCGGGGGCGTGCTCGTACGGTCTGGGGGTGGCGGCGGGCCGCCCGCGTACGGGCCCGGGCGCGGCGTGTGTACAGGCCCGTGCGCGGTCCGCGTACGGCCCCGGGTGCGGTCCGCGTACGGCCCGGCGGCCGGGGCCGGGCCGGCGGGTTACGAGGCGGTCGGGGAGGGGGAGCCGGAAACCTGCTGGCAGCCGGGCTGCTTGGCGAGCGCCTTGCCCGTGTCGCCGCCTCGGAGGGTCGCCGGCGGGGTCGCGGCCTCGGCGGTGACCTTGGTGAGCGAGTCGGAGACGCTCTTGAGGCCGTCGGCGAACTTCCCCTGGCTGCTGGTGTCCAGGCCGTCGACCTGCTTCTTGAGTCCGGCGTACTGGGTGGAAAGGTTCTTGAAGAAGGACACGGCGCTCTGCTGGAACTTCATGCCCTCGTCACCGGGCGGGGCGCCCGCCTTGTCGAAGATCGAGCTGAGCGAGCCGTAGGCGCCGGAGATCGTCTGGAAGGCGGCGGAGTCCGCGCTCTTCACGGCCTGGGGCTTGCCGCCGCTGTCGACCTTGCTGATCGCGGTGTTGGCCGCGTTGATCTTCGCGATCTGCACCGCGGACTGGTCGCAGACGCCCTTGGCCCAGTCGTCCCGCTTCTTGCCGGAGCCGTCGCCGCCGCACGCCGCCAGCGACAGGAGCAGGGCCGCACCGGACAGCGCGGCCAGGAGCCTGTTGTTCACCTTCACCGGATGGGGTCCCTTTCCATGGCCTTACGGCCACGGAACTTACACGGCTGAGGGGCGCCGACCACGAATTCCTACCCTTGAATGAACCGATTTATCCGGTATTCAAGCCATTCACAGCAAGAATTTTCGACGCGGTGGAGGGTGCGCGGGTGGTCGGCGGGGGGCGCGTGTACGGGGTGGGTACGGGGTGGGTACGGGGTGGGTACGGGGTGCGAACGGGGTGCGAACGGTCAAGACCGCACGCACCCCGTTCTTCTGACGATACGTCTATGTGACGTACCGTCATTTCGATGTCGACGCGGCGTCAGACAGCCACCGCGGAGCCCGGTTCCGTACGGGCCGGGTCGTCGCCTCCCCCGTCGTCCATGGCGATGCCGCGGCGCTTGGAGACGTAGACCGCGGCGACGACGACCACGATCGCCACGGCCGCGACCGTGACGCGCACCGCGAGATTGGCGTCGACGCCGTAGCTGAACTTCACCACGGCCGGCGCGATCAGCAGCGCGACGAGGTTCATCACCTTGAGCAGCGGGTTGATGGCCGGGCCCGCGGTGTCCTTGAACGGATCGCCGACGGTGTCGCCGATGACGGTCGCGGCGTGGGCCTCGCTGCCCTTGCCGCCGTGGTGGCCGTCCTCGACGAGCTTCTTGGCGTTGTCCCAGGCGCCCCCGGAGTTGGCCAGGAACACCGCCATCAGGGTGCCGGTCCCGATCGCGCCCGCCAGGTAGGAGGCGAGCGAGCCGACGCCGAGGGAGAAGCCGACCGCCACGGGCGCGAGGACGGCGAGCAGGCCGGGGGTCGCCAACTCGCGCAGCGCGTCCTTGGTGCAGATGTCCACGACCCGGCCGTACTCGGGCAGTTCGGTGCCGTCCATGATGCCGGGGTGCTCGCGGAACTGTCGGCGCACCTCGTAGACCACCGCGCCCGCGGAGCGCGAGACGGCGTTGATGGCGAGGCCGGAGAAGAGGAACACGACGGCCGCGCCGAAGAGGAGGCCGACCAGGTTGTTGGGCTGGGAGATGTCCAGGGAGAGCCAACGGGCGTCGGAGGCTGCCGGGTGCGCTGTGCTGACGGCCGTGTCGACGGCCTCCTTGAAGGAACCGAACAGAGCGGTGGCGGCCAGTACGGCGGTGGCGATGGCGATGCCCTTGGTGATGGCCTTGGTCGTGTTGCCGACGGCGTCGAGGTCGGTGAGCACCTGGGCGCCCTCGCCGTGGACGTCGCCGGACATCTCGGCGATGCCCTGGGCGTTGTCCGAGACCGGGCCGAAGGTGTCCATGGCAACGATGACGCCGACGGTGGTCAGCAGTCCGGTGCCGGCCAACGCCACCGCGAAGAGCGCCAGCCAGACGGAGGTGCCGCCGAGCAGAAAGGCGCCGTAGACGGACAGGCCGATGAGCAGCGCCGAGTACACCGCCGACTCCAGGCCGAGCGAGATCCCGGACAGGATCACGGTGGCCGGGCCGGTCAGCGAGGTCTTGCCGATGTCGCGGACCGGGCGGCGGGAGGTCTCGGTGAAGTAGCCGGTGAGCTGCTGGATCAGCGCGGCCAGCACGATGCCGATGGCGACGGCGACCAGGGCGAGAACGCGCGGATCGCCGGGGTGGGTGGCGATGTCGGTGCCGACGCCCTTGAAATCGGCGTAGGAGGAGGGCAGATACGCGTAGACGGCGACCGCCACGCCGATCAGCGAGATCACCGCGGAGACGAAGAAGCCGCGGTTGATGGCCGACATACCGCTGCGGTCGGCGGGGCGCGGGGAGACGGCGAAGATGCCGACCATGGCGGTCAGGACGCCGATCGCGGGGATGAGGAGGGGGAAGGCGAGGCCGGAGTCACCGAAGGCGACCTTGCCGAGGATGAGTGCGGCCACCAGGGTGACGGCGTACGACTCGAACAGGTCGGCGGCCATGCCCGCGCAGTCGCCGACGTTGTCGCCCACGTTGTCCGCGATGGTGGCGGCGTTGCGGGGGTCGTCCTCGGGGATGCCCTGCTCGACCTTGCCGACCAGGTCGGCGCCGACATCCGCGGCCTTGGTGAAGATACCGCCGCCGACCCTCATGAACATGGCCAGCAGCGCCGCGCCGAACCCGAATCCCTCCAGCACCTTCGGCGCGTCGGCCGTGTAGATCAGAACGACGGCGGACGCGCCGAGCAGTCCGAGGCCGACGGTGAACATGCCGACCACTCCGCCGGTCCTGAAGGCGATCCGCATCGCCCGGTGGGAGACGGCGGTGAGATTCGCGGGCGGTTCACCGGGGGCCGGGGTCGCCGCCCTGGCCGCGGCCGCCACCCGCACATTGCTGCGGACCGCGAGCCACATTCCGATATAACCGGTCACCGCGGAAAAGACGGCCCCCACGAGAAAGAAGATCGACCTTCCGATTCGCTGCGACATATTGTCCGCGGGCAACAGCATGAGCAGGAAGAACGCCGCCACCGCGAAGATCCCCAATGTACGGAACTGCCTTGCGAGATAGGCATTGGCGCCTTCCTGCACGGCGGCGGCGATCTTCTTCATGCGGTCGGAACCTTCGTCCGCCGCGAGCACTTGACGTACCAGCACTGCGGCGAGCCCCAGGGCGGCCAGTGCGACCGCCGCGATGATCCATACGAGTACGCGGTTTCCGTCGGTCAATACCGGCGCCGCGGCAAGCGTGTGAGCTGAGAGTGGCCCCGCCATTCGTCCTCCTTGACGTTTGGCGCGTGGGCGTGCGGCTCCTTACGGCTGACAAGCCGCAACGCTCAGGCGAGCTGAGCAAGTGGGACGGATTGTAGGGAGCAGCGAAAGATCACAAAAGGGTGCTCGTCAGGAATTCCGCCGGTAAATGAAGAATGGCCGATCTGCGCGGGTGGCGGGCACCGAAATGGGGGCGAGTACGGCGAGGGCGGGGCGCGGCGGGGTCCCGGGCAGGGCGAGGCTCAGCGCTGGGCACGGCCGGGCGCGGCGAGGCTGGAGTGGGCACAGCGCGGATACGGCCACGCGGGCGCGGCGGGAGCGCCGGGGGTACGGCGTGGCGCCCGGGTCGGAGGGCCCGCAGGCGCGGGGCACGGCCCGGGCGGTGCGCTAGGCGGAGACGGTGGGCCAGGTCATGCGGATGATTCCGCCGTGGTCGCCGTCGATCACCTCGACGTCGTCGACCAGGCCGCTGATCACGGCGAGACCCATCTCGCCCTCGTCGCCGGCCGGGTCGTCGCCGGCGTCCGAGGCGGAGCCCGACGCGTTGCCGGGCACCTCGTCGGCCACTTCGATGGAGAACTTCTTGTCCTCCTCGTTCAGCAGCACGCGGACGGGCGCTTCCACGTCGTTGTTGCGGTGCAGGCCGACGGCGCGGCTGCACGCCTCGCCGACCGCCAGCCGGACCTCGTCCAGAGCCGCCTCGTCCACCCCCGCCCGGCGCGCCACCGCAGCCGCGACGAGCCGTGCGGTGCGCACATGCTCGGGCTGGGCGCTGAAGAGCAGTTCTACGGTGGGCATGGGGCTCCCCCTCCGGTCCTGTGGTTGGGCATCACAGGGGCCCGGACGGCGGTCCGTCCGGTGCCCCTCTCGGGCGATCGTCAGTCGGTCGCCGCGACAGCCTCGTCGACCGAGGTGTGAATGGGGAACACCTTGGTCAGACCGGTGATTCGGAAAATCTTGAGAATGCGCTCCTGGTTGCACACCAGACGCAGCGATCCTTCATGCGCACGTACCCGCTTGAGCCCGCCCACGAGCACACCCAGGCCGGTGGAGTCGAGGAAGTCGACTCCTTCCATGTCCACGACCAGGTGGTAGCTCCCGTCGTTCACGAGCTCCACCAGTTGCTCGCGCAGCTTGGGCGCGGTGTACACATCAATCTCGCCGCCGACCTCGACGATCGTGCGATCGCCGACGGTTCGGGTCGACAGGGACAGGTCCACGGATCCTCCAGCACCTTGCATCGACGCGGCAGCCCCCCTGGGCCTCCCCACCGAAGGTAGTAGGGGCCTCCCCACCGTTGGTAGGGGAAGGAACGGCCGCCGCGATGGCATTCAATCACTTCGCGGGTGGCCCGCACGACGCCTTACTGCGATTGTCCGTCACACCGGTGACACACTGAGTGCCGATGGCCCAGGATCCCGCTCCGCAGTCGGCGCACGGCCGCCCGTCCCCCCGGACCGCTCTTGAGCGGCTCACCGCGGGGGCGGACCGAGCCGTACGCATCACCCATACGGAGCACCTGCCCCCGCGGGTCGGCCGGCATGCATCCTGGCCGGAGGGCATCCGTCCAGAAGTGGTCGAGGCGATTCGGGCAGCCGGAATCGACCGTCCGTGGGAGCACCAGGCGCTCGCGGCGGCCCACGCGGCCCGCGGCGAGTCGGTGGTCGTGGCCACCGGCACGGCTTCCGGCAAGTCCCTGGGCTACCTCGCTCCGGTCCTCAGCGCCCTGCTGGACGGTTTCGACAGTCCAGCAGGCTCCCGGGGGCGTGGCGCGGCCGTCCGGGGGACGGACGCCCGACCGACCGGCCCGCGGGGAGCCACCGCCCTCTACCTCGCGCCGACCAAGGCGCTCGCCGCCGACCAGCGCCGCGCGGTCAGCGCGCTCGCGGAGCCGCTGGGCGAGGCGGTGCGCACCGCGGTCTACGACGGGGACACGCCGTTCGAGGAACGCGAGTGGGTCCGGCAGTACGCGACCTACGTCCTGACCAACCCCGACATGCTGCACCGCGGCATCCTTCCCGGCCACGCCCGCTGGGCCTCCTTCCTGCGCAATCTGCGCTATGTCGTCATCGACGAGTGCCACACCTACCGCGGGGTCTTCGGCTCGCACGTCGCCCAGGTGCTGCGACGCCTGCGGCGGCTGTGCGCCCGTTACGGCGCCGAGCCCGTCTTCCTGCTCGCCTCGGCTACGGCCGCCGACCCCGCCCGGGCCGCTACCCGGCTGACCGGCGTGCCGGTCGTCGAGGTCACCGAGGACGCCTCGCCGCGTGGCGAGCTCGCCTTCGCCCTGTGGGAGCCCCCGCTCACCTCGCTCCCCGGCGAGCACGGCGCCCCCGTCCGCCGCACCGCCACCGCCGAGTGCGCGGAACTCCTCACCGACCTGGTCCTCCAGGGTGTGCGCACGGTCGCCTTCGTCCGATCCCGGCGCGGTGCGGAACTCGTCGCCCTCATCGCCCAGGAACGCCTCGCCGAGATCGACGCCTCGCTCCCCGGGCGGGTCGCCGCCTACCGCGGCGGCTACCTCCCGGAAGAACGCCGCGCCCTGGAACGCGACCTGCACTCGGGCCGCCTGCTCGGCCTCGCCTCCACCTCCGCCCTCGAACTCGGCGTGGACATCTCCGGCCTCGACGCGGTCCTGCTCGCCGGCTATCCCGGCACCCGGGCCTCGCTGTGGCAGCAGGCGGGCCGGGCCGGGCGCTCGGGGCAGGGCGCGCTCGCCGTCATGGTCGGCCGCGACGACCCTCTGGACACATATCTCGTCCACCACCCCGAAGCGATCTTCGAACGGCCCGTCGAGTCCACCGTCCTCGACCCCGACAACCCCTACGTCCTCGCCCCGCACCTGTGCGCCGCCGCGGCCGAACTCCCGCTCACCGACGACGACCTGGTCCTCTTCGGTCCCGAGGCCGCTGTCCTGGTGCCCCAACTGGAGAAGCGCGGGCTGCTGCGCCGGCGCCCCTCGGGCTGGTACTGGACCCGGCGGGAGCGGGCCGCCGACCTCACCGACATCCGTGGCGAGGGCGGCAAGCCGGTCCAGGTCGTGGAGTCC
Source organism: Streptomyces sp. NBC_00223 (assembly GCF_036199905.1). Taxonomy (NCBI): domain Bacteria; kingdom Bacillati; phylum Actinomycetota; class Actinomycetes; order Kitasatosporales; family Streptomycetaceae; genus Streptomyces; species Streptomyces sp. NBC_00223. Next base: position 4,554,750 of record NZ_CP108109.1, on the reverse strand, counting down.
GGCACCGGGCGGCTGCTCGGCACCGTCGACGCGTCCGCCGCTCACACCACCGTCCACGACGGGGCCGTCCACCTCCACCAGGGCCGCACCTACCTCGTGCGGCGGCTGGACCTGGAGGACGGGGTGGCCCTGGTCGAACGGGCCGACCCGCCCTACGCCACGATGGCCCGCGACACCACCGACGTGCGTGTCCTCTCCAGCGAGGTCGAGGAACCGTGGGGCGAGGCCCGCATTCACTTCGGCTCGGTGGAGGTGACCCACCAGGTGGTCTCCTATCTGCGCCGCCGCCTCATCACCGGCGAAGTGCTCGGCGAGACCAAACTCGACCTCCCTCCGCGCACCCTGCGCACCCGGGCGGTGTGGTGGACCGTCACGGACGCCCAACTCGACGCCGCCGGCATCCACCCCGAGGAGCTGCCCGGCGCCCTTCACGCCGCCGAGCACGCTTCCATCGGCCTCCTTCCACTCTTCGCCACCTGTGACCGGTGGGACATCGGCGGCGTGTCCATACCCCTGCACGCCGACACCGGGCTGCCCACCGTGTTCGTCTACGACGGCCACCCCGGCGGGGCGGGCTTCGCCGAACGCGCCTTCCGCACCTCCCGTTCCTGGCTCGCCGCCACCCGTGAGGCGATCGCCTCCTGCGAGTGCGACTTCGGCTGCCCCTCCTGCGTCCAGTCCCCCAAGTGCGGCAACGGCAACGAACCCCTGGACAAGGCCGCCGCCGTCCGCCTCCTCGACTGTCTGCTGTCCGCGGGCACCCCCGAAGAGCCGACCGGCCCGGGGGCCGGGGCCGAGCCCGGTGAGGGCGCCGCAGACGGCGGCACGGGCGTTGGGGGCAACGCCGGCCCCGGGCCTGCGGAGGACGCCCTGGGCGGCCAAGCCGCCAAGAGCGGGACTCGGACCACGGTCGCGGACGGCGCCCCCGACGACTCGGACGACGGTGTCGCGGACAGCGCCCCGATCGGCGCGGAAGCCGGCCGCGTCGATCCGGATCGCCGGGACGGACCTGGTGGCGGTGTCGGCGGCGAGTGACGGGCCCGCGCGTGAGCGCACCCGGGCCCCCGCCACTTCGGCGACGACATCCGAGATCTCGCCGGTGACCCCGCAGTTCCTCAGCACGGCGCCCTGGGCCACTGCCACCCGGACGGCCAGCGCACAGGCGGCGTCCTCACCGTCCAGTGCGTGGTCGGCCGCGGCCAGCGCCGCCAGGTCCGCGGCGGCGCCCGCGCGGTGACGTGCGATCACCGCGTGGTCTATCAGCAGCACCGCCGCGAAGACCCCGAGCAGCAGACCCATCAGCCCGAGCGACCAGACCGTGGCCGACCCGCGATCCGCCCCACGCCCGGCGTCCTCCCTCATGGCCCGCCACCGCCCTCCACACTGTCCTCGTCGAGGGCGACGGCTTCGGCGCTCAGGACGACCGGGAAGCGCGGTCCGGGCACCTTCACCCGGACCCGGACCAGGTCTCCCGTATGCCGCACGCTCACCTCGGCCCCCGCGGGCGCGGCTTCCCGTGTCACCCGCAGCACGTCGGCGGCCGTTTCGGAACGGGCGGCGGCCCGCGCACCGGCCCGGGCCGCGTCCACACAGCGGACCTCGGCCGCGGCCGCCATCAGCCCCCAGACCAGCAGCGCGGCGAGCACCACAAGCGTCGGGATCACCACGGCCGCCTCCGCCGTGACATAGCCGCGGTCCCCTCGGCCCGGCGGCCCGGCTCGCTCAGAAGGACACATTGAGGGCCTTCTCGATCACTCCCGAGAGAGCGGTCCGCACCGCGTCACTCGTCACGATCTTGTAGAGCACGGCCGCGAACCCGCAGGCCGCGATCGTGCCGACGGCGTATTCCGCCGTACTCATCCCGGCCTCCGCCGCGGCACGGCACCGGTGGACCCTCCGGGCGAGCCAGTGCGCGGGCCGGTGGGTGTTCGTTCGCTTCGTCATCGGAAACTCCTGTTGGTCTTGAGTGCTGAAAGTGACTCGGGTACTGATCGGGTGCTGAGGTGACGGATCGTTGATCTCGGTGCGTGAGCACGTGCCGTCGGCGTGCGCGTTCACGCGGTGTGGGCAAGCGGCTGTCCTGCGGCGGTCGGGGTCAGCGCATCCCGCCTCTCAGAACCGGCCCCGCCAGACCGATCACCACGGGCGCGACGCCGACCAGCAGGAAGGCCGGAAGGAAGCACACGCCCAGCGGTGCGGTGGCGAGCACCGCGGCCTTTCTGGCCCCGGCGAGGGCCGAACGGGCATGCGCCGCGCGGTAGTCGGCGGCCAGCCGGGACATCTCCGCCACGGGCGCGCTGCCCGTCGTGGAGGCCCGGGCCAGACAGCGGCCCATGTCGCGAGCCTCGGGGAGCCGGCCGAACCGGTCCCAGCACTCCGCCGCCTCCCCGCCGAGCCGCAGTTCGGCCTGTGCCCGTATCAGCGCGGCGCCCAAGGGGCCGCCCAGACACCGCCCCACGGCGCCCGCCGCCTCGCCGGGTGTGGCCCCGGCGGCCAGGCAGGCGGCCATCAGGTCGGCGCAGAGCGGTAGTTCGGCGGGGTCGGGCCTGACGACGCGGGCCTCCGGGCTGTCAGCGGCCCGCTGCCGCCTTCCGAGCCACGCCCGGGCCCCGAGGGCGGCCGCGACCCCCGCGAGGCCGCCCAGTGGCCCTCCGACGAGCGCACAGGCTCCGAGCCCGGCGGCCACCGTCGGTCCCCACTCCCGGAACGGCCCCCGGATTCGCGCCAGCCGGACGCCAGGCGGCTTCGGGACACGCCGCTCGCCGAGTGCCTTCCGCAACCGCCGCACGCCGACCGTGTGCTGCCGCCTCTCCAGCACCAGGAGCAGTCCCGCGAAGGCGGCCGCGAGCACGGCCACCGTCATCCCCAGGCTGTGGACAGTCGCGCCGCTCATGACGGCCTCCCTTCCTGCACTCCGGAAGGGAGCACCTTCCGTGCGCGTCCGGTGCCGCTCGGGCCGCCGCCCTCCGCCGAGCGGATGATCCGCGCGGTCCACGCCAGCCCGGCCCATTCCAGGAGCACACCCGCCGTCAGGCAGCACAGGCCGACCGGGGTGTGCAGGAGCACCGCCGCCGGATCGGCGCCGAGGCCCGTGCCGAGGACCAGCCCGAAGACCGGGAGCAGCGCGAGCAGGACGGCGGTGGAGCGTGGTCCGGCCAACTGGGCCCGCAGATCGTCGCGTTGGTCGGCCCCGGCCCGTAGTGCGGCGGCCACCCGGTCCAGGGCCGACGCCAGTCCGGCGCCGCCGTCCACCGCGACCTGCCAGCAGGCGGCGGCCGCGGCCAGGCCGTGTGTGCCGGCCCGGCACTGGGACGCCGACCGCAGGGCCTGCGGGACATCGCCGCCGAACCGCGCGGCCGACAACAGCAGCCTTGCCGCTTCGGCGAGTTCGGGCGATCCCGGCCATCCGGCGGACTCCACCGCGTCGGCCAGTGCCGCGTGCGGCGGCAGGCCCGCTCGCAGATCACCCGCCACCGTGCCGCACAGCGCGCTCACCGCGACCGACGCGCGCTCCGCCGCGGCCCGCTCGTCCTGTCGGCGTAACGCCCGCAGTACCAGGGGCACCGCGACCACGCCCGCCGCCAAAGGCAGCACCGACCGCGTCACCACGGCCAGCACCGCCCCTCCGGCCGGGCACAGCGCCATGAGATGTGCCGGTCGGCGACCCGAACCACCGGGCCCCTCCTTCGGCCGGAACAGGTCTCGCACACCCCGACGTCCCGCCAAGGCACGTCTTTTGACGCGGGCCGCCCACGTCCGTCCACGTCGTGTCAGATCACGCCCGGTCGGATTGCGCCCGGTCGGATTGCGCCTCGGCTTCGTCGGGGTGTCCCCGGAACGCGGCTCCCGTGGGGGCCGCCGTTGCGCGTCGCCGCCCTGCCTGAGCCCGCCGGGCAGTCGGCGCGCCCTGCGTCGCTGGTCGTCCCGTTGCAGCACCGCCCAGGCGGCGAGGCACGCGCAGACCGTCGCGGCCCACATCGTGGCTGTCGGGTCCAGCGCCGCCCTCATGACGCACCTGCCGAACACAGCGCCGTCAGACGCTGCCAGCCGGGTCCGCGGTCGAGTCGGCCGCGGGCGTCGCGCACCAGGGCGGGCTCGGTGGCGACCAGCCCGTCCGGACCGCGCCGCAGGACATGGATCTCAGCGACCCTCCGCCGGCCCGAACCGTCGCGCACCAGGTGAACCACGACCGACAGGGCCGCGGCCAACTGACTGTGCAGGGCGGCCCGGTCGAGCCCGGCGGTCGAGCCAAGGGCCTCCAGACGCGCGGGTACATCGGTCGCGGCGTTGGCATGCACGGTGCAGCACCCGCCCTCGTGGCCGGTGTTGAGCGCGCCCAGCAGGTCCAGTACCTCGGCGCCCCGGACCTCGCCGACGACCAGGCGGTCGGGCCGCATCCGCAGGGCCTGCCGGACGAGGTCCCGCAGGGTCACCTGCCCGGCGCCCTCCTGGTTGGCGGGCCGCGTCTCCAGCCGGACGACATGGGGGTGATCGGGCCTCAGCTCCGCGGAGTCCTCGGCGAGGACGATGCGCGCCGCCGGGTCCACGAGTCCGAGCAGGCAACTCAGCAGCGTGGTCTTCCCCGAACCCGTGCCGCCGCTGATCATGAACGACAGGCGGGCGTCGAGTACCGCCCGCAGCAGCGCCGCGGTCTCGGTGTCCAGGGTGCCCGCGGCGACGAGTTCGCCAAGGGTGAAGGCCCTGGCCCGCACCACGCGCAAGGACAGGCACGGGGAGCCGACGACGACCGGCGGCAGCACGGCGTGCAGCCGGGTGCCGTCAGGCAGGCGCGCGTCGACCCACGGTCTGGCGTCGTCCAGTCGCCGCCCGGCGGTGGTCGCCAGCCGCTGGGCGAGACGGCGGACGGCGGCGGTGTCGGAGAAGCGGACATCGCTGCGCTCCAGCCCGCGGCCCCGGTCGATCCACACCCGGTCGGGGGCGTTGACGAGGATGTCGGTGACATGGGGGTCGGCGAGCAGCGGCTCCAGGGGCCCCGCGCCCACGAGTTCGGAGCGCAGCGCGGCGACCACTTCGAGCACTTCGGCGTCGCCGAGCAGCCGCCCTTGGGCACGCAGGGCGGCTGCCACGCGGGCAGGGGTGGGTTCGCCGCCCTGGTCCGCGAGGTGGAGCCGTACGGCATCCAGAAGTGCGGCGCTCATACCGGCACCACGCTCCCTGTGGCGGTGAGCGCCTGGGCGAGGAAGGCGGTGCAGAAACGGGCGAGGGGGCCGCGGGCCACGGAGCCGGGTGGACCGCCCAGTGGGACGACGTCGGCGAGAGCCGGTTCCGGAGGCAGTTCGCCCGCGAGCGGAAGACCGATCAGCCGGGCGACCTCGCGGTCGTCGAGCCCGGAGCCGGGCGTGGTGCGGACGACGACGCGTAAATCCCTGAGGACCAGGTGGACTGCTCCCGCGACCCGGCCCGCCGCGGCCACCGCCCGCAGTTCGGCGGGGACGACGAGCAGCCCGACGTCGATCTGGGCCAGCGTTTCGGCGACCGCGTCGTCCACGCGCCGCGGCAGGTCGACGACCACCACCCCGCCGCGCCGCCGGGCGGCGCCGAGCACGGAGCGCATGGCCTGTGGCGGGATGTGCACGGAGTCGCCGCGGTCCCAGCTCAGGACGCTCAGCGAGTCGAATCTGGGCAAGGACTCCTCCAGAGCCCCGCTGTTGACCCGGCCCCGGGAGTCCGCGAGGTCGGGCCAGCGCAGCCCGCCCGTGCGCTCGGCACCGAGCAGGATGTCGAGGCCGCCGCCGAGCGGATCACCGTCCACCAGCATCGTGCGGCGCCCGGCGCGGGCCGCGGTGACGGCGAGCGCGCAGGCCAGGGTGCTGGCACCCGCGCCGCCGCGGCCACCCACCACGCCGATGGTCAGCGCGGGGTCGCCCGCGCCCTCGGCGGCGTCGGCGATCCGCTCCACGAGCCAGGTCTCGGCTTCCGGCAGCAGCAGGACCTGGTCGGCACCGATCTCGACGGCGTGCCGCCAGACGTCCGGATCAGTCGGATCCCGCCCGATGAGCAGGACCCCTTTACGGCGTGCGGCGCCGCGTACTCTTCCGGAAGCTTCCGTTCCCACCAGAACAAGTGGTGCGTTGTCCCAACTTGTCGCGCGAGGCCGCGCGGTGAAGACGACTTCCGGTTCCGCTCCGGCCGCGGCGCACAGTCGGAGCAGATCGTCGAGGAGGCTTTCGTCCTCGGTGACAATCAGCGGTCCGCCGGGCCGTTCGGCCAAGGCCGGCAGACAGTCGCGTGTCGTGGTTCCGGTCATTTCCCTGTCTCCTGTCGCTTGTCGGGCGAGCACGGTGTGCTTCGCCCGAGATCAGCTTGGGACAGTCCAGGGAATTGAGATGATCTTGGTCGGAATCGGTGGACAACTCAGCGATTGTGGATAACTCCGCCACTCGAACGGGTGAGTTCACCGAAATCGGGAAACGATTACGGAACGTTACTCGTCATACACAACGAAACGCACACACATACGAAGGAGAGAGACATGCACATGTACGGCGAAGACCCCGGGCCGGAGCGACTGAAGGCATCCGGACATGCGACGACCCCCGCCGGGGGGGAGAGCGGGGGTCGTCCCCACGGTCCGACTCGGGGGGGAGGAGCCAGACCGGGTTAGCACGGTCGCGAACGATCCGTGACTTCCATGGTGTACCCGAAGGCCCTCTCAGGCAAACCCACGCGCCTGGGCTTACGCCGAATGGTGGTTGCCTATGCTCGTCCCGTGGAAAACCACCTGCCACCGCGCACCGCGGCGTTCTTCGATCTCGACAAGACCGTGATCGCCAAGTCCAGCACGCTCGCCTTCAGTCGATCCTTCTACCACGGCGGCCTCATCAACAGGCGCGCGGTATTGCGTACCGCATATGCCCAGTTCGTCTACTTGGTCGGTGGTGCCGATCACGACCAGATGGAAGGCATGCGCAGATATCTCTCCGACCTGTGCCGCGGCTGGAATGTCCAGCAGGTGCGGGAGATCGTGGCGGAGACCCTGCATGACCTGATCGACCCGATCATCTACGACGAAGCTGCCTCGCTGATCGAGGAGCATCACGCGGCCGGCCGTGATGTCGTCATCGTCAGCGCCTCGGGTTCCGAGGTCGTCGAGCCGATCGGCGAGATGCTCGGCGCCGACTATGTAGTGGCCACCCGCATGGTGGTGGAGGACGGCGCGTACAACGGGGAGATCGAGCACTACGTCTACGGTCCGGCGAAAGCCGAAGCGGTCCGACGGCTCGCCGAGTCGGAGGGCTACGACTTGGAGCGGTCCTTCGCCTACAGCGATTCGGCTACGGACATCCCCCTGCTGGAGTCCGTCGGCCATCCGTACGCGGTGAATCCCGACCGCCCGCTGCGCAAGGAGGCCGCCGCCCGGGAGTGGCCCGTGCTCACCTTCAGCCGTCCGGTACGGCTGAACCAGCGCATCCCGTCGCTGTCGATGCCGCCCCGGCCGGTACTCGCCGCGGCCGCGATCGGGGCGGCCGTCACCGCCGCCGGCCTGGTGTGGCTGATGTCCCGCCGCCGTCGGCCGGTGGTTATGTCCTGATCCGCTATGAAAAGTAAAAAGTGTAGCCAGGGGTTCCGCTTCGCCTCGCCCGGCGGTAGAAAGGTTGTAGCGGCCCGCGAGACCACGGAGTTCCGAGAGGAAGACCGGAGTGACAGCAGAAGGCCCCACGGACCGAGCATGAAAGCCGGGCACCCACGCGTAGCCGACCCGCCAACCGGGCCAGCCGTACCAGGCAACGGGCGAAGTTTCCGACCTGATCGGCACAATCCACGCACGCACTGGTAACTCGGCCGACATGTCAGCGGCGGCACCTGTCCGGTGCCGCCGCAACCCTTGCCGCCACCGCCGGAATCCGGCCGGGAAAGCCCGTCAGGCCGCGCCGCGCTGAAGTGCCTCACAGACGGCCACGCTCTCGCGTACGCCCAATTCCAATGCCCGGCCGCAGTGCCCGATCCACTCGGCCATTCCCTCGGGCGTACCGGAGGCGTATCCGTCCAGGGCCTTGAGATAGGCGGCACGGCCCAGCTCCGCGTGGCCGACTTCCGCCGGGCAGATGGACTTCGGGTCGAGGCCGCTGCCCACCAGGACGATGCGCTCGGCGGCCCGGGCGACGGGGCCGTTGAAGGAGCCGAAGGGGCGCAGACAGAGCAGTTCACCGTGCACCACGGCCCCCACCACCAGCGCGGGAGCCGACGAGCCTGTACGCAGTAGTTCCGCCAGGCCGTCCAGCCGGGCCGCCACCTCGCCAGGGTCCGGCAGCGGGATGTCGGCGATCCCGATCAGCGGTTCGGCCACCGGCTCCCCCGCCAGCCGGGGCCGTCCCACCGTCGGTTCGTCCGCCGCGCCGCCGGCCGCCACCAGATGCAGACGGGCCAGGGCCTGAGTCGGCGAGCGCCGCCAGATGCTGAGGAGTTGACCGGCCTCCGCGGTCAGCCGCAGCGCCGCGCCGACCGTACGGCCCTCGTCGTCGGCCGAGAAGTCGCTGCGCCGGCGCACCTCTTCCAGCGGCCAGTCGGCGCCCGCGAGCGCCGCCGAACCGCGGGCGCCGCGCAGCGCCGCCTCGGACGCCACCTCATTGGAGCGGCGGCGCATCACCCGGTGCCCGTAGACCGCGTCCACGGCCCGCCGTACGGAGTCCACGGCATCGGGCACGCCCGGCAGCGTGCCGAGTACGGCCAGCGGGTCCGCCTGCCCGGGGGCGGGGGAAGAAGCAGCGTTCGTAGCCATGCCCACGACCCTACGCATCGCCGTTGACCGGGATCGACCCCGATCGAGTGGCCTTCCCCACTCAATGCGCGGGCCCGGGTCAGCGCCCCCACTACGCTTACCGAACATGAAGATCGCTTTCGTTGGAAAGGGCGGCAGTGGCAAGACCACGCTGTCCTCCCTGTTCATCCGTCACCTCGCCGCCGCGCGCGTCCCCGTCGTCGCGATCGACGCGGACATCAACCAGCACCTCGGCCCCGCCCTGGGCCTGGACGAGGACGAGGCCGCCGCTCTCCCCGCGCTCGGCGCCCATCTGCCGGAGATCAAGGAGTATCTGCGCGGCGCCAACCCTCGGATCACCTCCGCCGAGACCATGATCAAGACCACCCCGCCCGGACACGGCTCACGACTGCTGCGGCTGACGGAGGACAACCCGGTCTACGCCGCCTGCGCCCGGAACGTGGCTCTCGACGACGGCGAGGTCCGGCTGATGGTCACCGGCCCGTTCAACGAATCCGATCTCGGTGTCGCCTGCTACCACTCCAAGGTCGGCGCGGTGGAGCTGTGCCTGAATCATCTGGTGGACGGAAGCGACGCCTATCTGGTGGTCGACATGACGGCGGGCAGCGACTCCTTCGCCTCCGGCATGTTCACCCGGTTCGACATGACCTTCCTGGTGGCCGAGCCGACCCGTAAGGGGGTCGCCGTCTACCGCCAGTACAAGGAGTACGCCCGCGACTTCGGGGTGCGGCTCGCGGTGATCGGCAACAAGGTGCAGGGCGAGGACGATCTCGCCTTCCTGCGCGCCGAGACGGGCGACGACCTGCTGACCTTCGTCGGCCACTCGGACTGGGTACGGGCCATGGAGAAGGGGCGCCCGCCGCGGTTCGAGCTGCTGGAGGACGCCAATCGCGAGGCGCTGGCCACGATGCACGCGCACGCGGGCGCGGCGTACGGGGCTCGCGACTGGGAGCGCTACACGCGGCAGATGGTGCACTTCCACCGCAAGAACGCCGAGAGCTGGGGGAACGAGAAGACAGGCGCGGATCTGGTGGCTCAGATCGATCCCGCGTTCGTGCTGAGCGAGGCGCTGCCCGACCGGGCCGGCACGCTTCCCGGCTGACCGCCGCGGGCCGATGACGGCCGGGGCCGCCCATTCCCCCTCCCGAGGACCGGCCCCGCGCCACCCGCCGCCGACCCGGGCCCGTCGGCCCCCAGCAGGGCCTGGACCACGCTCTGTTCACTCGATAGCGGGAAATAACCCCTCAATCGAGACTCCACACTTCACTCTCTGCATTTGCGGCATTACTCTTCATTTACCGACACTTGAATGTGTCGATGGCGTTACACGGAGTCATGCCGCGGCACCACATCCCGCCGCCACCACCCCAGGAGACGGGAAAGCCATGAGAGCCCACCGACCCGATCTGTCCGCCTCGATCACGGTCTTCCTGATCGCCGTCCCGCTCTCGCTCGGCATCGCGCTGGCCACCGGAGCGCCCCCGCAGTCCGGTCTGCTCGCGGCCGCCGTGGGCGGCATCGTCGCCGGAGCCCTGGGCGGGGCGCCGCTCCAGGTGAGCGGAGCTGCCACCAGCCTGGTCGTGGTGACCGCCGGCCTCGTGGAGCGCTACGGCTGGCGGGCCACCTGCGCGATCACCGTTCTCGCCGGACTGGCCCAACTGCTGCTGGGGGCGCTGCGGGTGGCCAAGGCCGCGCTCGCGATCAGCCCCGCCATCGTGCACGGTCTGCTGGCCGGCATCGGCACGGTCATCGCCGTCGGCCAGCTGCATGTGGTCCTCGGCGGCAGCCCGCAGATCTCCGCGATCGCCAATGTCACCGCGCTGCCCGGCCAGCTGACGCGCAGTCACCCAGCAACGCCGGTCATCGGCGCCCTCACCGTCGCCGTGCTCATCGGCTGGCCCCGGCTGCGGGGCAGAGCGGCGGTGCTGCGTACGGTCCCGGCGCCGCTCGCCGCGGTCGCGCTGGCCACCGTCGCGAGCGTCGGGCACGCGATGCCCCGCGTCGAACTGCCGCGCTGGAGCGCCCCGGTGCTGCCCGCCTTCCCCGAAGGGCCCGTGCTGGGACTGACCGCCGCCGTCCTCACGGTCGCGCTGGTGGCGGCCATGGAGTCGTTGCTGTCCGCGGTCGCCGTCGACGCGCTGGCGGCCCAGCGCCCGGGACCGCCCGCCGCGCACACCGCGCCCGCCGACCTCGACCGCGAACTGCTCGGCCAGGGCGCCGCCAACGTGGTCTCCGGGCTGCTCGGCGGACTCCCGATCGCGGGCGGCGCGATGCGCGGCTCGGCCAATGTGGCGGCCGGCGCCCGTACAAGACGCGCCACGGTGCTGCACGGAGTGTGGGTGCTGCTCTGCGCGGGGCTCGCCGCGTCCGCGCTGAAGGCGATCCCGCTGGCCGCGCTCGCCGCGCTGGTGATGCTGGTCGGGGTGCGCATGGTGAGCTTCGCCCACATCCGGCACATTCACCGGCACCGCGAATTCCCGGTGTACGCGGCCACACTCGGCTCGGTGGTGGTCTTCGGGGTGCTCCAGGGCGCGATCGTCGGTGTCGTGGTCGCGGTGCTCCTGGCGTTGCGCGGCCTCACCCGTACCCGGATCGGCGTCACCGAGGACGAGAGCGGCCACCGGGTGCGGGTGACGGGGCAGTTGACGTTTCTCGCGGTGCCGAGGCTGACCCGCGCCTTCGCCCGGGTGCCCGACGGCGCCGACGTGGTGGTGGAGCTGGACGGCTCCTTCATGGACCACGCGGCGTACGAAGCACTGCGCTCCTGGAGTACGCGACACCGGTCCCGCGGCGGCCGGGCGGTGCTCGGCGACGGCACCGGACGGGCCGTCAGCGAGCCGGTCAGCGCCCACGCCTGCCGCCCCTGGACACCGTGGCGCAACCACCACTGCACCCGGCCCGCCGCCGCACCCGCCACCAGCGGCGGCCAACTCCTCGGCGGCGTCAGCGCCTTCCAGCGCCATACGGCCCCGCTGGTCCGTGAAGAGCTGGCGAGGCTGGCCCGCGAAGGGCAGAGCCCCGGCCAGCTCTTTCTGACCTGCGCGGACTCCCGGCTGGTCACCAGCATGATCACGTCGAGCGGGCCGGGCGATCTGTTCACCGTGCGCAACGTCGGCAACCTGATGCCGCCGCCCGGCTCCGACGGCTCGTGCGATTCGGTGGCCGCCGCCGTCGAGTACGCGGTGGACGTACTCCAGGTGTCCAGCATCACGGTGTGCGGCCACTCCGGGTGCGGGGCGATGCAGGCGCTGCTCGGTTCCGACCACGAGCCCGGCGCGCCGACCCCGCTGGCCCGGTGGCTGAAGCACGGGCAGCCGAGCCTGGCCCGCCTGGCCGGAAGCGGCGAGCCGGGCCGCGGCGGGGTCGCGCTCGCGGACCGACCGGTCGCCGACGACCTGGAACGGCTCAGTCTGGTCAACGTGATCACGCAGCTCGATCACCTGACGGCGCACGCGTGTGTCGCCCGCCGCGTCGCGGACGGCAGTCTCCAGCTGCACGGCATGTACTTCCACGTCGCCGAGGCGCAGGCGTACATCCTGGACCGGTCGACGGGCGTGTACACGGCGGTACGCCCGGACCACAGCCCGCAGACCGCCCCGCCCACCACCGCCACACCCGCGCCCGCACCCGCCGCTTCCACCCCCGCCGGCACCGCGACCAGCGGCCCTCCGCACCCCGGTCCGGCCACAAAGGTCTAAACCATTTTTACCCAGGGCCCTTGTCAGGGTGCCCGAGGACTGGTGAGGTAGTGCTGGGACATCTGGGACACCCTGACAAGGAGCTGGCGTGAGCAGCAAAGAGAGCCTGGCCAATCTGCTGAAGGAGGAGCGGCGGTTCGCTCCCCCGGCCGAACTGGCCGCCGCAGCCAATGTCACCGCGGCGGCGTACGCACAGGCCGATGCCGACCGGCTGGGCTTCTGGGCCGAGCAGGCCCGCCGTCTGACCTGGGCGACCGAGCCCACCCAGACCCTGGACTGGTCGAACCCGCCGTTCGCCAAGTGGTTCGCGGACGGCGAGCTGAACGTCGCCTACAACTGCGTCGACCGCCATGTCGAGGCGGGCAACGGCGACCGGGTCGCGCTGCACTTCGAGGGCGAGCCGGGCGACAGCCGCGCCATCACGTACGCGGAGCTGAAGGACGAGGTCTCCCGCGCCGCGAACGCGCTCACCGAGCTGGGTGTCCGCAAGGGCGACCGGGTCGCGGTCTACCTGCCGATGATCCCCGAGGCCGTCATCGCGATGCTGGCCTGCGCCCGAATAGGAGCAGCGCACTCCGTGGTCTTCGGCGGCTTCTCCGCCGACGCCGTAGTGTCCCGGATCGACGACGCCGACGCCAAGGTCGTCATCACCGCCGACGGCGGCTACCGGCGCGGCAAGCCGTCCGCCCTCAAGCCCGCCATCGACGACGCCGTCTCCCGCACCCCGCAGGTCGAGCACGTCCTGGTGGTCCGCCGCACCGGCCAGGAGGTCTCCTGGACCGAGGGCCGCGACGTCTGGTGGCACGAGATCACCGCCCGGCAGTCCGCCGAGCACACCCCCGAGGCGTTCAACGCCGAGCACCCGCTCTTCATCCTCTACACCTCGGGCACCACCGGAAAGCCCAAGGGCATCCTGCACACCTCCGGCGGATACCTCACCCAGGCGAGCTACACCTCGCACGCCGTCTTCGACCTCAAGCCGGAGACCGACGTCTACTGGTGCACCGCCGACATCGGCTGGGTGACCGGCCACTCGTACATCGTCTACGGCCCGCTCTCCAACGGCGCCACCCAGGTGATCTACGAGGGCACCCCGGACACCCCGCACCAGGGCCGGTTCTGGGAGATCGTCCAGAAGTACGGCGTCACCATCCTCTACACCGCGCCCACCGCGATCCGTACCTTCATGAAGTGGGGCGACGACATCCCCGCCAAGTTCGACCTGAGCAGCCTGCGGGTGCTGGGCAGCGTCGGCGAGCCGATCAACCCCGAGGCGTGGGTCTGGTACCGGGAGCACATCGGCGCCGGCGCCACCCCCGTGGTCGACACCTGGTGGCAGACCGAGACCGGCGCCATGATGATCTCCCCGCTGCCGGGCGTCACCAGCACCAAGCCGGGCTCCGCGCAAACCCCGCTGCCGGGCATCGCCGCCACCGTCGTGGACGACGAGGCCAACGAGGTGCCCAACGGCTCGGGCGGCTACCTGGTGCTCACCGAGCCCTGGCCGTCGATGCTCCGCACGATCTGGGGTGACGACCAGCGGTACATCGACACGTACTGGTCGCGTTTCCCGGGCCGCTACTTCGCGGGCGACGGTGCCAAGAAGGACGACGACGGCGACATCTGGCTGCTCGGCCGGGTCGACGACGTGATGCTCGTCTCCGGCCACAACATCTCCACCACCGAGGTCGAGTCCGCGCTCGTCTCGCACCCCAAGGTCGCCGAGTCCGCCGTCGTGGGCGCCACCGACGCGACGACCGGACAGGCCATCGTCGCCTTTGTCATACTGCGCGGCACCGCCGAGGACAGCGACGACCTGGTGGCCTCGCTGCGCGACCACGTCGGCAAGACCCTCGGCCCGATCGCCAAGCCCAAGCGGATTCTGATCGTCTCCGAGCTGCCCAAGACCCGCTCGGGCAAGATCATGCGCCGACTGCTGCGCGATGTCGCGGAGAACCGCGAGCTGGGCGACGTCACCACGCTCACCGACTCGTCCGTCATGGACCTGATCCAGAGCCGGCTGCCCTCCGCGCCCAGCGAGGACTGACCGGCAGCAGTCCCGCAAGACCCTCGAACGAGTGAGGGGCGCCCGGCAACCACCGTCCGCCCCTCACTCGTTCGGGTTAGGCTGACGTCATGTCGCCCCACAGGGCGGCAGGACCCAAGGGCGCGCCGGGAAGTCTGGTCGGCACACAGGACACCTGTGTCCACCGCCGGCAGACGCCCAGGAGGTCACCTCCCCGTGACTGAGCAGCAGCCCCGTCGTTCCCCCGTACTGCTCGGACGCCTTCCGCTCCCCGAACGGGCCTTCGTCGCCGACGCCCTGCGCACCGAGACGGTCGGCGGGGTACTGCTCCTGCTCGCCGCCGTGGTGGCCCTCGTATGGGCGAATGTGTTCCCGCACGGCTACGAGTCCGTGCTCGACGTCCACTTCGGCCCGGCGGCGCTCGGCCTGCACCTGTCCGCCCAGCACTGGGCCGCCGACGGCCTGCTCGCCGTCTTCTTCTTCGTCGCGGGCGTCGAGCTCAAACGCGAACTGGTCGCGGGCGAACTGCGCTCGCCGTCCGCCGCCGCCCTCCCGGTGGTCGCCGCGCTGTGCGGCATGGCGATGCCAGCGATCGTGTACACGCTGGTCAGCAGCACCGGCGGCGGCTCGCTCCGGGGCTGGGCGGTGCCGACCGCGACCGACATCGCCTTCGCCCTGGCCGTACTCGCCGTCCTCGGCACCTCGCTGCCCTCCGCCCTGCGCGCCTTTCTGCTCACCCTCGCCGTCGTGGACGACCTCTTCGCGATCCTGATCATCGCGGTCTTCTTCACGTCGAGCATCAACTACGCCGCCCTGGCCGGAGCGGTGGTCGCGCTCGCGGTCTTCTGGCTGCTGCTGCGGGCCGGCGTACACGGTTGGTACGTGTACGTGCCGCTCGCGCTGGTGATCTGGGCCCTGATGGACAACAGCGGGGTGCACGCCACCGTCGCGGGCGTCGCCATCGGCCTGATGCTGCGCTGCACCACCGCGGACGGCGAGGAGCACTCCCCCGGCGAGCGGGTGGAGCACCTGGTCCGGCCGGTCTCGGCGGGCCTGGCCGTACCGCTGTTCGCGCTGTTCTCGGCCGGCGTGTCGGTGTCGGGCGGGGCCCTCGGCGACGTCTTCCGCAGGCCCGAGACGCTCGGCGTGGTGCTCGGTCTGGTGCTCGGCAAGGCCCTCGGCGTCTTCGGCGGCACCTGGCTCGCCGCCCGCTTCACCCGCGCACGGCTGGACCCCGGCCTCGTCTGGCCCGACGTGCTCGCCATCGCCACGCTGTCCGGCATCGGCTTCACCGTCTCACTGCTGATCAGCGAGCTGGCCTTCACCGACGACCCACGGCTCACCGACGAGACCAAGGCGGCCGTGCTGGTCGGTTCGGTCCTCGCCGCCGCGCTGGCCGCGATCCTCCTGAAGTTGCGCAACAACAAGTACCGGGCCCTGGCCGCGCACGAGCAGGACGAACAGAGCGAACAGACCGAGCGGGACGAGCAGGACGAGCAGGACGAGCAGGGCAAGACGAACGGCCGGCACGGGCGAGAAGCCCGCGAAAGGCCCCGCGGGCGCGCCCGACCGGCCCCGCGCACCGGCACGCCTGACGAGACGTAAGGCATGATCGGGGGCAGACGCACAAAGACCCTGACGGACCGAAACGACGGAGGACGCCATGAGCGCAGCCTCGAACGGTGACGAGCGCAGCCTCGGCCAGCTGTTCGCCTCCGCCACGGCGGAGCTCTCCGCCCTGGTGCACGAAGAGATCGCCCTCGCCAAGGCCGAGGTCATGCGGGACGCCAAGCGGGTGGCGGTCGGCAGCGGCGCCCTGATCGCGGCGCTGACCGTCCTGTGCCTGGCCGTGCCGGTGCTGAGCATCGCCGCCGCGCTGGGCATCCACGCGCTGGGCATCACGCTCGGCTGGTCGTTCGCGATCGTCGGCGGCGCGTATGTGCTGATCGCCCTCCTGGCCGGGCTGTTCGGTTACAGCCGGTTCAAGAAGGTGAAGAAGCCCGAGCGTTCGATCGCGTCCGCCAAGGAGTCCGCCGCGGTGCTGCAGAAGGCCAGGCCGCATCCGCGCCCGACGGCGCCTCAGGACGTCAAGGCGCTGGGCGCCACAGTGGCGGCGCCCGCGATCGAGAGCAAGATGTGACACGCTCTGCCTCATGAATCTCTCTGCCGGGTCGCACGGACAGCCCAGCAAGGGCGCTTCGGTCGCACGGCTCGACGGGCCGTGGACCCACCGGGACGTGGCCGCCAACGGCGCCCGTTTCCACATCGCCGAGATGGGCGACGGGCCGCTGGTGCTACTGCTGCACGGCTTCCCGCAGTTCTGGTGGACCTGGCGGCATCAGCTGCCCGCGCTCGCCGAGGCCGGTTTCCGCGCGGTGGCGATGGACCTGCGCGGGGTCGGCGGCAGCGACCGTACGCCGCGCGGCTACGACCCGGGCAATCTCGCGCTCGACGTCACCGGGGTGATCCGCTCCCTGGGTGAGCCCGACGCCGCGCTGGTCGGCCATGACCTGGGCGGCTATCTGGCCTGGACCGCGGCGGCGATGCGGCCGAAGCTGGTGCGCAGGCTCGCGGTCTGCTCGATGCCGCACCCGCGTCGCTGGCGTTCCGCGATGCTCACCGATCTGCGGCAGAGCAGGTCGGGCACGTACATCTGGGGCTTCCAGCGGCCCTGGCTGCCGGAGCGGCAGCTGGTCGCGGACGACGCGGCGCTGGTCGGCAAGCTGGTCGAGGGCTGGTCGGGGCCGAGGCTGCCGGACGACGAGGCGGTCGAGGTCTACCGCCAGGCGATGCAGATCCCGTCCACCGCGCACTGCGCGATCGAGCCGTACCGCTGGATGGTGCGGTCGATGGCCCGGCCGGACGGCATCCAGTTCAACCGGCGGATGAAGCGCCCGGTTCGGGTCCCCACTCTGCAAATGCACGGTTCGCTCGATCCGGCGATCGGCACCCGGAGCGTGGCCGGCAGCGGGGAGTACGTCGAAGCGCCGTACCGCTGGCGGCTGTTCGACGGGCTCGGGCACTTTCCGCACGAGGAGGACCCGGCGGCGTTCTCGACCGAGCTGATCAACTGGCTCAAGGACCCGGAACCGGACCGCTGAGCCTTCCCCCCGGCCGTGGCGGGCATCGAGAGTATGTCCGATACGACTTTCGCATGATCGCCAAAATGCCGGACGCATAGGCCAATCGGGCAACCGAACGGCGATTACCGACCAAGGGGCGCGGGCACGTAGCTCGGTATGGGTTGGACGCACGACTACCGTGACGTATCACGCAATCGCCGCAGCATCTCCGTAGCAGCCGTCGGTCGCACGGCTCCCATGGCCATACTCCCGCCGGGGGAGAGCCGTCTCGGCATCCCCCGCATCCTGGGGCGCCGGGCCCGCTGGGTCGGCGCCCGGCTGCGCCACGTCAGGGACTGAGCACGTCCGCCGGGACCGCCCCGCTCACAGCGCGCAGTTCTGGCTGTCCACCCGCTGGTCCGCGGTACGCCCCGCGGTCGCGTCGGGCGCGATCTCGTCGGCGGTCAGCGCGTAACCCGTGTTGGCGTCGTCGAGAGACTTCGCGAAGACCACACCCGCGACCTCGCCGCTCGTGGTGAGCAGCGGCCCGCCCGAGTTGCCCTGGCGGACCGTCGCGTACAGCGAGTAGACGTCGCGGCGTACGGTGCCGCGGTGGTAGATGTCCGGGCCCTTGGCCTCGATCCGGTCGCGGACCCGGGCGGCCCGGACGTCGAAGGCGCCGTTCTCCGGGAAGCCGGCCACGATGGCGTCGTCCCGGGTCTGCTCGTCGCGCGTGGCGAAGTGCAGCGCGGGCGCGTCCAGGCCAGGTACGTCCAGGACGGCGATGTCGCGCTTCCAGTCGTAGAGCACCACACGCGCGTCGTGGAGCCGGCCCTGGCCGCCGACCTGCACGGTCGGCTCGGAGACGCCGCCGACGACATGGGCGTTGGTCATCACCCGGTCCTTGGCGAAGACGAAGCCGGAGCCCTCCAGCACCTTGCCGCAGCTCGGGGCGGTGCCGACGATCTTCACGATGCTCCGCCGCGCCGTGGTGACGACCGGGCTGCTGACCAGCGCCGGGTCGGGGGCGGGCACCGAGGTGATCGACTCGGCGCCAAAGGTGCCGAAGACCTGCGGCAGACCGTTGCGCGCGAGGGTGTCGCTGAAGTCGGTGAACCAGGTGTCGGCCCCGGACGGCACCACCTGCGAGACCCCGAGCAGCACCTTCGAGGAGCGCACTTCGCGTCCTATGGTGGGCAGGGTCGTGGTCGCGAGGGCGCTGCCGATCAGCCACGTCACCAGCAGCATCGCCAGGACATTGACCAGCGCCCCGCCGCTCGCGTCCAGCGCCCGGGCCGGTGACCAGGTGATACGGGTACGCAGCTTGTTGCCCAGGTGGGTGGTGAACGCCTGCCCCACCGACGCGCACACGATGACGATGACCACGGCGACCATGATCGTCACCGAGCCGGGGTCGGCCGTGCCGGTCGCCCGGTCCCAGATCAGCGGCAGCAGATACACCGCGGCGAACCCGCCACCTAGGAAGCCGATCACCGACATGACGCCGACGACGAAGCCCTGCCGGTAGCCGACCACGGCGAACCAGACAGCGGCGAGGATGAGCAGGAAGTCCAGGACGTTCACGGGGACACGGTCTCATGGCCGTACGAGCCCGCGGCACTGTACGGGCCAGGCCGTGCAAGCCGTACGGCCCGGTGCGGCGCACGGCGTACGGGCCACGAGGGCGCACGCCGTACCGACCCGCGGCCGCGCGAGCCGCGCCGATTCCTGCCCGGCGAGCCCTACGGGCCAGGGCCGCGTGCTCGCCGGCGCGGTCTAGCCCAGCGGCACCGTACGGTCCCGGTCCCAGGGCCGCTCCCAGCCCGCGAAATGCATGATCTTGTCGATCAGGCCCGCGGTGAAACCCCAGACCAGGGCGCCCTCGACCAGGAAGGCGGGGCCGCGGAAGCCGCTGGGGTGGGTGAGCGTCGCGCGGTTCGCCGGGTCCGTGAGATCGGTCACGGGGACCCGGAAGACCCGGGCGGTCTCGGCCGGGTCCACCACGCCGACCGGGGTCTGGTCGCGCCACCAGCCGAGCACGGGGGTGACCACGAAGCCGCTCACCGAGATGTAGAGCCGCGGCAGCACGCCGAAGACCTGCACACCTGAGGGGTCGAGGCCGGTCTCCTCCTCGGCCTCCCGCAGTGCGGCACGCAGCGGCCCGTCGCCGTCCGGGTCACCGTCCTCCGGGTCCAGGGCGCCGCCCGGGAACGACGGCTGCCCGGCGTGCGAGCGCAGCGCCGCCGAGCGCTCAATCAGCAGCAGGTCGGGCCCGCGGTCCCCGTCGCCGAACAGAATGAGCACGGCCGACTGCCGTCCTCCGGCGGCGGGCGGCAGAAAGCGGCTGAGCTGCTCGGGCCGTATGTCGTCGACCACCTCGGCCACCGGGAGCAGCCAGTCCGGCACGCCTTCCGCGGTGACCTCGACGGGCGGGGCTCCGGAGGCGCCCGACAGATCCGCGGCCCCCGGCCCCCGGGACTGTGTCATGAGGCGGCCAGGGGCGGCGCGGGCTGTCCCGGGTAGTCCGCCGGCGGCTTCAGGCGCTGCCCGGGGAAGCCGCCCTTCTCGTACTTGAGCAGCTTCTTCGCCTTCTCCGGGTCCATCTCGCCCTCGCCGTACGACGGGCACAGGGCGGCGATCGGGCAGACGCCGCACGCGGGCTTGCGGGCGTGGCACATCCGGCGGCCGTGGAAGACGACGCGGTGCGACAGCATCGTCCAGTCCGACTTCGGGAAGAGCGCGGCGACGTCCTTCTCGACCTGCTCCGGGTCCTGGGACTCGGTCCAGCCGAAGCGCCGGGACAGACGGCCGAAGTGGGTGTCGACGGTGATCCCGGGGACGCCGAAGGCGTTGCCAAGGACGACATTGGCCGTCTTGCGGCCAACGCCCGGCAGCTTGACCAGGTCCTCCAGACGGCCGGGCACCTCGCCGCCGAACTCGTCCCGCAGCGCGGCGGACAGGCCGAGCACGGATCTGGCCTTGGCCCGGAAGAAGCCGGTCGGCCGCAGGATCCGCTCCAGATCGGCCGGGTCGGCGGCGGCCATGTCCTCGGGCGTGGGGTACTTCGCGAACAGCGCGGGCGTCGTCTGGTTGACCCGCAGGTCGGTGGTCTGCGCGGACAACACGGTGGCGATCAGCAGCTCGAACGGGTTCTCGAAGTCCAGCTCGGGGTGGGCGTACGGATACACCTCGGCCAGCTCGCGGTTGATCCGGCGGGCCCGCCGCACCTTCGCCACCTGCGATTCCGGCTTGCCCGGCCGTACGACCGCCTTCGTCTCCGACTCGGCCTTGCCGACCTTGCTCTGTGCCATGAGGGAAGGCTACGCCGTGGGTCCGACAACCCGCGGCTGTTCTCGGACAGCGCCGGAGCGGCAATCCGTGGCCGTTGACGGGCACGCCCGCGCGGGCCGCCGCCGAGGACGCGCGAGGGCCGCCGCTGAGGATGCGCGAGGGCCGCCGCTGAGGACTGGACCATTCCCGGCGCCCGGGTGGACACTCTTCGCGATGAGCGACGCGACGGCTCTGCTGGACCGCGACGAGGTGCTCGTCCGCTGCCGGGCAGTCCTCGCGAACGGCGGTGCAGTGCTGGACGACCGGGGGTGTTCGCTCACAGCGGAATCGCCCATCTCGGCCACTCGTTCGGCCGCCGAGCCCTCCCGAATCACGGAAATCCGACGGCCAATCGGACCCCCGAGGCACTACGGCGCGCACACATAAGACATCCTTGTGATTGATCGCACTGTTTGAGACGTCATGCATCATGGGGAAAACCCGGCGATGTCGACAAGGAGAGAGCTCGTGGACGACGTTCTGCGCCGTGCCCCGCTTTTCGCGGCGCTCGACGACGAGCAGGCCGCTGAACTGCGTGCCTCCATGACGGAGGTCACGCTCGCGCGTGGCGATTCGCTGTTCCACGAGGGCGACCCCGGGGACCGGCTGTACGTCGTCACCGAAGGCAAGGTCAAGCTGCACCGCACCTCGCCCGACGGACGGGAGAACATGCTCGCCGTGGTCGGACCCGGCGAGCTGATCGGGGAGCTGTCGCTCTTCGACCCGGGCCCCCGTACGGCCACGGGCACGGCGCTCACCGAGGTGAAGCTGCTGGGGCTTGGCCACGGTGATCTCCAGCCGTGGCTGAACGTGCGGCCCGAGGTCTCCACGGCCCTGCTGCGCGCCGTCGCGCGGCGGCTGCGCCGGACCAACGACGTCATGTCCGACCTGGTCTTCTCCGACGTGCCCGGGCGGGTCGCCAAGGCCCTGCTCGACCTCTCGCGGCGCTTCGGCGTCCAGTCGGAGGAGGGCATTCACGTCGTCCACGACCTCACGCAGGAGGAGCTGGCGCAGCTTGTCGGCGCGTCGCGCGAGACGGTGAACAAGGCGCTTGCCGATTTCGCGGGTCGGGGCTGGCTTCGCCTCGAAGCGCGCGCGGTCATTCTGCTCGACGTCGAGCGGCTCGCGAAGCGGTCCCGCTAGCCGCTTAGCCGCTTCCAGCGCGGTTCCTGTCCGCCCCACCGGCCGGTGGCCGGACCACGACCGTCGGGGCCACGGGCCCTGTTAGGGGCGCCAGGAACTGCGCGCGCAACCACGACCGGCCCGTGGCCCGGGAACGACCGCAAGGGGCTCGGCCGGCGGGCATGTACCGCCACACCGTGGCCGGCCGCGCAGTTCCTCGCGCCCCTACCGGCGGCCGGAGGACCCACCCGCAGGGGCGACTACCAGGCGAGTTGGGCGATCTCGTCCGCGACGGTCGCGGACGATTCCGTCAGAGGATCGATCAACGCGAAGTGCCCCACATCGGCCAGCCACGCGACCGTCGCCTCCTCCCCCGCCCCGGCCGCCGTGCGAGCGAACCCCGCGCTGACCTGCGCCGGAACCACATTGTCAGTGGTCCCGTGCACGATGGTCGTGGCGATGCCGGTGGGGACGAGCGCGGCCGGATCGGCGTGGGGCAGACGGGCGGCGAGGTGGTCCCGACCACCGAGCAGACCGAGCACCGCGTCCGAGCAGACGCGCAACCGTATCGCCGAGGTCAGGTCGGCGATCGGGGCGAGAGCCACGACCCCGCGCAAAGGGGGAGGTGAGGAGCGGTGCCAGGGGGAATCGGGCGGCAGCACATGACGTGCGGCGGCCCACAGGGCGAGGTGCCCGCCCGCGCTGTGCCCGGTGAGCACGGTCCGGCGGGGGTCGACCGTGTCCGCGCCGAGCGCGCGGAGGGCCAGCTCGGGCAGCGCGTCCACCACGGCGGCCACGTCGTCGAAGGTGTCGGGCCACCGCCCGGCGGGCGCCTGCGCGGCCTCCTGCGGGCCCTGGGTCGCGCCGCCGCGGCGGTATTCGATCGAGGCCACGGCGAAGCCGTGCACGTCCGCGAGGTGGGCGGCGAGCGGCGAGACGTGCACCCGGTCGTAGGCCGCCCGCCAGGCACCCCCGTGCAGCAGCCCCACGAGCGGCGCGGGTCCGCTCCCGCACCGCGGCCGGTAGAAGTCGACCACCTGGTCGGGGTGGTCGCCGTACGCCGCGGTGGCATGGGGCGGTACGGGCGGATGGCCGAACACCGACTCCTCCTCGGCCGCCGCCCGGTCGGCGGTCGGTTGCGGGGACGTACGGGGCTCGGCGGCGTTCATCGGTTAAGCGGTCCCTTCGAGTACGGCGGCCAGCACACGCGCGGCGCGCCACGCGTCGGCGTAACGGGTGTAGAGCGGGGTGAAGCCGAAGCGCAGCACGTCGGGCCTGCGGAAGTCGCCGACGACACCCCGCGCGGTGAGCTGTCGCATCACCTCGTCCGCGCCCTGGCAGCGCAGCGACACCTGGCTGCCGCGCTCCTCGTGCGCGGTCGGCGTGACCGGCTCCACCCGCCCGGCGGGCACGAGCGCGGCCACACACTCCAGGAAGAAGTCGGTGAGCGCCAGGCTCTTGTCGCGTACGTCGGTGACCGACACGCCGTCCCAGACGGCGAGCGCCGCGTCCAGGGCGAGCAGGGACAGGATCTCGGGGGTGCCGACCCGCCCGCGCGGCGCCCCCTCGGCGGGCACGTAGCCGGGGGCCATGCCGAAGGGGTCGGCGTGGGAGTTCCAGCCGGGCAGCGGGGAGTCGAAGCGCGGCTGGAGCGCGTGCCGTACGTAGAGGTACGCGGGCGCGCCGGGCCCGCCGTTGAGGTACTTGTACGTGCAGCCGACGGCGAGGTCGACGGCGTTCGCGTCCAGGGCGACGGGCAGCGCCCCCGCGCTGTGGCACAGGTCCCAGACGGCGAGCGCGCCCGCCGCGTGCAGCGCGGCCGTGATCCCGGGCAGGTCGTGCAGCCGGCCGGTGCGGTAGTCGACGTGGTTGACCAGGGCCGCGGCGGTACGTTCCCCGGCCGCGGCGGCGATCTCCCCGGCGGCCACGGCCCGTACGGTGTGGCCGGTCAGCCGGGCGGCGGATTCCGCGATGTAGCCGTCGGTGGGGAAGGTCGCGGCGTCCACCAGGATCTCGGTGCGGGCGGCCGGGGCCATCCGGACAGCGGCGACCAGCGCCTTGAAGACATTGACGCTGGTGGAGTCGCCGACCACGATCTGCCCGGGCGCGGCGCCGACCAGCGGGGCGATCCGGTCGCCGATCCGCTCGGGCGCCGTCCACCAGCCGCTCTCCTCCCAGGAGCCGATGCGCAGTTCGCCCCACTCCCGGGTGATCACGTCGGTCAGCCGGGGCAGCACTCCGGCGGGCAGGGCGCCGAGCGAGTTGCCGTCCAGGTAGACCGTGTCGTCCAGCGTGAAGCGCTCCCGTACGGCCGCCAGCGGGTCGGCCGCGTCCAGGGCGGCGGCCCGCGCGTCCAGTCCGCCGCCGGGACGGCCCGTGGGCGCGCGGTCGGGTCCGGGGCTGTACGTCGTCGGCTCAGACATGGCTGCGGGCCGTCCACAGCTCGGGGAAGACATTCTTCGTGGCCCGTTTCTCCAGCCAGGCCACCCCCGCCGAGCCTCCGGTGCCGGACTTCGCGCCCATGGCGCGCCGGGTCGCCACCAGGTGGTCGTTGCGCCAGCGCCAGACGAGTTCGGCGACGTCGGTGAGCAGTTCGCCCAGCCGGATCAGGTCGGACTCCTGGTCCTCGGCGGCGTAGACCTGCTGCCAGGCGGCCTCGACCTCGGGGTGGGGCTCGTAGCGCAGCGAGGGGTCACGGTCGAGCACCTGCGCGGGCACCGGGTGGCCGCGGCGGGCCAGCAGCCGCAGCACCTCGTCGTAGAGGCTCGGCTCGGTGAGGGCCTTCTCCAGCTCCGCGTGGGCGCTGGGAGTGCCGTGGTGCGGGACCAGCATGGACGCGGACTTGTCGCCGAGCAGGAATTCCAGCCGCCGGTACATCGCGGACTGGAAGCCGGAGCCCTCGCCGAGGGCGGACCGGTAGGCGTTGAACTGGGCGGGGGTGAGGTGCGCGATCGGTTTCCAGGACGCGTTGAGCGATTCGAGTTCCGGCAGACTGCGCCGCAGCGCGGCCATGGCGGTGGTCAGGTCGTCCTTGCGCAGCGCGGCGGCCGCGGTGGTCCACTCGTGCACGAGCAGGGTGAACCACAGCTCCATGACCTGCGTGGTGACCAGGAAGGCCATCTCGCCGGGCTCGTCGGACAGCGGGTGCTGCAGATGGGTGAGGACGGACGCCTGCACGTAGTCCTCGTAGGGAGTCGTGCCCTCGAACGAGAGGTTCGGGGTCGCCGCCTCGTCGGTCGGTGCGTCGGACATGGGGATACCTCCAGAACGGGGCCCGGGATCACCGGGCTGTGCCGCGATCATCTGCGGTGCGGGCCGTTCCGGCAAGGCCCGCGGGCCCCGGCGCCGCGCTCCGGCGGCTTTGGGGGGTGCGCCGTTCGGGTGGGCGCGGCCGCAGGTCAGGCGGTGGGCGGGCCCTGGAGGTAGTGGCCCTTGGTGTCGTACGGCCAGGCGTTGGCGACACACCCGTGCAGGCCCTTGATCTGCTGCATCATCACCGGTGCGGGCTTGCCCGGGCCGGGGCAGCCCTCGTGGCCGTGGCCGATGCGGTGGCCGACCTCGTGGTTGATGATCAGGGCGCGGTAGTCGTGGATCGGGCCGTTGAACTCCGGCGAGCCCTGCACCCAGCGCTTGAGGTTGACCACGACGGTGGCGCCGACGTCGCAGTTGACCTCGCCCCGGGTGAGCAGCCCCGCCTCGCCGCAGATCGCGTCCACGGTGTCGGGCGTGGCGATCTTGATCACGAAGTCCGCGGAGCCGGAGGCCACCAGTTGGAAGGCGTCGTGGCCGTCGGCGGTCCAGCCGCGCGGGTCGGCCAGGATTCCGGCGATCTCATGGGCGGCGTCCGCGGAGGACAGGTCGATACCGCCCTCGACCTGGACCTTGTAGCGGCGGACCGTGCCGTGCCCGGTGGCCGAGCCGCTGGCCTGGGCGGTGCTGAACACACCGGTGCCCGACTTCGGCACCTTGATCGGCTTCGTCGTGGTGGACGAGGGGCGGGTCGGCGCTTTGTCGTCCGTGTTCCTGCCGCGCGAGGGCTTGGGCGCGGCTTGCGCGGAGGAGCCGCCGGCGGGGGTCGTGGTGGCCGCGGCCCCGCGGTCGAGGGCGGCGGTGTCGGCCGCGCCGCCCTTGGACTCGTGCCAGGCGTACCCCGCGCCGCAGCCGAGGACGACGACGCAGAAGAGTACGAGCGGCCCGGAGATCGAAGCCCGGCCCTGCTCGCGGCTGCTGCTGTCCTTGCGGCGCTGTCCTGCCAAGACTCCCCCTGGGGCGGGCGCAGCAAGCGCCCGCGACCCCGGCCCCCCGTGGCGCTTCCGTGCTGCGGATTCGACGTATGTGCGGCGACGCGTGACGCGTCGTGCCGTCCGGTGCGGAACAGCAGGGATCACGATCGCACACGTGTACGCGCATCCGTTGACCAGGGGCAGCCTGTGGCAGGACTGCGACATTCGGCCGGGGTCGCGGTGGAGGGGGCCGGGGCGGGCCGGGGCAGGCCGGGAAGGAGGGGACCAGGGTCCGGACGGGCGAGCGGACCTCAGGCCGGCGGCCCGGGGGCGGTCAGCCCAGGGTGTCGGCGGCGGTCGGCGAGCTGTCCCGCAGGAAGGCCGTGCAGCGCTTGTACTCCTCGTCCTCGCCGATGGCCTGGGCGGCCCGGCCGAGGGCGTGCAGGGCCCGCAGGAAGCCGCGGTTCGGCTCGTGCTCGAACGGCACCGGGCCGTGTCCCTTCCAGCCGGACCTGCGCAGCGAGTCCAGGCCGCGGTGGTAGCCGGTGCGGGCGTAGGCGTAGGACTCCACGACCCGGCCGCCCTCGAAGGCGTCGTCGGACAGCTGCGCCCAGGCGAGGGAGGAGGTCGGGTGCTTGGCGGCGACCTCGGCGGGCGCCGCCCCGGCGGCGAGGAGTTCGCGCGGCTCCGGGTCGTCGGGCAGATGGGTCGGGGCGGGGCCCCCGAGAAGGTTCTCGTGATTGGACATGGGTTCCAGTCTGCCCGAGTCGGCGCGCGGAAGGCCCCCGGCAGTTGCCAGAGGCCTGATTCCGGGCATCCGATTGACGTGTTCCGTACGTCAACCGGCCCCTGGCGACGTACGGCCGCACCGCCCGCCCCCCGGACCGCGCGGCCTCTATCGGCGCGCCCGCCGTACGCGTACGGCCCCCGTGCCGGGCTCGTGCCCGGCGCGGGGGCCGTGGAGTGCTTGTCCGCCGGGGGCTACTTGGACTTGTTGCCCGCCGAGCGGAGGTTCTCCGCCGCGACGACGACGCGCGCGGCCATGCCCGCCTCCGCCGCCTTGCCCCAGACCCGGGGGTCGTACACCTTCTTGTTGCCGACCTCGCCGTCGACCTTGAGGACACCGTCGTAGTTGCGGAGCATGTGGTCCGCGACCGGCCGGGTGAAGGCGTACTGCAGGTCCGTGTCGATGTTCATCTTGACGACGCCGTTCTCCAGCGCCTCGTTGATCTCCTCGATCGTCGAGCCGGAGCCGCCGTGGAAGACGAAGTCGAACGCGCCGGCCTTGCCGTACTTCTGCGCGACGGCGTCCTGGAGCTCCTTGAGGATGCCGGGGCGCAGCACGACATTGCCCGGCTTGTAGACGCCGTGCACATTGCCGAAGGACGCGGCCAGCAGGTAGCGGCCCTGCTCGCCCAGGCCGACGGCCTCGACCGTACGGAAGGCGTCGTCGACGGTGGTGTAGAGGTTGTCGTTGATCTCGTGCGAGACGCCGTCCTCCTCACCGCCGGTCGGGGTGATCTCCATCTCCAGGATGATCTTGGCCTTGACGGCCTCGGCCAGCAGCTCCTTGGCGATGGCCAGGTTGTCGTCCAGGTTCTCCGCCGAGCCGTCCCACATGTGCGACTGGAAGAGCGGGTTGCGGCCCGCGCTCACCCGCTCCTGGGAGATCTTCAGCAGCGGCCGGACGTACGCGTCCAGCTTGTCCTTCGGGCAGTGGTCGGTGTGCAGGGCGACCGTGATCGGGTACTTCTCGGCGACGATGTGCGCGAACTCGGCGAGCGCCACCGCGCCCGTGACCATGTCCTTGCTGTACTGGCCGCCGAGGAACTCCGCACCGCCCGTGGAGATCTGGATGATGCCGTCGCTCTCCGCCTCCGCGAGGCCGCGCAGCGCGGCGTGCAGCGTCTGCGACGACGTGACGTTGATGGCCGGGTAGGCGAACTTGCCTGCCTTCGCCCGGTCGAGCAACTCGCTGTAGACCTCGGGGGTTGCGATGGGCATCGTTTCCGCTCCTCATGATTCCGCGGGGTGGTACTGCTGGCGTGGCGACGTCATCGTCGCCCTTATCTTCCCAGACTCGCTCCGATACACCACCTCCGTGTGTCGCGGGCGCGCGACGGCCCCCGCGATGTTTCACGTGAAACATCGCGGGGGCCGGAAAACCTCAGGTCAGAAGGGGTCGGACAGGCGCTGACGGCGTCGCGTCCGGTCCCGCCCGGTCAGGCCAGGCCGAGTTCCGCGAGCGAGTACGCCGACAGGTACGGCAGGCCCGCCTCGGCGATCCTCGGCGCGGCGCCGCGGTCCACGATGACCGCGACGGCCACCACTTCGCCGCCCGCCTCCCGTACGGCCTCCACCGCGGTCAGCGGCGAGCCGCCGGTGGTCGAGGTGTCCTCCACGACCAGCACCCGCCGGCCCTTGACCTCGGTGCCTTCGATCCGGCGCTGCAACCCGTGCGCCTTGTTGGCCTTGCGGACCACGAAGGCGTCGAGCCGCTGTCCGCGCGCGGCGGCGGCGTGCAGCATCGACGTCGCCACCGGGTCGGCGCCCAGGGTCAGCCCGCCGACCGCGTCGAAGTCCAGGTCGGCGGTGAGGTCGAGCATCACCTGGCCGGCGAGCGGCGCCGCCTCACCGTCCAGGGTGATCCGGCGCAGGTCGACGTAGAAGTCGGCCTCGATCCCGGACGAGAGGGTCACCTTGCCGTGCACGACGGCCTTGTCCTTGATGTGCCGCAGCAGGGCAGCGCGTACGTCGTCGCTCATACGGATGAGGTTAACGGAGCGTTCGGCGCAGAACGATGCGCGGATCGGCGCGTGGAAGGGTTCGCGGCAAGGCGTGCGAAACGGCTCGGCGGAAGGGCGCGGCGGAAGGGCGCTCAGCCGATCCGGTGCCAGGACCAGGTCGTGCTGATCTCCAGCGGATCGATCGGGGTGACCAGCCGGGGAAGGGTGTTGAGGCCGTTGGGCGGGCCGGACTGCGGCTCCACGCAGACCGCCTCCGGCGGCTCGGTGTAGATCACGGCCCACTGCGCCGGGCTCTCCACCTGGACCCGCATCTCGCCCGGCCAGGTCAGGGTGACGTCCACCCCGTCGGGCATTCCGAAGCAGTCGTCCCACGGGCCCGGCTTGGGGTCGACACGGTTGCCGTTCGGCAGGTGGTTGTCGCCGCGCTCCTCCTGCCAGGCGGCGCTGAAGGCGAGTTCGACGTCCTGGCCGCCCTGGCCGAGATTGCGCAGCCACCACGGGTGCCATCCCGCCTGCGCGGGGAAGGAGTCGCCGGTCGCCTCCACGCTCAGCGTCAGCTTCACGGAGTGCGGCGCGAGTTCCACGGTGTGCGTCACCCGTCCGGGGTACGGCCAGGGGTCCGCGAGGTCGAAGTAGTACGCCGCCGTGGTGCCGGTCGCCGGGGCCGCCTCGTGCCAGGCGACATGGCGTCCGGTGCCGTGGATCGCGTGCGGAGGGGCGTCGACGGGGAGTTGATGGCTCACCGCGCCGTTGCGGAACACACCGTTCTCCGTACGGCCGCACCACGGCACCATCAGGAAGGCGCCGTACTTGTCGCCCTGCCGTAGGAGTTCGGTCCCGCCGACGCGCAGCGAGGCGATCCGGCAGCCCTGATCCGGTCGCAAGGTCAGTTCGGCGTCGCCCGCCGTCAGTTTCGTCTCATTCTCCACAGTCCCGAGCGTAGCGGGCGTCACTTGCGACGGCGCAGCACCCGGCCGACGACCACGGCGGAAGCGAGCAGGGCGGCGGCGGCCGGAGCCGCCCATCGCAGGGTCGCCGCAGCGGACGAGGCGTCCGGCGCCGGCACGGGCGCGTACCGGCCGCGGGGCGGGGCGTGGTCCACTTCCTCCGCGCTGCGGCCGATCATCGTACGGCGGGCGTGGGCGGCCTCCGCGGGCGGTACGAGGTCGTCGAGCGCGGCTGCGCTCTCCGGGACCTCCACCTCGACCTCGACCAGCTCGAAGTCGTCCAGCCCGGCGGGGGGCAGGGGCTCGCCCAGGTCGTCGACGACGTCCTCCTCCGGCTCCTCGGGCTCGTCGGGCTCCTCGGGTTCCCGGTCGGCGGGCTCCCGCTCGGACGGCGGCGCCACGGGGGCCTGCGGCTCGTTGAGGCCCGACGGCTCCGGCGAGGGCGGCTCCTCCGGGGCGTGGGCGGCCAGCTCGGCGGCGAAACGGTCCAGCAGGCGGCGGACCGCCGCTTCCACGACCGCGGGCTCGTACGACGCGAGGCGGCCGTCGGCCTGCGCCCGGCCGTGCCAGGTCAGCGTGGTGCCCGGGTCCGGGTGCTCGGTCGGCGCCACGGTGATCTGCGCGGTCAGCCGGACCGTGCCCGAGCCGCGTACCTCCGTGCCGTGCGCTTCCAGCGTGAACGGGGAGGCGGTGCCGCGGACCGTCACGGTGCCGCGGTAGGTGATGGTCGAGCCGGCGACGCGCAGGCGGAGGCGGCCGCTCTGGCCCGGCCCCTCCGCGCCGGCGGGGGGCGACGGGTCCGGCTGCCAGCCCGGCAGGCTCCGGGCGACCGCGCCCGGAGTGCGGAGGGCTTGGGCCAGGAGGGGGGCGGGGGTCGGGACGAAGGACTCGTGCTCCATGCGGCGGAGCCTACCCAGGAGTGCGGGGCCCTGGCGGGTGGGCGGCGCGGTCTTTTTCGCCCACCCGCCCGCCCTTTGTGTCCTCAAACGCCGGACGGGCTGAATTTGGCGGGCGTACGGCGCTGGGGCGGGCAGGGCGGTGGACGGGCTGAATTTGGCGGGCGTACGGCGCCAGGGCCGGCAGGGCAGTGGACGGGCTGAATTTGGCGGGCATACGGCGCCAGGGCCGGCAGGGCGGTGGACGGGCTGAATTTGGCGGGCGTACGGCGCCAGGGCCGGCAGGGCGGTGGACGGGCTGATTTTGGCGGGCGTAGCTCGCCGTAGCGCTGCTGGCGGTCAGGGGGCGAGGCGGGGGCGGAGGAGGGTGGAGGAGGGGAGGTCGCGGGCGGGTCTGACGGTCTGCGCGCGGTGGGACGCCGCCGACAGCGAGGCCGTCGTGACGGTCAGGCCCCGCGGCGCGCCCCTCGGGAGCGCGAGCCGCGGCGCCCCCGGCGAGGCCAGCAGCAGCCCCCAGTCCGCGGGCTCGTCCCGCCCGCAGGCGCGGCCCCCGAGCACGTACGGCGCCGCGGCGAGCCCCACCGCCCGCAGCGTCGCGTCGACCGTCCACAGCTCGTGCGCCGAACCCCCCGCGTGCACGACCAGCCGCCCCCCGCCGGCGAGCGCCCGCGCGGCCAGCCCGTAGAACTCCTCCGAGTAGAGCTTGGCGCTCCGCGAGACCGCTGCGTCGGGCAGATCCGCGACGATCACGTCGTACGCCCCCCGCCCGGCCTGTCCCCGCAGCCAGTCGAAGACGTCCGCCGTCACCGTACGTACCCGCGGATCGGCGAACGCGTGCCCGTTGAGCGCGGCGAGCCCCGCGTCCGTGCGGCCGAGCCGCAGCAGCTCACCGTCGTCGTCCACCACCGTCGCCGACCGTACGTCGCGGTAGCGCAGCACCTCCCGCAGGGCGAGGCCGTCGCCGCCGCCGAGTACGAGGACGCGCCCGCGCGGGCCGGCCATCGCCGGGTGGACCAGCGCCTGGTGGTAGCGGACCTCGTCCGCCCCGCACACCCGCAGCCGTCCGTCGAGGAAGAGCCGGAGCGAGGAGCCGCCCGAGGAGCCGCCCGTCAGCACGATCTCCTGCACGGCCGTCTGCTCGGCCACCCGCACCCGGCCCCCGTACACCGCCTGCCGCGCGACGCGTTCGAAGGGGCCGGCGGCCACGGCGGCGCAGGCCAGGACGGCGAGCACGCTGACGTTCGCGACCAGGAGCCACACCCGGGTGCGGAGCGCGAGATCGCCGCGGAAGAGCCAGAGCACGGTCGCGCTCCCGGCCACCGCGTTGACCCCGCCGGTGGCCAGCGCGCCCGTCAACTGCCCGAAGTGCGGCAGCAGAAGAAAGGGGAACGCGAGGCCGCCGACCAGCGCGCCCACGTAGTCGACGGCGAAGATGTCGGCGACCGCGCCCCCCGCGTCCTGGCGCCGGATGCGCTGCACGAGCGTCATCAGCAGCGGCACCTCGGCCCCGATCAGCACGCCGATCGCGAACGCGCAGCCGACCATGGCGATCCGGGCCTGCCCGTACCAGGCGAAGAAGGCGTAGAGCGCCATGACGGACAGTCCGCCGACGAGGGCGAGGGCGGATTCGACGGCCGCGAAAGCCGCGGCGGCGCGGGTGCGTAACCGTTTTGCCAACAGCGAACCGCAGCCCATCGCGAAGACCATCACGGACAGCACGACGGACGCCTGGGTGACCGAGTCGCCCACCAAATAGGAGGCGAGCGCGACGAGTTCCAGCTCGTAGACCAGACCGCAGGCCGCGCAGACGAAGACCGCGGCGAGGACTACCGCGCGGGCCGCCTTCGGGGGCACGGGCAGGGGCAGCGGGAGGGGAAGTCGGGGGGTCTGTCGGCGGGCCGTCCGGTCGATCATGAGTGCACGTTATGTCAGGGTCGTGCCGCGACAAGTCACCCACAAGGGTGCAATTGGCAGCAGTGGAGGGTTATATGACGCCCAATGGCGGTAGGGGATCGTGCCGCTTTCCGCGCGCCCCCGCGGCGGGCCGGACCCGTCCGTACGACGGTCCGGCCGACGAGAGGGGGGCGCGCGACGGCCCTCACCCCATGACGCTGACCCGCGTCCGTGTCGTCACCAGCCGCCCCTCCTGCGGATAGGCGTGCCATGTGCGCCAGCGCACGCTCCCTTCCGCGCACTGCACCAGCATCGCGGTGAAGGCGTGCGGATCGCCGGGGAAGGTGCCCGCGAGCCCGTTCGGGTGGTCGGCGACGAGCGCGAGCAACTCCTGGGCCCGGCCCGCGAACGAGCCCTGCGACAGGGTCTCGATGCGCGCCGCGAACTCGTAGTCCCACACCCCGACGCGGCGCGCGACGCCGAAGGGCAGCGGAGCCTGGCTGCCGGGAAGACAGGCGACCGTCTCCGAGCAGTCCACTCCCCGCCCGGCGTCCACGAGCACCTGATGGGAGGCGCCGAGCAGCCGTAATTCCACCTCGGCCCGCAGCCCGCGTGCATCGCCGACCCGTACGCCGAGCACGGCGAGGGCGGGCAGCGCGTCTTTTCCGAGGCACCAGGCGAGATCTCCCGCACGGGTGTCCGTATAAGCGGTCTGAAGGGTGGTGAGCATGGGTCGGCTCCGCAAGCACGCAGGGGGATCAAACACGCGGTGGAAGTTGGGCCGACCCGCACCTGTCGGAAGGTGCGCCGGCTCGTGCCCACGTGGGTCCGTGGACCGAAGGGGTCCGTTCACTACGGAATCATGAATCGTGGGCTGCCCTCAGCCTTTTTACCCATCTGTACGTACTTTCCATCCCTTGGAGCGCTTGTGAGTTCAGGTGTTCCGGTATGACGACCAAGTACGCTCGTTTGATCGGTATCAGCATGGGTATCGGGTTCGGGCGCGGGACCGGGCGGTGGGCGCGGGTGACGCGGGTGGTCGGCGTCGGCCGGCGGCGCGCGCGAGGGGAAGCGGGTGTGGGCGTATGCGGGGCAGACCGTTGCTGAACCGGAGGCTGGACGGCCTCGGGACGACGATCTTCGCGGAGATGTCGGCGCTGGCGGTGGCGACCGGCGCGATCAACCTCGGGCAGGGCTTCCCGGACACGGACGGGCCCGAGTCCGTACGGGAGGCGGCGGTGCGGGCGCTGCGCGACGGGCGCGGCAACCAGTACCCGCCGGGGCCGGGAGTCCCAGAACTGCGTACGGCGATCGCGGAGCACCAACAGCGCTTCTACGGGCTGTCGTTCGACCCCGACACCGAGGTGCTGGTCACCACGGGTGCCACCGAGGCGATCGCCGCGGCCATGCTCGCGCTGCTCGAACCCGGTGACGAGGTCATCGCCTTCGAGCCCTTCTACGACTCCTACGCGGCCTGCGTCG
This sequence comes from Streptomyces sp. NBC_00223, assembly GCF_036199905.1. Taxonomy (NCBI): domain Bacteria; kingdom Bacillati; phylum Actinomycetota; class Actinomycetes; order Kitasatosporales; family Streptomycetaceae; genus Streptomyces; species Streptomyces sp. NBC_00223. Next base: position 4,520,584 of record NZ_CP108109.1, on the reverse strand, counting down.
CGATGGCCGGCGGGGTGCGGGTGCCGCTGACGCTGCGGGCGCCGGACTTCCGCCCCGACCTCGACGCGCTGCGGGACGCGATCACGCCGCGCACCCGACTGCTGCTCCTCAACTCCCCGCACAACCCGACGGGCATGGTCCTCACCCACGACGAACTGACCGCCATTGCCGCGATCGCTGTCGAACACGACTTGCTCGTCGTCACCGACGAGGTCTACGAGCACCTCACGTTCGACGGCGCGGCCCACACTCCCCTGATCTCCCTGCCGGGCATGCGCGACCGCACGGTCTCCATCTCCTCGGCGGGCAAGACCTTCTCCTTCACGGGCTGGAAGGTCGGCTGGGTCACCGGGTCACGGGAGTTGGTGGCGGCGGTGCGGACCACGAAGCAGTTCCTGACGTATGTGAGCGCGGGACCGTTCCAGTACGCCGTCGCGGACGCGCTGCGCCTGCCCGACACCTACTTCGCCGCCTTCCGCGACGAACTGCGGACCAAACGCGATCTGCTGGCCACCGGGCTCCGCGACGCCGGCTTCCAGGTCTACGTGCCGCAGGGCACCTACTTCATCACCACGGACATCGCCGAACTCGCCCCCGGCACCGACGCCCTCACCTTCTGCCGCACCCTCCCCGACCGCTGCGGCGTCGTCGCCGTCCCCAACTCCGTCTTCTACGACCACCCCGACATCGGCCGCACCCAAGTCCGCTTCGCCTTCTGCAAACGCGAGGACGTCCTGACCGAGGCGGCATCACGCCTCCGGAAGACCTTCAACGGCTGACCGGCAGCTGCCCGCGTAGACCGACGGCCCGGGTGCCCGCGCTCGAATCCACGGTCAGGGACGAACCATGACGGAAGCCGCCCCGCCATCCGCAGACCGCTCCCGGACCCCGAGGCCCCCGAGGCCCCCGAGGCCCCCGAGCATCGTCAGAGTGACTAAAACTTGAATTTGAAACCATACATTTCAAGCCCTCTCGGGTGAGACATCCACACACCGTCTCCGTAAAGACGCATGTTGGGGATCAGATCCAGGTACTCAAGCCGACTTGAAAAGCCGAGGTCGCTTCTCAAGTTTTTCCTGCTAATCTTGATTTGTGGACATGTCTCGCCTTGCCCAGTCCCCCGTCGGCACTCTCGTCCCGATCAGTGGGTTCGATCCGCGCAACCAGCGCGAGTACACCACGCATGCCTTTCTTCCGGCGCCGCCGCCGACGGAAGTCCCGTTGAGTCCCAGGACGTACACAGCAGTAGTCCGGGCTGCCGGCCTGGTGGCCCGGGCGGACCAAGCCGTGACGCACCTTCCCAATCCCGACCTGCTGGCACGGCTCTCGATCCGGCGTGAGGCCCTCAGCACTTCTGCGATCGAGGGCACCTACGCAGCGATGGAAGACGTCCTCAAGGCCGACTTCGAGGATGCCTCCGCGATCAGCCCGGAGGTCGCCGAGATCCGGAACTACGTCACGGCGGCGGAGGCCGCCACTGGATGGATCAAGGACCGGCCACTCACGGTGGCTTTCCTGGAGCACCTGCAGGGCACCCTCGTGCGCGGGACGTCAAGTGACACTGTCCAGGCGGGCCGTGTGCGCACCACGGACGTGTTCATCGGCCTGAAAACCGCTGATGTCGAGAACGCGCGCTTCGTTCCCTGTCCGCACGGCTACCACCTCCGGGACGGATTGCTCGCATGGGAGGGTTGGATCAACGAGACGAGCGATGACATGCCGCTGCTCGTGCGTATGGCGATCGGGCACTACCAGTTCGAGACGCTGCACCCCTTCAACGACGGGAACGGTCGGCTCGGCAGACTCGTCGCCTTGCTGCAACTGATGTCCGCCGGCGAGTTGGCGCTTCACGCCATCGCGCTGTCACCGTGGCTGGAGTCCCGGCGCCGCGCCTATCAGGACCACCTGTTCGAAGTCAGCGCGACAGGCGACTTCGAGCCGTGGGTGCGGTTCTTCTGCGAGGCGGTTGCCGCGCAGGCCAAGGAGGCCGTGGAGCGCATAGGAACGCTTGTCGAACTGAAGAACAGCATGCTCGACACTCTGCACGACGCGCGCTCCAAGGGCATCACCAGGCGCATCGTCGATGACCTGATCGGCTATCCGATGCTCACGATCACCTGGGCCGCAGAACGTTATGACGTCAGCTACCAGGCGGCGAGCAATGCGGTGAACAAGCTTGTCAGCCTTGGGCTCCTGCGCCAGTTCTCCGAAGGCCGCTACGGTCGGATCTTCGTCAGCGACGACGCCCTGCGGGTACTGGTCGGCTGACCCGTCCAACGACCACCACAAGGCCCACGGGTCGGGCGTCGCGGCATAGGGGAGCCGTGGGGCATCTCTGGTACATCAACAACTCTTGGTACATGTCCATGAAACGTACGAACGTCTACGCGGACCCCGAGGACCTCGCGATCATCAAGGAGGCGGCCGCCCGGCGTGGGATCAGTGAGGCCGAGATCATCCGCCAGGGCATCCATCTCGCGGCCATGGCCAATCGAGTCTGGGACGAACCGCTTTTCTCCCGCACCTTCGAGGGTCCGGGCCGAACCCCCTCCAAGGAGGACGTCCGCAGCGCGGTGGCCGACGCCGTCCAGCGCGAGGGTGAGTCCGGGGTCACCGCGTGATCGTCGTCGTCGCCGACACCTCCGGTCTGCTGGCGGCGCTCGACTCCGCGCACCCGGAGCATCAGGGAGCCAACGAAGCGATCATGGCGGCCGGTCTCCTCGTGATGTCTCCGTTGCTGCTCGCCGAGATCGATCACGTGGCCACCCGCGAGCTGGGACGGGCGGCGGCCGTCAGCGCGATCGACGACATCCAGCGGTGGATGCGTGCGAGTCGGATCGCCGTGCCGGAAATCACCGAAGCCCATCTCTCGGCCGCGCAGGCCGTACGAGCCCGGTACACAGCGCTCAACCTCGACCTTGCGGACTCGGTGAACGTCGCCCTCGCGGCCGAATACGACACCGATGCCGTCCTCACTCTCGGCCGCCGCGATTTCCGGGCCGTGCGCCCGATCGGCCGCCACAAGTCCTTCCGACTTCTGCCCGACGACCTTCCGCTCTGAAACCCCGCGACGGCCGCGGCCGCGCCTCGCGGGGGCGCGGGGCGCGGGCGGCGGGCGGCGGGCGGCGGGCGGCGGGGACGGGGTCAGGCGAGGGTGAGGGTGGGGGTGTAGAGGTCCAGCCACAGGGCCAGGTCGAGCGTGCGTTCCAGGCCGCGGCGCGACGCCTGCGTGATCTGCGGCGTCGTGATCTCCACCGCCCGCTTCAGCCACGCGTGGCTGACCAGGTCGAAGACCGGGTGCGACGGCCGGGTCAGCAGCTCCTTGAGGCCGCGCTGGAGCGCGACCGCGTACGCCGGGTCCTGCGTGGACGGGTACGGGCTCTTGACGCGGTCGTAGACCGACCGGGGCAGCACGTCCGCCGTCGCCTCGCGCAGCAGACTCTTCTCCCGGCCGTCGAAGGACTTCAGCGCCCACGGCGCGTTGTAGACGTACTCGACCAGCCGGTGGTCGCAGAACGGCACCCGCACCTCCAGGCCGACCGCCATGCTGGCCCGGTCCTTGCGGTCCAGCAGGACGCGGACGAACCGGGTCAGGTGCAGATACGAGATCGTGCGCATCCGGAACTCGAAGTCGCTCTCCCCGTCCAGCCGCTGGACGCCGGTGACGGCCGTGGCGTAGCTGTCACGTGTGTAGCCGTCGAGGTCGAGCAGCTTGGCGGCGCCCTCGGTGAGGATGCTCTCGTCCTCGCCGAACTGCTCGGCGAACTTCACCAGCCACGGGAAGTTCCCGCCCTTGCGGGCCTCGGGGTCGAAGAACTGCTGGTAGCCGCCGAACACCTCGTCCGCGGACTCCCCCGACAGCGCCACCGTCGAGTGCTCGCGGATCGCCCTGAAGAGCAGATAGAGCGAGGCGTCCATGTCCCCGAACCCGGCCGGCAGGTCCCTGGCCCGGATCACCCGGGAACGCACCTCGGGGTCGGCGAGCTGGTCGGAGTCGAGCACGATGTCCTGGTGCTCGGTCCGTGCGGTGCGCGCGACGTCGTGCACGAAGGGGGTGTCCGGCGTGGCGCGCAGCTCGTCGGCGACGAAGTTCTCCGCCTGACCGACGAAGTCCACGGCGAAGCTGCGTACCGTCTCGCCGGTCTCGGCCAGCTGGCCGGCCGCGATCGCGGTCATCGCCGAGGAGTCCAGGCCGCCGGAGAGCAGGGTGCAGCGCGGGACGTCGGCGACCAGTTGCCGGCGGATGATGTCGTCGAGCAGCGTACGCACGTGCGCGACGGAGGTCTCCTGGTCGTCGGTGTGCGGCCGGGTCTCCAGCGACCAGTAGACGTGGGTGCGTATGCCGCCGCGGTCGACGGTCACCACCGTGCCGGGCTCGATCTCGCGCATCCCCTTCCAGACCGCGTGGCCGGGGGTCTTGACGAAGGCGAACAGCTCGCGCAGCCCGTCCGCCGTCACGGTCCGCTCGGCGAGCGGGTTGGCCAGGATCGCCTTGGGCTCGGACCCGAAGAGCACGCCGTCGGCGGTCGGGTAGTAGTAGAACGGCTTGATGCCCATCCGGTCGCGGATCATCACGAGCTTCTGCTCGCGGTCGTCCCAGATCGCGAAGGCGTACATGCCGTTGAGGCGTTCGGCGACCGCCGCGCCCCACTCCAAGTAGCCGTGCAGCACCACCTCGGTGTCCGAGTCGGTGGTGAAACGGTGGCCGCGCGCGGCGAGTTCACCGCGTAACTCGGTGAAGTTGTACGCCTCGCCGGAGTAGACCATGGCGACCGGCCCGTGCGGGGTGTCGACGCTCATCGGCTGGCGCCCGCCGGGCAGGTCGATGACGGCGAGCCTGCGGTGGCCGAGGGCGGCCGGCCCCTTCACCCAGGTGCCCCGGGCGTCCGGGCCGCGGCAGGACATCGTCTCGGTCATCGCGTCGACGGTGGCCTGCTGTGCCCTCAAGTCGCGCTCGTAGGAGATCCATCCGGCGATTCCGCACATGCGTCGTCCTCCGCTTCGTTCGGTGCCGTGCGCGGCGCCTGGCCGCGCCCCCGTGATGACCGGGCCGCTCGACGGCCCCTCGCAACGTGCCCGTTACACACATTCAGATGTATTGAGCACCTAACGGGATCGTGAGGTGCCTCGGGGTGGCCGTCAACCAAGGGAAAGCAAGGAGAAGTTGCTCAGGGCATCTTTCGGTCAGAGTGCCTTCGACCCGCATAAAGGGCCCTGGGGTCGGGCAACGATTACGTTCCGCCGAGGGTCTGCCCTGAGCTTCGCGCGCCTCGGCGGCACCCGCGGCGGAGTACGGCTCCGGCGCGGCTTCGTATACGACGTATACGACCGCGGGCCTCGCGGCGGGCCCGCCACCGCGTCCGGGGAAACGGCCGAAAGCCCTCCGCCCGTTTTCGGCCGCCGTCGCCGGATCGAGGGCACGCCGGAACGCCGGGCGGCGACCCCGTAGGACAACGGGCGACGCGCGGCGACGCTGTACGACGTACAGCCCTGGCGTCAGGGCCGAAACACGCCCGGCGGCAACTCCCGTACGGCCCCCGGTGTCAGTCCCGGATCACGCCCGCCGCCCGGGCCGCCGTCAGCCAGAGGGGGAACTCCTGGAGGAGCCGGTCGTAGAGGTCCGCGTCGGAGATGGTCGTGGGCGACTTCCCCGCCGCGAAGAACCCGGCGTTGTCGACCACCCGCCGCCCCGGCGCCGGCAGTTCGTCCAGCTTCCGCAGAAAGCGGAACTCGTCGTCGCCGAAGCCGACGAACTGCCAGAAGATCGGCAGCTTCGCCGCCGTGCACAGCACATGCTCGGCGGCGGTCTTGGAACTCGGGGACCCGTCGGTCTGGAAGATCACGAACGCCGGGTCCGTGGCACCGCACGCCTCGTAGTGGTCGATGACCGCCTGCATGGCGACGTGGTAGTTGGTGCGTCCCATGTGGCCCATGGAGTCGTGCAGCGGATTGATCCGGTCGCGGTAGGCGTCGAGGCTGATCTCGGCGGTCCCGTCGATCTCGGTGGAGAAGAAGACGACGGGCACGACGCCGTCGTCGTCGAGGTTCGCGGCCAGCGCGAGCGTCTGCTCGGCGAGGTGCTGCACGGAGCCGTCGCGGTAGTACGGGCGCATGCTGCCGGAACGGTCGAGTACGAGGTAGACGGCGGCGCGCTGACCGCTGACCCGGTGTTTGGCCAGCGAGACCGCGGCGGTCTTGTAGAGGCTGACGAGTCCGGGCGCGCGGCCCGCGATCTTCTCCAGGCTGATGGCGGCGGTGGGCGCCTTGGGACGCTTGCGGTAGTCGATGGCCATACGACGTGATCATCCTCCAATGCGACTACCGGCGACCGAAATTCGCCGAAACATGTCACCGGCCGACAGCGCCCGCGCACACCCGACCGCCGACCCTGCCGAGAAGCGCCGACCCCAGGCGCCGACCCCATGCGCCGACCCCGAGCGACCCCAAGCGACCCCGAGCGCCGACAAAGCGCGGCGCCCCCTCAGCCCGCCGCCTCCGCGGCAGCCGCGTCCCCCGTGTCCGCCGCCTCCCCCGCGCCCTCCTCGGACGCACCCCCGCCGGAGGCCGCCGCCCCGACCGAACCGATCCCGTACCAGGCCGGCACCAGCGCCAGTACGGACGTCGCGCCGATCAGCACCCAGGCGGCCTGGCCCATCCCGCTCCACAGCAGCACGCCCGCCGCCGGGCCGACGGCCGAGCCGATGCCGAACATGGCGTGCGCGGCCCCGATGTAGCGCCCGCTGGACTCGGGCGGTCCCGCCATCCCCGGGTACGCGAACATCGTCGGGCCCTCGACGATCTCGGCCAGCGTCCACAGCAGTGTGCCGACGACGAAGACGGCCGGTCCGCCGGGCAGGGCGTACAGGGCCATGCCGGAGCCGAGCAGGACGAAGCCCACGGTGAGCACCGTACGCATCCGCCAGTGCTGGACGACCTTGGTCATCAGCAGCTCGAAGCAGATGACGACGGCGCCGTTGAGGGCCACCACGGCGCCGTACCAGACGGTGCTCAGGTGCGCGTCGCGCATGGCCAGCGGGAGGGTGCTGAGGTACTGGATGTAGACGGCCGCGTTCAGCAGCATCGCCAGCAGATAGGCCGCGTAGCGCCGGTCGGCCAGCACCTTGAGGTAGCCGCCCGAGGACTTCGCGGCCCCGGCCGCCGGGTCCGGGGAGCCGGTCGCCGCCGGGCGCGGCGGCAGGGCGAACAGGGCGACGACCGCGTAGCCGAGAGCCGCGACGGCCTCACCGTAGAAGAGCAGGTTGTACGACACCGACAGGAGCAGCGCGCCGAGCAGGGGCGCGGCGGTGGTCCCCAGATTGAGGGCCAGCCGGTACATCGCGAAGACCATCACCTGGCGGTGCCGCGGGGTGGCCTGCGACAGCACGGTCGCCGCGGCCGGCCGGTAGACCTGGCTGATCATGCCGACCAGCGCGACCGCCGCCAGCAGCGCCGGGTAGAGCCGCACATGGAGGACGGCGACCAGCAGCACCGCGGTGCTCGACATGCCCGCGGCGATGGTCCAGCGCGCGCCGAGCCGGTCGGTCAGGCCGCCGCCGAGCAGGACGCCGAGCACCGACCCGACACCGTAGGCGGCCAGCGCCAGACCGCCCTGCACATCGGTGAAGCCGCGGCTGGTCATGAACAGCACCAGATAGACCTGCATGAAGGCGCCGAGCTTGTTGACCAGCACGCCGAAGAGCAGCGCCTTGACCGCGAACGACGACTCCGTGAAGGTGGCGCGGATCCCCGCCTCGCCCCCGGCGGGCCCGGTCCCCGTCCCGCTCACCGCGCGTCGACCCGGCCGCCTTCGGTGACCCGCAGCGCCCGTACCGCGGTGTCGAGCGCCGCCTCGCACTCGGCGGCCGTGGGAGCCGCCGCGGTGAGGTAGGCGACGCGTCCCGACACCAGGCCGCGCGGGGGCGGCGAGACGACGTCGCCGGGCCGGGCCAGCACCACCGCCGCCCGTATCTCTGGCGGGAGCGCCGCGGTGTCGAACTCCGCCCGCTCGATGAGGGTGTCGTCGTGGTCGACGTAGCAGAACCGCACGGCTGCCACCAGGTCGCGGTCTGCGGTGATCTCCGGCTCGCGTCCGCAGGCCACCGCGGCGGCGATCAGTCCGGGGTCGACGCCGGAGGCGAGTTGGCCGAGATGAGGGATCAGGTCGCCGCCGAGCCGGGCGTTGACCTCGATCAACCGGGGTCCTTCCGGGGTGAGTTTGAGCTCCGCGTGGGTCCATCCGTCGGTGAACCCGAGCGCGGTGTGCGTCCGCTGCATCAGCGTCAGGAAATCGGGGTCGGACAGCAACGGGTCGCGGTGGGAGACCACATGGCCGGTCTCCTCGAAGTACGGCGGGAAGCCGACGCGCTTGTGCCCGACGAACAGCGGGCGCACCCGCCCGCCGTGGACCACCGAGTCGACGCTGATCTCGGGCCCGGTGAGGTACTCCTCGACCAGGACGGCCCGGTCGTAGTCGGGCATGTGCGGGACCGTGGCGTCGTCGGCGAAGGTGAAGTACCTCGCCATGTCCTCCGGTGACGCCACCAGGGAGACGCCGTAACTGGCCGCCGCCGCACGGGGTTTGACGATCACCGGGTAGCCGATCCGGGCCGCGGCGGCGGTCGCCTCCTCGGCGGTGCCCACCAACGCGAAGGCGGGCTGCGGCAGTCCGGCCTCCGCCAGCGCGGTACGGCTCTGGTGCTTGTCGCGGCAGCGCCAGACCGCCTCGGCGGGGCTGGTCGGCAGACCGAGTTCGCCGGCCACGATCGCCGTCTGGTGGACCCTGGCCTCGTCCCAGCTCAGCACCCCGTGCACCGGCTCGCGCGCGGCGACCTCGGCGGCGGCCCGGGAGACCAGCTCCACGTCGGTGGTGGCCACCAGGCTGCTGCCGACCAGATACGGCCGCTCCCACGTCGGCTCCACCGTGTTGATCAGGTGGATGCGGTAACGGGTGTGCATGGCGGCGAAAAGGTACTCGCGGTAGTCGCGCGGGCCGGTCGAGACGACCAGCAGAAGGGGGCGCTCGTCGGCGCCGCTCTCGCGAGATCGGTCCATCGAGTTCTCCAGGTCGGACCGGCGCGACGGCGCCGTGAGCCGGGGTGGGGGGCGATATCGCGAGGGCGGGGACGAGTGGAGACACCACGGGTCGGCGCACTCCCGACTGGGTGTCGACCGTATCCAACGGGTCCGGCGGCCATGGGTGGAGACCACAAGTGTGACGATCGTCACTATCAACCGGTAGCACTTGCTGTGAATCAGCCAACTGGCGGATGCTTTGCCGTTGTTGAACAGCGGGTGAATACTTGGTCGAAGGTTCAGACGTGGAGGACGCTTGATCCTGACCGGCAGAGAAATCGAGAAGGAAAGGGCGAACGGCCGAATCACGATCGAGCCGTTCACTTCGGATCAAGTCAACCCGAACAGCTACAATTTCCGGCTCGGCGCCACTTTACGTGTCTATCGGGAAGATTCCCTGGACCCTCGGCACGAAAATCCGTACGACGAGATCACCATACCCGAGGACGGATACGTCCTCGAACCCCGGCGCTTATACCTGGCGCACACCGTCGAGACCCTGGGCAGCGATCATTACGCGCCCACCTTCGCCGCCCGCTCCTCCATCGCCCGGCTGGGCATCTTCATCCATCTGTCCTCCGGCCTCGGCGACATCGGCTACAAGGGCCAGTGGACGCTTCAGCTCTACACGCTCAACCGGGTCCGTCTCTACCCGGGCATGAACATCGGTCAGATGATGTGGTGGCGCCCGCAGGGCGACATCGAGTTGTACGACGGCAAGTACCAGGGCGCCAGCGGACCCCGGTCGAGCGATATTCACATCGACTTCGACAAGCAGGTCGCGCGCCGGCGGTTTCCCGGTCTGCGCACCGCCGTCACCGCCGACGAGGTCGGCCCCAAGTTCGCCGCCCTCGCGGCCCGGAGCGCACGGCACCGGGTGCCCGCGGCGATGTGCCTGCCGGCCCGTGAGCTGGCCGACGCGCTCACCGACGAGCAGCGTGCCGCCCTGGCGGAAGCGTTTTCGGATCTGCGCGCCACCGTCGGCGCCTTCTACGCGGAGTCCGTCGCCCGAATCCACGAGATCGGCTCCGCGATCCGGATGCCCGAGGCCACCCGCGCCCTGCTGCGCCTGCGGCTGAAGGACGTGTTCGGCGACCTCGACGCCGAGCGGTTCGCCGTCCGCTCCTCCGGACTGGACGAGGACAGCGCGGGCGCCAGCCTGGCCGGGGTGCACGACACCGTGCTCGGGGTGACCGGTTTCGACGCGGTGGTCGCCGCGGTCGAGCGCTGCTGGGCCTCGCACTACCAGGCCACCGCGGTGGCGGCCCGGGTCCGCGCGGGCGACCACGACCCGCGGCCCCGGCTGGCCGTCGTCGTCCAGCGCATGATCCGGCCTCGGCTGGCGGGCGTGGCCTTCACCGGCCTCGACCCGGCGGCTGGTGACCAGGTCGTCGTCGAATACGTCGAGGGGCTGGCCGACCGGCTCGTCGCCGGGCTGGACACACCGGTCAGGGCCGACTCCACCGCTCTGGCGGGCGCCCCGCACGAGGCGGTGCTGACCGAGGTGTGCGCCCTGGCCGCCGATCTGCGCGACCACGCCGGACACCACGTCGACGTCGAATGGGCCGCCGACGACGAGGGGGTGCACCTCCTCCAGGTCCGGCCGCTCACCGCCACCAACGAGCGTGCCCGGCACCGTACCGAACCGGTCGCCGAGACCAGGCGGCTGTACTTCGACGACCTGCCCGCCGACTTCGACCTCGGTGACGTGGCGGCCGTCTACGCCGGTTACACCGCCAAGCGCGGCCCGGTCCACCGGCTGGCCCGGGAGAACGGCGTGGCCACCGGCGCCGGTTGGGTGCTGCGGTTCAACGGCCGCGGGCTCGCCGACCAGGACCTGGCCGCCCGGCTGCGGGGCGAACTGGCCACCGGAGCCGCCGCCGAGTGCGTCCTCGACCTCGGCGACAGCCTGCGCCAGATCGTGGTGCCCAAGGACGAGGTGCTGCCCCGGCTCGCCCAGATCACCGCTTCCGCCGCCGACGGCAGCCTGCTGCACGCCGCCGTGGTACGGGACTACGTACGCGGTGAACTGGGCGTCATCAGCCACCCGTCCGGCGACGGGCTGATCGTGGAGTTCACCCCGGAAGGGCTGATGGCGCTCAACCGGGGCACCGCGGGCGGCCGGACGATCACGGTGACCGACGTACGGCGCCCGCCCGACGATCCCGGCAACACCACCGCGCCCCCGCAGGCCGCCCCGCTGCTGCCGCATCTGCCCGCGCTGGCGCGCTTCACCGCCGTGATGCGGGACCGCTACGGGCCGACCACGCTGGAGTGGGTGTACGAGGCGGGCACGGTCTGGTTCGTGGACTACTCGGTGCTCGGCGCCGAGGAACAGCTGCTCTCCACCACCGGCGGGGTGCAGATCTCCCCCGGCACCGCGCAGGGCCCCCTGCTGCGGCTGGAGGAGGACGAGTTGCTGGGCCGGCTGTCCATCGGCCCCGCGGTGAGCATCGACAAGTCGACCGATGTGAGCGAGCACGAAGGGCTCGCGGCGATCATCGCGCGGGTGGCCGCCGCGCCGCGCAGGCCGATCGTGCACACCAGCCGGCCCTACGCGGTGCTCTCCGTCCTCATCGGCCATGTCGCCGGCTTCGTCTTCGACCAGGGATCGGCCCTCGGACACCTGGCCATCCTGCTGCGCGAGGCGGGCGTGCCCGCGGTCGCCGCGCCGGATCTGTCCGGCACCGGCGAGGCGACCATCAGCGGGGGCAGCATTGTGCTGAGCAACCAGAGTGAGGAGATCTCGTGACCGTCGACAGCGCCTGGCTCGTCCTGGGCGGCCTGCACCATCTGAACGGGTCGGCCCCGGTGTCCGGCACCGACCCGGTCGTCGTCGTCCCGCTGGGCGCGGCCCCGCACGAGCACTTCCCGCAGAACACGGTCGTCCTCGACTGGGCCGGCCTCGGGGAGGTCGAACTGCGCGGCCGGGGCGCCGGACGGGCGGCGCTCGCCAAGGTCCACGGCGCCGATCTCTTCCCCGACATGCTGCCGGGACCGGTGCTCACCGAGCTGGCGGGCGGCGGCCCCGGCCCGCTGGTGCCGCTCTTCCACGTCGCCGTACGGCACACCGACGAGGGCGCGCGGGCGCATGTGCACGGGCAGATCCGGTTCACGGCCGAGGACGCCTGCTTCATCCGGATCACGCCCGAACCGCTCGCGGTGTCCGCCGTGGAGGAGCTGGACTGGCTCCCGGAGGCGGTGCGGCTGCACGCGGAGAAGGCGCTGTTCCTCAACAACCACCAGCGCTACTACCGCAAGTGCTTCGCCGGCCAGGAGATGGAGTACAAGTACACGCTCCGACCGCCGGTCGACATCTGGACGGCGACCGTGGAGCTGTACCGGCGGCTGCGCGCGGGCGGTCTGCCGGGGTATGTGATGGAGTACCGCGACGAGTTCCAGGCGTGGGACTACACCAACCACCTCTACCAGGTGACGGCTCCCGAACCGGACCGCGGCTATGTGTCGTTCATCCCGACCACCGACGGCCGCAACCTGGTCAAGCGCAAGTGGTACACCGCCGACACGTTCTCCCGCCGGGAGAGCCACACGTACGGCGTGGACGCGGAGGACGGCTTCGACGCCTATGTGCGCGACGAGCTGAAGGTGGTCTCGACGCGGCTGCCCTCCTTCCGCCGGGTCCGTTACGACGTCAACTTCGAGTCCACGCGCACCGGGCACGTCTACGGCATCTTCTTCGACCACGTCAGCCTGATCGACGCCCCTGACGTCGTGCTCAGCCAGTGCGAGCTGGAGTACCTGCGCAGCCGTACCGCCGTCGAGCCGGACGCGGGCGCCGTGCTGACCGAGATCGACGAGATCGCGCGCTGGCTGGAGGCGTACCTCGGCGAGCACGGGCTCAACAACGAGCGGGGCTACTACTCCAAGCTGACCTTCCTGCTCGACTCGGTCGCCGCGCGGCCGGAACTGGCCGCGGTGGTCGCCCGATGACCGCTCCGCCGGTGGTGCTGCTCGACCTGGAGGGCACGCTCTTCGCCTCCGGCGCCGCGCTGCCCGGCGCGGCCGAGGCGCTGCGGGAGCTGCGGGCGGCGGGCGCCCGGCTGCGTTTCCTGACCAACATCGACTCCCGCCCGCCCGCCGCCGTCGCGGCCGAACTCAACGGGTACGGGGTCGATCTGCGGGTCGAGGAGCTGTTCACACCGGTCAGCGCGGCGCATGTGCTCTTCGACAGCGTGCCCGGCGCCCGGGTGCTGCCACTGGTGTCGGCCGCGCTGCGCCCGGAGTTCGCCGCGCTGACCCAGGAGCCGCCGTACACCCATGTCCTGGTGGGCGACTGCCGTGACGTGCTGGACTACCCGGCGCTGGACGGCGCCTTCCGCGCGCTGCGGGACGGCGCCGAGCTGATCGCCTCGCAGCGCGGCCGGTACTTCCGGCGCGGTGACGGCGACCATCTCGACACCGGGGCCGTCGTCGTGGGCCTGGAGTACGCGGCGGGCACCACCGCCCGGGTGCTCGGCAAGCCGTCCACGGACTTCTTCGACCTGGCCGCGCGGTCCCTGGGCGTCGCCGTCACCGACTGCGTGGTGGTCGGCGACGACGCCACCACCGACATCGAGGGCGGACGCGCGGCGGGCGCCCGTACGGTCCAGGTGCGCACCGGGAAGTACGCCGCCCAGCACGCCGAGGGCCTGACCGGCAAGGCGGACGTCACCATCGACTCGGTGCGGGAGCTGCCCGGCCTGCTCGCCGCCGGGACGCCCGTATGACGGTCTACTGGATGGTGTGGGACGCGGCCGCGCGGTGGATCGTCGACCGGCTCGAAGCCGAGGGCGCGTTACCCGCCGTGAGCGAGCTGCGCGCCCGGGGATGCCGGGCCGCGGGCCGGCCGCCCACGCCCAACTGCCAGACACCGCCGTCGCTGGCCACCCTGTTCACCGGGGCCGCCACCGGTGAGCACGGGGTCAGCGGCTTCGGAGTGCCCGGCGACGGCGACGTCTTCGGGTACGAGTCCGGCTTCGCGCCCGGCTTCCCCGCGCGACCGCCCGTCTGGCGGACGCTGGCCGGGCGCGGGGTCCGTACCGCGTTCGTCCACGCGCCGTGGGTCTTCGACGGCGAGGGCCGGGTCGGCGCCACGGTCGACGCCGCCATCGAGGCGTACAGCACCCGGTCGGCCCGGTACGACGTGCTGCCGCTGACGCCCGGGGCCGTCACCGCGTGGCCGGCCGGCGGCCTGCCCGTCGAGGTCGACACCACGGCGGGCGGCGTCCTGCTGCGGGCCGGCGGCACCTCGTACGACCTGACCGGCTCGCCGTCGTGGACGCCGGTACGGCTCGGCGCGGGCACCGGGTTCTGGGCGCGCTGCCGTGACACCGCCCGGGGTCCGGCGCTGGTGCGCACCGGTACCTGGACCGCCAGGACCGCGGGCGCCGACCGGTCGCTGGTCGACGCGCTGGCCGGCACCCCGGTGTTCGCGGGCGAGGGCGTCGGCCCGCTGTACCGCGGCGGGCTGTTCGGCCCGCGGCTCGTCGACGGCGGCGACGGGTCGGCCGAGGAGGAGTTCGTCGCGTCGGTGGACTGCGTGGTGCGGTCCTTCGGCGCCGCCGTGCAGGCCGTCCTCGACGGCCACCACGCCGACCTGGTGGTGATGTACCTGCCGTGGACCGACGACATCGGCCACGAGATGAGCGGCTGGTGCGACGAGCGCAGCGCCGCCCACCGGCCCAAGGAGGCGGCCCGGATCTGGGACGCCGTCCGCCACTGCTACCGGGCCGCCGACGACCTCCTCGGCCGGGTGTTGCGCCGCGCCGCCGAGGACGACACCGTCATCCTGGGCGCCGACCACGGCATGGTCGGCAGTACGCACCTGGTGCACGTCAACGAGGCGCTGATCGCCGCCGGGCTGGCCGCCCGCGGCGCGGACGGCGGCCTGGACCCCCGCCGCTCGGACGTCGTCTACCACCCGGCGAACAACGGGTCGCTGCGGGTGAACCACGAGGGGCTGGCGCACGGCCGGGTGCCCGCCCGGCTGACCGGTGTGACCATGCGCCGCGCCCTGGCCGCCCTGCGGGAGCTGCGCGGACCGCACGGCGCGCTGCCGGTGGTGCGCGGCTTCCTCGACGAGCGCGGCCGCCCGCTGGACGAGGCCGAGCCGGGCCCCCTGGCCTTCGTGGTGCTCGCCGACGACTACCAGCCCTCGTCCGCCGTCGACGGCGGCCCGGTGCTGCGCCCGATGCCCAAGAGCGCCGCGCACGTGGTGAACACCGGCGACGACCGGCTGCACGCCACCTTCGCCGCGGCGGGACCCGGCCTGCCGGCCGGCGCCGACCTGGGCGAGGTCGACAACTCCCTCGCCGCCCGGCTCGTCCTGCACCGGTTCGGCGCCGGTCCCGAACCGGACGAGCCGTGTGTCCCCCTACTGGCCCGGTGCCCGGAAGGAACTCCGTGACAACCGTGACAACCATGAAAAACAC
The DNA here is from genome assembly GCF_036199905.1 of Streptomyces sp. NBC_00223. Lineage (NCBI taxonomy): Bacteria > Bacillati > Actinomycetota > Actinomycetes > Kitasatosporales > Streptomycetaceae > Streptomyces > Streptomyces sp. NBC_00223. Next base: position 4,505,081 of record NZ_CP108109.1, on the reverse strand, counting down.
GGTGCTGGAAGCCCTGCTGCCCATACCTCCCGCCGAACTCGTCGCCACCCGGTGGGAGGCGGTGTCGTCCTTCCTGGCCGAACGGGAGCTGGACCCGGGTGACCTGGGCGCCTTCATGCTCGACCGGGTCGGCCCCGGCGAACTGCTGCTCACCAGCTCACCGGTGCACGGCCTGGCCAACCCGACCAGCGACCTGGACTTCATCCGGGTGCAGGAGGCCGGGATCTCCGGGCCGCGGATCTCCACGAAGATCTTCGAGCGGGGCCACCACCTGGAGGTCGTGTCCTTCTCCGCCGCCGAGGTCAAGCGCAACCTCGACGCGCTGACGGAGCTGGCCGGCGCCTCCCCCGCCGAGGTCGTGGCGGGCTTCCGCGGCTGGGACAAGCGGTACGAGCCCCGCCGCAAGCAGACCGAGCGGATCGTGAACGGCGTCACCCTCGACGGCCGCGCCCCCTATCTGTCCGCGCTGCCCGCGCTGGCCCTGATCTGGTCCCGCGCGGCGCTTCAGACCGCGGCCGAGCAGACGGCCCATCTGTGCCTGGCCGAGGCCGCCGGGGAGAGGCGCGGCCGCGTCGGCTACGCCTACAACGTCCTGCTGCACCTGATGGACTGTGTGCTCTCGCTGCACGGCGACGTCTACACCACCCGCAAGTGGTACGTGCTGCGCTGGGTCAGGTTCGCCCGGCGGAACCTCTGGCACGACGACCGCTACCGGGCCCTCGCCGCCGGCATCGAGGACGCCCGTACCACCGTCTCCGACGCGCTGCGCCCGGACCACCGCTCGCCGCTCGCCGGGACCTACGCCGGTCTGCTGACCGACGCCGCCCGGGCCACCGGCGCCGCCGCGTCGATCACGGTCGCCGTCACCCCGGCCGACGACGCCGAGTACCACCCCTTCCTGCCGGGCTCCGGGATGGTCTCCGCGGGCGACCGCAGTCTGCTGGTGACCGGCGACTGGCCGCCGCCCGCCGCGCCGGTCCCCCTGGCGGACCTCGCCTCGCTCGACGCCCGTACCGCCGCCACGGCGCTGCGCGCGATCCGGGCGGGCGTCGCGACCGCCCGGATCGCGTACGAGCCGTTCGACGACAAGTCCGACGACAAGGAGGGCACAGCGTGACCGTGACCGACACCACCACCGCCGAGCGGGTGCCGGTGTATCCGGGCCTGCGCGGCGGCCACGGCAGGGGCAGCGCCGAGACCGTGGCCGTCTGGCTGCCGGTGGCGTGGCTGATGCTCGCGGAGGGCCGGGCCTACGCCGAGGACCTGGAGGGCGGCGCCGCGCAGCCGCAGATGCAGCAGGCCGCCAAGCTGAGGTTTCTCGAACAGCTCGCCGACATCGACAACCGGCTCGCCGGCCGTACCCCGGTGGCCGACGCCCACTGTCTGGCGCTCGCGCTGGAGTACGGCACGCATGAGCTGGTGGACGCCTCCGGCGCCGAACTGGCCGAGATCTTCGGCCTGGACGAGGAGTTCGGCGGCGACGACTGCGCGGTCGAGTCCGTCTTCGCGCTCTGGGAGCGGCTGTTGGCCGGCTTCCCCGGTGAACTGCCCGACCGGCTGGTCGCGCAGGGCCAGCGCGACATGCTGCGCACCCTGCGCGTGTGGGCGGAGCTGGCCCGTTCGGCCGGTCTGGACGTCGGCCTGCTCACCCCCTTCATGAAGGACGCGTGAACGCCAAGATGACCGACATGCGCGCCGTGCGGGCGCACACCACCGCGCCCGGGGTCGATCCCGACCGGCTGTGGTCGCTGCTGACGGCGGGAACGGAACTGCCCGCCGTGTGCGACCAGGTGCTCGCCGTGGCGCCCGGGCCCGACGGCAGACAGCACTGGCGGGTCCTGCTCAACGGCAGCGAGGTCGAGTGGGAGCAGACCACGAGGCCGCGCGGCCCGGACCGGCTCGACTTCGAACAGGTGACGGGCGACCTGGCCGAACTGCGGGGCGCCTGGTCGCTCGACGGCGGGCGGTTGGACCTGGCGCTGGAGTTCCATCTCGGCGTCGACGGTCTCGCGCCGCTGCTCGACCCGATGTGGACGCAGTCGCTGCGGGCCTTCGCCGACTCCCTGGTGCGCGGCGTCGCCGGCGCCGCGGCCCACGACCCGGAGGCGCAGACCCCGTGACCGAATATCTGAACTTCCTCGGCACCACACTCCGTATCGACGTCGACGCGGCGGCGGAGGAGGCGTTCGCGCCCGTACGCCGCTTCTTCCGCGGCCTGTTCGCGCCGGACCCCCGGCAGGCGGTCACCTTCACCGTCGCGGTGCACGCGTACGACCCGGACAGCGATGTCGACCCCGGGGTGTGGACGGTCGAGCAGTCCGAGATCCGGCGCAGCACCGCCAAGGAGTTCACCTTCGACGCCCATGTGGTGGACCGGGACGGGCGCAGGCACTACATCAACCGCGCGACCTACCTGGACGCGCCGCTGGACGCGCTGACCGACCCGGTGTTCGGGCTGCGGATCACCCCGGACTCCACCGTGCAGGTGCTGGACTTCCTGCGGGATCTGGTGATCCGGCACGAGGAGTCGCGCGGCACGGTCGTCCTGCACGCCTCGGGCGTGTGCGACAAGGACAGCGCGGTGGCCATCGCCGGTCCCAAGGGCGCGGGCAAGACCACCACGCTGCTCTCGGCGCTGCGCGACCCCGGCTGGCGCTACTTCACCGGCGACAAGCTCTTCTGCGAGCGGGTCGACGGCGAGGTGCTGGTCCACCCGTGGCGCGACTACCCGTACGTCGGGGTCGGCACGATACTCGCCGACCCCCGGCTCACCGATCTGGTCCGGCGCAGCGTCGCGCCGGACGTCGAGCGGCGGCCGGTGGGCGAGAAGCTGCTGATGGATCCGGATGTCTTCGAGTCCTGGCTCGGCGCCGAGTTCTCCGCGGAGCCCAAGCGGCTCGCCGCGCTGCTGCTGCCCCAGGTGCGTCCGGGCGAGCCGCTGCGCGTGCGGGCGCTGACCGAGGACAACGAGCGCTGGGCCCAGCTGAACAAGATCATCGACCGGCAGGCCGACACCACGTTCTTCACCTGGCAGTCCTACCTGGTGCCGGACTACACCTCCTTCTACGCCTCCCTCGCCCAGCTGCGCCACGACCTCGCCGACACCCCGATGGTGCGGCTGCGCGGCACCCTCGACATCGACGTCGACGCGGTGCTCGACCGGGTGCGGACCGGCGCGGAGGCCGAATAGCGAACAGGAGCTCGCGTGTCCGCTCAGCGTTCCGCACTGCGGCTGGCCGTCATCGGCCTGTCGGGCTGCGGCAAGTCGACCACGGCCGGTCTGGTGGAGAGTTTCGCGGACGACCACGGCCTCAGCCACGCCGTGGTCAAACTCGCCAAGCCGCTCTACGACCTCCAGGCCGAGATCTACCGGCGGGCCGGGGCCGAACTCGCCCCCGGCGCGCAGGACCAGGTGCTGCTGGAACAGCTCGCCGACACCCTGCGCCGGATCAGGCCCGACGCGCTCGCCGCCGACTTCCTGACCCGGCTGGCGGAGGTCGACGCCGACATCGTCGTCAACGACGACCTGCGCGACCCGGACGTGGACGCGGTGACGCTGCGCGCCCACGGCTTCCGGGTGCTGCGGGTCACCGCGGACCCCGAGGTGCGCGCCCGGCGGCTGGCCGGGCGCGGCGACCTGACCCGGGCGGACCGTTCCACCGCCCGGCTCGACCTCATCGAGCCCGACGCCGTGCTCGACAACAGCGGGTCGCTCGACGCGCTGTCCGACGCGCTCCACCGTCTGCTGAGGAGCTGGCTGTGATCCTCACCGGCCAGGAGATCGACCGGGAAGTACGGGCCGGCCGTATCCACATCGACGACTACGACCCCGAGCGCCTGGAGCCCAACAGCTACGGGTTCCGGCTCTCGCGCGAACTGCTGTGGTACGACGAGAACATCATCGACGCCCGGGAGAAGTGCCCGGCCACCACCGTCGTCATGGACGACGACGGCCATGTGCTGCAACCCGGGTCGTTCTACCTCGGCGGCACCATGGAGGCGATGGGCAGCCCGCACTACGCGGCCACGCTCTACGCCTGCCGGTCGGTGTCCACCCTGGGGGTGTGGATCCAGTTCTCCGCGCCGCTGGGCCACAGCGGCGCGGTGTTCCCCTGGACGCTGGAGATCGGGGTGGCGGCCCCGGTCCGGCTCTACCCCGGCATGATCATCGGCAAGCTCGCGTTCTGGAACATGCAGGGCGAGGCGACCGACTACGCGGGCCGCTACACCGGCTCGACGTCCGCGGTGGCCTCCCGGCTCAGCCTCGACGCGGTGCCGGGCGGCGTTCCTGCCGGTGCGCCCGGCGGCGTCCCGGGCGGCGTTCCCGGCGGTGGTCCCCTTGGGCGGGCCGCCGCGGCGCCCCCGGCCTGACCCGCCCCTCGACGAGCCCCCGGGACGCGCGCAGGCCCCGGGCGCGCGACCGACCCCGTACAGACAGGAACCCGCCACATGAGCCCGAACCGCGTCGTCGCGATCGTGGACGCCTACTCCACGGCCCGCTACTTCGCCCCGCTCTTCCACGCCAGGGGCTACCGCTGCGTCCATGTGCAGAGCGCGCCGAGCGTCCCCGCCGTGTACGCGGCGACCTTCCACCCGGACGACTTCGGCGACCACGTCGTGCACCGCGGTGAACTCTCCGACACCGTCGGCGCCCTGGCCCGGCTGCGGCCGGACGCGGTGATAGCCGGGATCGAGAGCGGGGTGGAGCTGGCCGACCGGCTCAGCGAGGCCATGGGGCTGCGCACCAACGGCACGGCCCGCAGCGAGCCGCGGCGGGACAAGTTCCGGATGGTCGAGCAGATCAAGGCGGCGGGCCTGCCCGGCGCCGCGCAGCTCCTCGCGACCGACCGCGACGAACTGGCGGCCTGGTACGCCGCCTCGGGCGCGGGCCAGGTCGTGGTCAAGCCGGTGAAAAGCGCGGGCAACGACGGGGTGCACTTCTGCGACGACGAAGCCGGGGTGCTCGCCGCCTTGGACGCGCTGATCGGCACCGACAGCGCGCTGGACCTGCGCAACAACGCCGTCGTCGCCCAGGAGTACCTGCTGGGCGTCGAGTACTACGTCAACACCGTCAGCCTCGACGGCGTGCACTACGTGACCGACGTCCACTCCACCCGGCACCTCAACGTCAACGGCGTCCGCGACCTGCTCGGCGGCTCGCATCTACTGCCCAGGCGCGGGCCCGAGCAGGACCAGCTGGTGGAGTACGTCAGCGCGGTGCTCGACGCCCTCGGCATCCGCAACGGCCCCGCGCACACCGAGGTCAAGCTCACCGAGGACGGCCCGCGGCTGATCGAGACGGCCTCCCGGATCTGCGGCGCCGATCTGCCGGTGCTGGTCGACGCGGCCATCGGGGCCAGCCAGTTGGCATGGACGGTGGACGCCTACACCGACCCCACCGGCTTCGCCGAGCGCGCCAAGGAGGACTACCGCGTCCGCGAGCACGCCATCTGCGTCAACATGGTCTCGCCGCGCGCGGGGACCCTGCGCGCCTACCCCAAGCTGGACGAACTCAGCGCCCTGCCCAGCTTCCACGGCACGCTGACCCGGGTGCGGCCGGGCGACCGGATCCACCGTACGGTCAACGACTTCACGTACCCGATGCTGGTGCATCTGCTGCACCCGTCGCGGGCCGTGCTCCTGCGGGACTACGCCACCGCCCGCTACCTGGACGGCGACGGTTTCTACGAGGTTGACTGAGCCGCCGTTTCCGGACCGCCGGGGGTGCCGGTCCGCCGCGCGTCGCCCCGGACCGCTGAACCACCGGGCCCCCGGCCGCGTCCGCCGAGCCGTACCCCCTGGCCGGCGGGCCGGACCGTAGGCCGGACAAGGAGAGTCGTGTTCGCCCTGGCCCACCTCAGCGATCTGCATCTGCGCGGCGACGCCGGCGCGACCGAACGTGTCCGGGTCGTCCGCGACCACCTCGCCGGGCTGCTCCACCAGGTGGACGCGGTGCTGATCACCGGTGACGTGACCGACGCCGGTGACCCGGCCGACTACGCCGCGGCCGTCGAGCTCTTCGCCGGTCTCGGCGCACACCTCCCCGTGCTGTTCTGCCCGGGCAACCACGACGAGCGGACGGCCTTCCGCCGCGGGCTGCTCGGCGCGGACGGGGCCGGGGCCGGGGCCGGGGCCGGGCCGGTCAACCAGGCGTACGAGATCGGGGGCGTCGACCTGCTGCTGCTCGACTCCTCGGTGCCCGGCGATCCCTCGGGCGAGCTCGCCGACGCCACCCTGGAGTGGCTGGAGCGGCAGCTGTCGGCCTCCGACCGGCCCGCGCTCCTCGCCCTCCACCATCCGCCGGCCCCGCTCGGCATGCCGGCCCTCGACGCGATCCGGCTGCGCTCCCCGGAGCGGCTGGAGGCGGTCGTCCGGGCGCACGACCGGGTGGCGGCCGTGCTGTGCGGCCACGCGCACACGGCGGCCGCGACGACCTTCGCCGGCCGGCCGCTGCGGGCCGCCCCGGGGGTCACCTCGACCGTGCTGCTGCCCTGGGAGGTCGGCGACCGGTACGCGACGAGCACCGAGCTGCCGCCCGCCCTGGCCTTCCACCTGCTCGACGACGGTGTGCTCACCACCCACTACCGCGCCCTGGCGCTGCCCCCGGCGCGGGGCTGAGGGTCGCACAGGGCCGGGCCCGGGAAACGCCGCGGGCGCCCGCGGTGGAGACCACGGGCGCCCGGAAGACGTGAGTGCGACGGCTCAGGACTTGTCGTCCCCGCCGTCGTCGTCACCGCTGTCGTCGCTGCTGTCGGCGTCCTTCTCCAGGCCGAGCCGCTCGCCGATCCAGTTGTTGTTGAACTCGATCGACGCCTGGATCCAGCTGACCGTGCTGGACACGAAGTGCTCCAGGTTGACGCCCATGCCGATCAGCATCTGCGCCTCACCGATGAGGCGGACATTGCCCTCGTCGTCGGTGTGCGTGTAGATCTTCGGCCACAGGGTCCGCTGGTTCCACTCGTCGATGACCTCGTGCAGATGAGGCTTGTCGTCGACGGAGTACGGGCGGTCGTAGAAGGTCCGGACCGCGAAGACGGCCTGGCCGCCCTCGCCGCGGAACATGAAGTAGGTGCGGAACTCCTCCCAGGGCGCCGCGAGGTCGCCCTCCTCGTCGACGAGGTACTTCAGCTCCATCTGTTCGAGCAACTGCTTGACCAGGTCCTGGTCGGGGATGACCACGCTGCCGGCGGGTCCGGTCGGCTCGGGGTCCGGCTGGCCCCCGAAATTCGGAATCGAGGACGGGTCGATGCTCACCGTGAAGTCCCTTCGTGACGTCTCCCTGCCATCCTCTCTCATCCGCACCCGCGTGGGGAAACCCCGGCCGCACACCGCTGTCGTGTACGTCCGGGGTCCCGCCCGTGCCGCCGTTACTTCGTGAGGTCGGGCGCGGTGGCCGGTCCGACGATCAGACCGTCGACCGCCTCGTCCACCCGTACGGTCTGGCCGTCGACCACCTCGCCGGACAGGATCGCCCGGGCCAGCGGGTCGCCGATCGCGGTCTGCACCAGGCGGCGCAGCGGCCGGGCGCCGTACGCCGGGTCGTTGCCCTCCCTGGCGAGCCAGTCGAGCGCCGAGTCGGTGACCTCCAGGGTGAGCCTGCGGTCCTTGAGCCGCTTGCCGAGCCGGTCGGTCTGGAGCCGGGCGATCCGGCGCAGCTCGTCACGGCTGAGCGCGGAGAAGACCACGATGTCGTCCAGCCGGTTCAGGAACTCCGGCTTGAAGGACGCGCGGACCGTCTCCAGCACGCTCTCCTTCTTCTGCTCCTCGCTGAGCGTGATGTCGACCAGGTACTGGCTGCCGAGGTTGGAGGTGAGCACCAGGATCGCGTTGCGGAAGTCGACCGTACGGCCCTGCCCGTCGGTGAGCCGTCCGTCGTCAAGCACCTGGAGCAGCACGTCGAAGACCTCGGGGTGCGCCTTCTCCACCTCGTCCAGCAGCACCACGCTGTACGGCCGGCGGCGTACCGCCTCGGTGAGCTGGCCGCCCTCCTCGTAGCCGACGTATCCGGGCGGGGCGCCGACCAGCCGGGAGACGGAGTGCTTCTCGCCGTACTCGCTCATGTCGATGCGGACCATGGCCCGCTCGTCGTCGAAGAGGAAGTCGGCCAGTGCCTTGGCCAGCTCGGTCTTGCCGACGCCGGTGGGGCCGAGGAAGAGGAAGGAGCCGGTCGGCCGGTCGGGGTCGGCGATGCCGGAGCGGGAGCGGCGTACGGCGTCGGAGACCGACCGTACGGCCTCGGTCTGGCCGATCAGCCGCTTGCCCAGCTCCTCCTCCATCCGCAGCAGCTTCTGGGTCTCGCCCTCCAGCAGCCGTCCGGCGGGGATGCCGGTCCAGGCGGCGACGACATCGGCCACGTCGTCCGGGCCGACCTCCTCCTTGACCATCTTCTGGGAGGGGCCCTTGGCGGCGGCCTCTTCCTCCTCGCGGGTGGCCTCGGCCAGCTCGGCCTCCAGCTTGGGCTTCTCGGCGTAGAGCAGCTTGGAGGCGCTCTCGAAGTCGCCGTCGCGCTGGGCGCGGTCGATCCGGGTGTCGATGTCGTCCAGGCGCTCCTTGAGCTCACCGACCCGGTTCAGCCCCTGCTTCTCCTTCTCCCAGCGGGCGGTGAGACCGCGCAGCTCCTCCTCGCGGTCGGCGAGGTCCCTGCGGAGCTTGTCGAGGCGCTGCACGGAGGCGGGGTCGGTCTCGTCCTGGATCGCCATCTCCTCCATCCGCAGCCGGTCCACGGAGCGCTGGAGCTCGTCGATCTCGACCGGGGAGGAGTCGATCTCCATCCGCAGCCGGGAGGCGGCCTCGTCCACCAGGTCGATGGCCTTGTCGGGCAGGAAGCGGGAGGTGATGTAGCGGTCGGACAGGGTCGCGGCGGCGACCAGCGCGGAGTCCGCGATCTGCACCTTGTGGTGGGCCTCGTAGCGGCCCTTGAGACCGCGCAGGATCGCCACGGTGTCCTCGACCGAGGGCTCGGCGACCAGCACCTGCTGGAAGCGGCGCTCCAGGGCGGGGTCCTTCTCGATCCGCTCGCGGTACTCGTCCAGGGTGGTGGCGCCGACCATCCGCAGCTCGCCGCGGGCCAGCATCGGCTTGAGCATGTTGCCCGCGTCCATCGCGGAGTCGCCGCCCGCGCCCGCGCCGACGACGGTGTGCAGCTCGTCGATGAAGGTGATGACCCGGCCGTCGCTCTCCTTGATCTCGGCCAGCACGGCCTTCAGCCGCTCCTCGAACTCGCCGCGGTACTTCGCGCCCGCGACCATGGCGGCGAGGTCGAGCGCGACCAGCTTCTTGTTGCGCAGCGACTCGGGCACGTCGCCCTTGACGATGCGCTGGGCCAGGCCCTCCACGACGGCGGTCTTGCCGACGCCGGGCTCGCCGATCAGCACCGGGTTGTTCTTCGTGCGGCGCGAGAGCACCTGGACGACGCGGCGGATCTCCTGGTCACGGCCGATCACCGGGTCGAGCTTGCCCTCGCGGGCGGCGGCGGTGAAGTCCGTGCCGTACTTCTCCAGCGCCTTGTAGGTGCCCTCGGGGTCCTGACTGGTCACGCGCTGCCCTCCCCGGGCGGTCTCGAAGGCCGACAGCAGCGCCTTGGCCTTGGCGCCCTGGCCGGACAGCAGGTCGCCGGCCGGGCCGCCCTTGACGGCGATCCCGATCAGCAGGTGTTCGGTGGACAGATAGGCGTCGCCGAGCTCCTCGGCCCGTTGCGAGGCGTCGGCGATCACGGCGAGCAGGTCGCGGTTGGCCTGCGGGGGTGCGACGGTGGAGCCCTGGACCTTGGGCAGGCCCCCGACCAGCCGCTCGGCCCCTTCCGCGAGGGTCGCCGGGTCGGCGCCGACGGCGGTCAGCAGGTCGAGGATGTTCTCGTTGTCCGTGCCGCTCAACAGGGCGAGCAGCAGATGCGCGGGCGTCAGGTCCGGGTTGCCCTCGGAGACGGCCCGGGCGTTGGCGGCGTTCAGCGCTTCCCGGCTCTTGTTGGTCAGCTCGGCTTCCACGGGGGTCGGTTCCTCCTTCGTCACAGGGGCCGGCGGCTCGATCCACCGCCTGCCGTAGACCTGCTTGCAGCAACATGAAGCAAGTTGAGTCTATTCCACTCAAGTCGGATTGGGGGGCCGAACAGGAGGGTCGTACGGCGTGTTCTGCGGAATTTTGTATGAACGTTGAGGAACTCAGGGCGGCGGTGCGAGAATGCGTGCCTCAACTCTGCCGGGTATGACCTGAGTTGAACCCTCCCCCCGCGCCGTTCACCGCACCTCCGCAGCCGTAGCCGTACGTCCGCCGCTCGTGAGGATTCCCATGACATCTGCGCACCCCATGGACCCGTCCGGCGCCGCCGTCCACGCCGACGCCGACGCTCTGCGCGAGGCGGGGGCCGCCTGCCCGGTGCTGCTGCCCGCCGGCGTCCCCGGAATGATCATCTCCCGGTACCAGGAGCTGCGCGACTTCCTCGCCGATCCGAAGGTCGCCAAGAACGCCCGCCACTTCGCCGCCTTTCAGGAGGGCCGCATTCCGCGGCAATGGCAGCTGAACGCGTTCGCCCTGGTCAACGGCATGACCACCGCCGACGGTGACGACCACCGGCGGCTGCGCGGTCTGGCCACCAAGGCGTTCACCCCGCGCCGGGTGGCCGCGATGCGCCCCTGGATCGAGCAGCTGACCGGCGACCTGCTCACCGCGCTGCCCGGCCGTACCGATGACGACGGCGTGGTGGACCTGCGGCTGCACTTCGCGTATCCGCTCCCCATGGGGGTGATCTGCGAGCTGCTCGGCGTGGACCTCGCCCACCGCGACCGGCTGCACGCGCTCACCCACCGGCTGGTCAGCACCTCGAACACCGCCGAGGACGCGATGGCCGCGCAGGGCGAGATCCACGCCGTACTGGCCCGGGTCGTCCAGGACCGCCGTGCCGCCCCCGGTGACGATCTGACCAGCGCGCTCATCGCCGCCCGCGACGAGGACCGGAACGACGGCGCCGAACGGCTCAACGACGAGGAGCTGACCGGCACCCTGCTGCTGATGATCGTCGCCGGGCACGAGACCACCCTCAACCTGATCACCAACGCGGTACGCGCCCTGTGCGGCCACCCCGGGCAGCTCGCGCTCGTCCTCGCGGGTGAGGTGTCCTGGGACGCGGTGGTCGAGGAGACGCTGCGCTGGGACAGCCCCGTGGCCAACTTCCCGTTCCGCTACCCGACGACCGACCTGGTCGTGGACGGCGTCACCGTCCCGCGCGGGGTCCCTGTACTGGCCGGATACGCCGCCGCGGGCCGCGACCCGCGCGAGTACGGCCCCGACGCCGACCGCTTCGACATCACCCGGCCCGCGACCCGGCATCTGTCCTTCGGGCACGGCGCCCACTACTGCCTGGGCGCGCCGCTGGCCAGGCTCGAAGCGGTGATCGCGCTGCGCTCGCTGTACGCGGCCCATCCGGGGCTCACGCTCGCCGTGCCGGACGACGAGCTGCCGCCGCTGCCCGGGTTCATCGGGAACAGTGTCGCGGCGCTGCCGGTGCGGCTGGGGTGAGGGGTCGCCGGGGTCACCGGGTTCGACGGGTTTGCCGGGGTCACCGGGTTCGACGGGTGGGGCCGGCGGCGGGGGCGGGTGGCCGACAGCGGCCGGGCTGCCGGGCCCGGTGGGGGCTGGGGCCGGGCTGCCGGGCCCGGTGGGGGCTGGGCTACCGTCGTCCCCATGGCACCCCGTGACCCCCGCTCCCCCGAGCCCGGCTATCTCGCGTTCTGGCGTGAGTACCACCTGTGCACCCTGACCACGCACCGCCCCGACGGCACCCCGCACGTCGTCCCGGTGGGCGTCACCTACGACCCGGAGGCCGGACTCGCCCGGGTCATCACCAACACCGGCAGCGCGAAAGCCGCGCACGTACGGGCGGCGGGCCCGGCCGGCGCTCCGGTCGCCGTCTGCCAGGTCGAACGCGGCAAGTGGGCCACGCTCGAAGGGCTCGCCACCGTCTCGGAGGACCCCGAGCGCATCGCCGACGCCGTACGCCGCTACGCCGAGCGCTACGACCGCACCCCGCAGCCGAACCCGGACCGCATCGTCATCGAGATCGCGCTCACCCGGGCCATGGGCAACGCCTGAGCGGGGCCGCTTTTACGGGCCGTGACCGACGGCGGCCCTCCCGGCCGGGCGGCGGCGGGCCGTCCGGCCGGGCCGGGGGCCGCGCGACCCGCGCCCCGGCCGCGATCCGTGGTGTCACGCCGACCGGTCCGGTGCCGGCCTCGCCGGGTGTTCTTGGGTGCCGGCTGGTGGGGGCGGCCCCGTTAGGAGTGCTGGGGGTACCCCCGGGCGAAGCCTGGGGGAGGAACTGCGCGGCCGGCCACGGTGTGCGGGCACGTGGCCGCCGGCCCAGCCCCTTGCGGTCGTATCCGGGCCACCGGCCGGTGTGTGGTTGCGCGCGCAGTTCCTCGCGCCCCTTTGGGGCGTTGCCCCATGGGGTGGGGCCGACCGGATACCGGGGGTCACCCGTCCCGGGAGCACCGGCCCTGTCCCCGCCGGCAGGCCACCGATCGCACCCATGGACGCGAAAAGACCGCCACCCGATCGGGTGGCGGTCTTCGCGTGTGAGCGAGCGGTCGCGGCAGAAGGCGCCGACGTCAGCCGTCGCGCTTCGGCCGCCAGACGACGAGAGCACTGGTGTGCTGGACGTCCTGGTACGGAACCAGATCGCGACGATAGGACGCGTGGACGGCCGCCTCGCGCTGCTGGATGACAGCGGCGGCGCCCTCGACGGCGGCGGACAACTCGGCGACCCGGGCCTGGAGCGCGGCGACCTGGTTCTCCAGTTCGATGATCCGCTTGATACCCGCCAGGTTGATGCCCTCGTCCTGCGAGAGGCGCTGGACCTCGCGCAACTGCTGGATGTCACGGGCCGAGTAACGCCGGCCCCGGCCGGCCGTGCGGTCCGGGGAGACCAGTCCGAGGCGGTCGTACTGACGCAGTGTCTGCGGGTGCAGCCCGGACAGCTCCGCCGCCACCGAGATGACGTAGACCGGGGACTCCTCGGTCAGCTGGTACGGGTTGCGCCCGCCGGGACCGCGGGGTCCGCGGGGGCCGCCACCCCCGACACGGCCGTCGATGCTCATCCGTTCACGCTCCCTTTGCGGCCTTGAACAGCTCCGCCCGCGGGTCGAACTCCGCGGTCGCTTCCCGGTACGCCTCCAGCGCGTCGAGCGCCTTGCCCTCGGTCTTCGCCGGCACCGTCACCTCGACGGTGACCAGCAGATCGCCCCGGGAGCCGTCCTTGCGCACCGCGCCCTTGCCGCGGGCGCGCAGCGTACGGCCGTTGGGCGTGCCCGCGGGCAGCTTCAGCGTGACCGAAGGACCGCCGAGGGTCGGCACCTTGATCTCGCCGCCGAGCGCCGCCTCGGCGTAGGAGACCGGCACCGTCACGGTGAGATTCGCGTCCTTGCGGCCGAAGACCGGATGCCGTCCGACGTGCACGACGACGTACAGATCACCGGCCGGCCCGCCGCGCTCACCGGGAGCGCCCTTACCGCGCAGCCTGATCCGCTGCCCGTCGGTGACCCCGGCGGGGATACGGACCTGCATCGTGCGCGAGCTCTTCGCCCGGCCGCTGCCGTGGCAGATCTCGCACGGGTTCTCCGCGATCAGACCGCGGCCCTTACAGTCCACGCACGGGTCGGTGAGGGAGAAGCCGCCACCGCCGCCGCGCGAGACCTGCCCGGTGCCGACACAGGTCGGGCAGACCCGCGGGGTGCCGTTGCGGTCGCCGGTGCCCGAGCACGCCTTGCAGGGTGCCTGGCTGGACATCCGCAGCGGGACCGTGGCCCCGTCCACCGCCTCGGTGAAGCTGAGCGTCACCTCGGACTCGATGTCCTGACCGCGGCGCGGCTGCACCCGGGTGCCCCCGCCGCCGCGGTTGAACAGCCCGCCGAAGACGTCGCCGAGACCGCCGCCGAAGCCGCCGCCCTGGCCGCCCGTGGTGGTCGTGCCGCCGGGGCCCTGGGCGCCGCCGAAGAGGTCGCCCAGGTCGAAGTTGAAGCCGCCGGTGCCGCCGCCCGCGCCCGGCCCCGGGCGGAATCCGCCGTTGCCGAACAGCGCGCGGCCCTCGTCGTACTCCTTGCGCCGCTTGGTGTCGGAGAGGACGTCATTGGCCTCGGAGATCTCCTTGAAGCGCTCCTCGGCCTTCGCGTCGCCCTTGTTGGCGTCCGGGTGGAACTCGCGGGCGAGCTTCCGGTACGCCTTCTTGATCTCCGCGTCAGTGGCGTCCTTGGGGACGCCGAGGACCTTGTACAGGTCCTTTTCGAGCAGGTCCCTACTGACGCTCATCCTCGACGTCCCTCCTCTCCGTCACTTCCCCACCGTCAGCCCTCGTCCGGGCCACCGGTCTCCTCGTCGTCCGCCTGATCCGCCGAATCCGCCGACTCGTCACCCTTGGTGGCCTGGGTGCCCGGCTGCGGTTCGGCGACCGCGACCCTGGCGGGCCGCAGATTGCGCTCACCGAGGCGGTACCCCGGCTGAAGGATCTGCACGCATGTCGTCTGCGTGACATCCGGCGAATAGCTGTGCATCAGGGCCTCGTGCACCAGCGGGTCGAAGGGCTCGCCCTCCTTGCCGAACTGCTGCAGGCCCAGCTTCGCCGCGACGGTCTCCAGCGATTCCGCGACCGACTTGAACCCGCCCACCAGCTCGCCGTGTTCCCGCGCCCGGCCGATGTCGTCCAGCACCGGAAGCAGTTCGGTGAGCAGGTTGGCGACCGCGATCTCCTTGACGGCGACCCGGTCCCGCTCCACTCGGCGGCGGTAGTTCTGGTACTCGGCCTGAAGACGCTGGAGGTCCGCGGTGCGCTCGCCGACAGCCGTGCGCGCCTGGTCCAGCTGCGCCCGCAGGGCGATCAGCTCCTTGTCGTCCCCGCCGGGGCCCGCCGGGCCCGCCTCGTCGGCGGACCCGGTGTCCTTGGCGGACTCCGGCTTGTCGGCGGCCTCGGAAGGGACGTCGGGCTCCTCGAAGCCCTTCGGCTCCTCCGTCACGCGGCACCGTCCTTCTTCTCGTCGTCGACGATCTCGGCGTCCACGACATCGTCGTCGGCGGCGGACTGCTCACCGGCCTGGGCACCCGCGCCCGGTCCGGCCGCGCCCGCGCCCTCGGCCTGCGTGTTGGCGTACAGCGCCTGGCCGAGCTTCTGGCTGGTGGCCGCGACCTTCTCGGTGGCCTCGCGGATCGCCGCGGTGTTGTCGCCGTCGGTGGACTCGTTCTTGAGCTTCTCCTTCAGGTCGGCGATCGCGGTCTCGACCTCGGACCTGACGTCGTCGGGAAGCTTGTCCTTGTTGTCCGCGATGAACTTCTCGGTCTGGTAGACGAGCTGCTCGCCCTGGTTGCGGGTCTCGGCGGACTCGCGGCGCCTGTGGTCCTCGTCCGCGTACTGCTCGGCCTCCTGGCGCATGCGGTCGACCTCGTCCTTGGGCAGCGAGGAGCCACCCGTGACGGTCATCCGCTGCTCCTTGCCGGTGCCCAGGTCCTTCGCGCCCACGTGCATGATGCCGTTGGCGTCGATGTCGAAGGTGACCTCGATCTGGGGCATCCCGCGCGGGGCCGGCGGCAGACCGGTCAGCTCGAACATGCCGAGCTTCTTGTTGTACGCGGCGATCTCGCGCTCGCCCTGGTAGACCTGGATCTGGACCGACGGCTGGTTGTCCTCGGCCGTGGTGAAGATCTCGGAGCGCTTGGTCGGGATCGTGGTGTTGCGCTCGATCAGCTTGGTCATGATGCCGCCCTTGGTCTCGATACCGAGGGACAGCGGGGTGACGTCGAGCAGCAGGACGTCCTTGACCTCGCCCTTGAGCACACCGGCCTGCAGCGACGCGCCGATGGCGACGACCTCGTCCGGGTTGACGCCCTTGTTCGCGTCCTTGCCGCCGGTCAGCTCGCGCACCAGCTCGGCGACGGCGGGCATCCGGGTGGAGCCGCCGACCAGGACCACGTGGTCGATCTCGGACAGCTGGATGCCGGCGTCCTTGATGACGTTGTGGAACGGGGTCTTGCAGCGCTCCAGCAGGTCCGCGGTCAGCTGCTGGAACTGGGCGCGGGTCAGCTTCTCGTCCAGGTGCAGCGGGCCCTCGGCCGACGCGGTGATGTAGGGCAGGTTGATGGAGGTCTCGGTGGACGAGGAGAGCTCGATCTTCGCCTTCTCCGAAGCCTCGCGCAGCCGCTGGAGGGCCATCTTGTCCTTGCCCAGGTCCACGCCGTGGCCGGAGTGGAACTGCTTGACCAGGTAGTCGACGACGCGCTGGTCCCAGTCGTCACCGCCGAGGTGGTTGTCACCGTTGGTGGCCTTCACCTCGACGACGCCGTCACCGATCTCCAGCAGCGAGACGTCGAAGGTGCCGCCGCCGAGGTCGAAGACGAGAATCGTCTGGTCGTCCTTGTCGAGCCCGTACGCCAGCGCGGCGGCGGTCGGCTCGTTGACGATCCGCAGCACGTTCAGGCCGGCGATCTCGCCGGCCTCCTTGGTCGCCTGGCGCTCGGAGTCGTTGAAGTACGCGGGGACGGTGATCACCGCGTCGGTGACCTTCTCACCCAGGTACGACTCCGCGTCCCGCTTGAGCTTCTGCAGGATGAAGGCGCTCATCTGCTGCGGGTTGAAGTCCTTGCCGTCCAGGTTGATCTTCCAGTCGGTGCCCATGTGGCGCTTGACCGACCGGATGGTCCTGTCGACGTTGGTGACGGCCTGGCGCTTGGCCACCTCGCCGACCAGCACCTCGCCGTTCTTGGCGAAGGCGACGACGGACGGCGTGGTCCTGGCGCCCTCTGCGTTGGTGATGACGGTGGGCTCGCCGCCTTCGAGAACGCTGACGACGGAATTAGTCGTGCCCAGGTCGATGCCGACCGCACGTGCCATGGTGAATCCTCCTGCTGACTTGAGTGGAACTGACTCAAGACTGCCTCAGTGGGAGCGCCAAGTCAATTGACATGAGTCGGATGGACTCAACTTAGCGGCGTGACAGGGACGCATCACGCGCCCTCAACCCGTCGGGCGGCTCGCCGCCAGGAGGCGAAAGGGGCGGCGGGGGCGCGAGGGACGGCCGAGGTCCCGATGTGGCCGCCGACAGGGACCCGCATGGGGCCGGAGGGCGAGCGACCGCCGTACGAAAGCCGCCGCGGCCGCCGTACCCATGCTGTCCGCAAGCTGTGCGACGCGCGACACAGATCACCAGTGACGCGCCTTTATGGGCCCGCTGTTCCCGGGTAACCTCCAGCCAAGACCAGATTAAGTTACCGCTTAGTACCTTTATACGCCTCAGCTCGTGCAGGCCCGAGGAGCCCTCATGCAACTCGCCGCGATCATCGTGTCGCTGGTCCTCACCGCGGTCGGTGTCGCCCTGATCAGCCGCGCCGTCGCGCGGATCTACCGGTTCGTGCGGCTCGGCCAGCCGGTGCCCGAGGGTGCCCGCCGCAATGATCCCGTAGCGCGCACCAAGACGCTGACCAGGGAGTTCGTCGGCCACACCCGGATGAACAAGTGGGGGATCGTCGGCGTCGCCCACTGGTTCGTGGCGGTCGGCTTCCTCACCCTGGGCCTGACGATCGTCAACGCGTACGGGCAGCTCTTCAAGGCCGACTGGATTCTCCCGGCGATCGGGACCTGGCTGCCGTACGAGGTCTACACCGAGTTCATCGCCACCTTCACCACACTCGGCATCCTCACCCTGATCGTGATCCGGCTGCTCAACCTGCCCTCCCGCGCGGGCCGCAAGTCGCGCTTCGCCGGTTCGACGGCCTGGCAGGCGTACTTCGTCGAATACGTGGTGCTGATCATCGGACTGGCGATCCTCACACTTCGCGGCCTGGAGGGCGCCCTGCACGGGGTCGGCCACTACGAGGCCGCGTACTTCGCCTCGTACCCATTGGTGGCCGCCTTCCGCGGACTGCACATCGGCACCCTCCAGAACATCGTCTACGCGACCGCGATGATCAAGCTCGGCGTCACCATGATCTGGGCGATCGTGCTCGGTCTGAACACCAACATGGGTGTCGCCTGGCACCGCTTCCTCGCGTTCTTCAACATCTGGTTCAAGCGCGAGGCCACCGGCCCGGTCGCGCTCGGCCCGCTCCAGCCGATGGTCAGCGGCGGAGTGCCGATCGACTTCGAGGACCCGGGCGAGGACGACCAGTTCGGCGTCTCCCAGGTCGAGCACTTCTCCTGGAAGGGCATCCTCGACTTCTCCACCTGCACCGAGTGCGGCCGCTGCCAGTCGCAGTGCCCCGCCTGGAACACCGGCAAGCCGCTCTCCCCCAAGCTGCTCATCATGTCGCTGCGCGACCACGCGCACGCCAAGGCGCCCTATCTGCTGGCCGGCGGCGGCAAGAACGCCGAGGGCGAGGAGACCGGGACCCCCGAGCAGCTCGCGGACGTGCCCGCGGCCGCGCTCGCCGAGGCCGAGCGCCCGCTGATCGGCACCATGGAGGAGAACGGCGTCATCGACCCGGACGTCCTGTGGTCGTGCACCACCTGCGGCGCCTGCGTCGAGCAGTGCCCGGTCGACATCGAACACGTCGACCACATCGTGGACATGCGCCGCTACCAGGTGATGATCGAGTCGTCGTTCCCCTCCGAGGCGGGCACGATGCTCAAGAACCTGGAGAAGAAGGGCAACCCGTGGGGCCTGCCGAAGAAGCAGCGCCTGGCGTGGGTGAAGGAAGTCGACTTCGAGGTGCCGGTGGTCGGCGAGGACATCGAGGACCTGAGCGAGGTCGAGTACCTGTACTGGGTCGGCTGCGCGGGCTCCCTCGAGGACCGGGCCAAGAAGACCACCAAGGCATTCGCCGAGCTGCTGCACATCGCGGGCGTGAAGTTCGCGATCATGGGCGGCGACGAGAACTGCACGGGTGACTCGGCTCGCCGCCTAGGAAACGAATTCCTCTTCCAGCAGCTCGGCCAGGAGAACGTGGCCATGCTCAACATGGCCTTCGGCGAGGACGACGAGGACCCGTCCAGCCGCAAGCCCAAGGCGTCGAAGAAGATCGTCGCCACCTGCCCGCACTGCTTCAACACCATCGCCAACGAGTACCCGCAGCTCGGCGGCGAGTACGAGGTCATCCACCACACCCAGCTGCTCCAGCGCCTGGTCGACGACGGCAGGCTCGTCCCGGTCACCCCGGTCGAGGGCCTGATCACGTACCACGACCCCTGCTACCTGGGCCGGCACAACAAGGTCTACACACCGCCGCGCGAGATCATCGCCAAGGTGCCGGGGCTGCGGAACGAGGAGATGCACCGCCACAAGGAGCGCGGCTTCTGCTGCGGCGCGGGCGGCGCCCGGATGTGGATGGAGGAGCGGATCGGCAAGCGCATCAACAACGAGCGGGTCGACGAGGCGCTCTCCCTCGACCCGGACATCGTCTCGACGGCGTGCCCGTTCTGCCTGGTGATGCTGACCGACTCCGTCAACGGCAGGAAGAACGAGGGCACCGCGAAGGAGTCGGTCCAGGTGGTCGATGTCGCGCAGCTGCTGCTGGACTCCGTGCGGGCGCCGGAGGCGGCGGGGGTTGTGGCGGAGGGGGTCGGGGGGTAGGGGGTCGGGGGGTAGGGGGTCGGGGGCGGGCGCGGGGCTCCGGGCCCGGGCGCGGGCGCGGGGCTTCGGGCCCGGGAGCGGGCGCGGGCGCGGGGCTTCGGGCCCGGGAGCGGGCGCGGGCGCGGGGCTTCGGGCCCGGGAGCGGGCGCGGGGGGCTCACGCCCGGGCGCGGGGGCGGGGCTTCGGGGGCTCGCGTCGGGCACTCGGGGGCTTGTCGGGGGCTCGCGCCAGGGCCTGGGGGGCGTACGTGGTGGCTTTCGGCGCGCGGGAGGCGTGCGCGGGCACCTCCCGGGTCCTCCAGAGAGGCGCCCGGCCTGGGGCAGCCGGGACGTGTCACAGGTTGGCAGCAATGGACCCCTTCCGTACGGGGGTACGGCCCGGCGCCGGGGCCCAGCAGGTACGTTCGAAGGCGTGGCAGGTTTCAGGAATCGCGAGGGCGACGGCGGGGGCGGTTACCCGCCACGTCACGGGCAGCAGGGGTTTTCGGGACCGCAGGGGTCACCTGGCGGACAGGGGCCGTACGGGGCCTCTGGCGCGTACGGCGGCGGCTCGCAGGGCGCTGGTGCGTACGGCGGCGGGCCGCAGGGGCCGTACGGGGCCGGGCCGCAGGGCGCCGGGCACCCGGGCGGTCATCCGCCCACCGGCGAGCCCGAGTACATCGGCGCGCCGACACCCGCGCCCCCGTACCACGACTCCCCCGGCCATACCCGGGCCTTCACCATGGGCGACGCCTCGCTCGTGGACCCGCAGGCCGGCCAGGACGCGTACCCCTTCGGCGGCGACAACGTGGCCACGTACCGCGCGGGCCAGGCGTCCGCGCCGCCCGCCGGCCCCCGGCTGCACTGGAAGCAGCTGCTGACCGGCCTGATACGCAACCCCGGCCGCACCTTCTGGCAGATGCGCGACCACGCGGTGTGGGGCCCCGCCCTCACGGTCACATTCCTCTACGGTCTGCTCGCCGTCTTCGGCTTCGACGCCGCCCGCAGCGACGTCCTGAACGCGACGCTGGCCACGAGCATTCCGTGGGTCCTCACCACGGGCGTGGCGGTCGTACTGTGCGGGCTGACCCTCGGCGCGGTGACCAACACGCTGGCCCGCCAGCTCGGCGGCGACGGCGCCTGGGCGCCCACAGTGGGCCTCGCAATGCTGATCACGTCGCTGACGGACGCGCCGCGCCTCTTCTTCGCCCTCTTCCTGAGCGGCGGCAACGGCTTCGTCCAACTGCTGGGCTGGCTCACCTGGATCGCCTGCGCGGCGCTGCTCACGTCGATGGTGGGCAAGTCCCACGACCTGCCGTGGTTCAAGGCGCTCGGGGCGTCGTCGATTCAACTCGTCGCGCTGTTGATGCTGTTCAAGCTGCCGCTGATCTGAGGGCGGCGGGGGCTGGCGCGGGGCTTGGCGCGGCGCTGGGCTTCGCACCGCGCGTTGGCGGCGGCGCGTCGGTGGTGGGGGCCAGGCGGCGGGATCCGTGGCCGCGTACGGATCGGGCCCGTCCCCGCGGCCTCAGACCTGCGTACGGTGGAAGTTGAGGAACGAGCGGGAGGCCGTCGGCCCGCGCTGGCCCTGGTACCGGGAGCCGTAGCGCTGCGAGCCGTACGGGAACTCCGCGGGCGAGGAGAGCCGGAAGAGGCAGAGCTGCCCGATCTTCATACCGGGCCACAACTTGATCGGCAGCGTGGCCACGTTCGACAGCTCCAGGGTGACGTGGCCGGAGAAGCCGGGGTCGATGAAGCCGGCGGTCGAGTGCGTGAGCAGCCCGAGCCGCCCGAGGCTCGACTTCCCCTCCAGCCGCGAGGCGATGTCATCCGGAAGACTGATGACCTCGTAGGTCGACGCAAGCACGAACTCGCCCGGATGGAGGATGAACGCGTCATCCCCCTCCGGTTCGACCAGCCGCGTCAGGTCGGGCTGCTCCACCGCCGGATCGATGTGCGGATACCGGTGGTTCTCGAACACCCGGAAGAACCGGTCAAGCCGTACGTCGATGCTGGACGGTTGCACCATCGACGCCTCGTAGGGGTCGACGCGCACGCGCCCGTTGTCGATCTCGGTCCGGATGTCCTTGTCAGAGAGAAGCACGGTCCGAGACTAACGCCCCGGTCCCGACCGGACGCGGCCCGCCTCTGCCGCCGGCCCTTCTCGCGCCCGTCCGGGCGCCGCCGACTCTCCTGGTTCCCGGCTAGTTCTCGGCGCGTACGGCCACCGGCACGGGCACGGCGTGCCGCAGCCGCGCACACCGCGGACACCTCAACAACCGCCCGGGCCCCAGCCGCTCGACCCCGAGATGCTGCATCGGAAACGTTGCCGTACTGAACACATGCCCCTCGGCACAACGGACTACGGTGCGCTCCATGAAGTCCCTTCCCCAACCGCGTGTGGACGACAAGCCACACACGTTAGGGGAAACCGCCGACCTCCTCCGCACACCACACCGCGCCCCCGCCCCGACCCCGCCATGCGGTACAGTGTTGCGCGGAGCCACCCCCCTCACGGGCCCCGGCTTTCCACGCGGATGTAGTTTAATGGTAGAACATGAGCTTCCCAAGCTCAGAGCGCGGGTTCGATTCCCGTCATCCGCTCCAAAGAAAAGGCCCGGATTTCCGATTCGGGCCTTTGTTGTGTGCGGGGAATTCCGCGCGATGGCGTATTAGGCGTCGGGGTGGTGTTGGGCCCAGTCGGCGCGGGCGGTGGTGAGGCGGGGGCGGATTTCGTGGTCGAGGCGGTCGGCCTGGGCTCGGAGCTTGGTGGCGAGTTCGGTCAGAGTGTCGGGGTCGAGGTTGTTGATCCAGTAGTCGTCGACGACGGCGATGTTGACGACCGGGATGCGGGTCGCGGGGTTTTCGGCGTAGGGGCTGCACTCGATGGTGCCCCCCAGGACCTGTTCGTCGGCCGGGCCGGGCTCAGCCGCGGAAGGCGGCGGGCAGACGCGTAAGGCCGTGCCCTCGAAGACCTCGCGGTGGCAGATGTCCGCCAGGCGGATCGGCAGCAGGTCGTAGGGCACGCCGGTCAGGCTCGGGTCGGTATCGGCCCACGCGGGCAGGTAACCGGGGAGCGTGTGACCGGACGTCGTGGTGACGGCCCAGGTCCGGCCGTCGAGGGTGACGGTGCTGGTCATGCCTTCAGGTCCTTGTCCGTGGTTGCGGCGGGCAGGTCGGCCGGGGTGAACTCGCGCAGGTGCATGACGAGCTGGCCCGCCCGCAGCCAGGGCATCAGCGGGTCACCGAAGCGCAGGAGGGCGACGTCGACGGCCTCGGGTCCCGTGGGCCCGGGCTGGTAGAGGGCGCCGCGCACTCCCCACAGCGCGAAGGAACTGGCCCGTACGAGGGTGTGGGCGCGGCGCAGGTGGGGGCAGGCCGTGGTCGAACGGACGGCGCACGGCATGCACACCGGCGGATGGGCGGTGCGTTCCTGCCCGTTCCGCAGGGAGGGGTCACCGGGGTCGGCGTCCAGCAGCCACAGCACCCCGTCAGCGTTACGGTCCGCAGGCCCGGCGCAGATCTGGCACCGCAGCCCGCCCATCGCCACCCGCTGCCGCAGCCCATGCACCTTCCCGAACTCCGGCCGCCCCCGACCCGGCTCCGACGGCATCCGCGACCACAACACCCCACGCTCATCCCGGTCATGGAACCGCTCATCCGCGTACCCGATCCCCGGCCGCCCCCGACCCCGCAACACCACCGGCATCGCAGCATCCCGCTCCCCACTCCACCGCGCCACATACGGCACCACATCACGTGTCCCGCCCGAACTGCCCGGCCATCCCCTCACCGAGATCGGTGCTTTGTCGTTGTTTCCCGCACGCGTCATCAGGTCTCCTCACTGAGTAGCAAGTGACGTGTCTCAGGAAGACCAAAGCGGGCGGGCCGGGGTGCGGACCATGCTTGATGCACACGGAGCTTCCGCCTATGCGGGGCATGCATACGGCCGAGCCCGTGGAAGGGTGCACTCAGTTGTACGGGCGGCCCATCGAGTTCATGGGCAGGCGCCGGGGTCAGCGCTCGCCGAGCACCTTGGGCGCGAGCAGGTCCAGGGCCTCTTCCCACCGGAAACGGTCCGCGCCGCCGCCCGATTTCGGCGGGTGCGGCACGTAGCTGCTGATCAGGACGCCCATCGCACGCAACCGGTCCAAGCTCTCGACATACGACGGGTGGGCGGCCATCGCGCTGTTCACGTACGGCAGGACAGCCGTAGGAATGCCCAGGCCGTACGTCTCGCACAGGATGCCCAGCGCCAGCGTGTCGGCGATCCCGGCCGCCCACTTGTTGACCGTGTTGAACGACGCCGGCGCCACCGCGATCGCATCGGCTGGCGGCAGCGGACGCACATCGCCGGGCCTGCGCCACGCCGACCTGATCGGGTACCCCGTCTGCGCCTCGACCGCGTCCTGATCGAGGAAGCCCAGACCCAACGGAGTCGCGACCACGCCCACCCCCCAACCCCGTTCCTGCGCGGCCGAGATCAGCCTCCCCACATCCCCGGCCACACCGGCAGCACACACCACGACGTACAGGAACGGCCTGTTCGGCGAATGGCTCACGCCGGCACTCCCAACTGACGTGCGAAGTGATGCAGTTCCGGCAGCGTACGGCGGCGGTCACGCGCCGCCATGTCCGCCACCAACTCCCTCACAGCGGGACGGCGTACGTCCTGGGCGGCGCAGCTTTCCGCGATACGCAGCGCCTGGAAGCCATCGGCGAGGCGGCCCTGCTGGCTGTACGCGCGGGCGGCGTCCGTCCACAGCGCGGCCCGGCGCTCCGGAACGGGGATGTGCCGGCGCATGAGCGGCCGTGCGGCGTCGAGCGCCATGCCGGCGTCGCCGAGGACGACGGACGCGTTCACGGCGTGCAACTCGACGTTGATCGAACTGAAGTTGGACCACTTGTCCGGAGCGCTGCCAGGCATCCGCTCGGCGATTTCCCGGGCCTCGGTCAGGAAATCCTGTACGGAGCCGCGGTCACCGCCCAAGGCGGCAGCCGTCACCCCCCGGAGGAGAAGCATCCCGAGGACTGCCAGATGCCGAGGCGAGCGCCGGTCGTACGAGCCCGACATCTGGTCCACGGTGTGCCGCACCAAGGTGACGGCCTGGACGGCGTGGTGTTCCCTGGCCAGCAGGTGGGCGTGCAGGCGAACGCTGGAGGCCAGGACGACCGGGTCACCGGATCGTTCGGCCTCCGCCATGGCCCTGCCGACGGCGAGCCAGGCGTGCCCGTGATCGCCGCGCTTGAGGAGGAGGCTCGCCGAGGTCTGGTAGGCGCCCGCCAACATGCCGATTGCCTCCGAGGAACCTGCGGCGGCAGAGCGGAGATCCCCGATGAGGGAAGGAAGTTGAAGTTCCAGAGCGGCGTAGTCGCAGGCGGAGAACAAGGCTCGCAACCGGCCCATCCGGCCCGCGAGTTGGGACAGATTCTCCTCTCCCGTGCTCGCCACGGGAGCAAAACCCGGAAGGAGTGACTGGACAAGTTCCCCGTACAAGAGTTCAGAGGGCGGGGGAACCGCGAGCGTGGCGACGCTCGCGGCAAGGAATGTACGGCGGTGCATGTCCTCTGTGGTCTCTCGATCTGCGCCGCGTGCGGTAGGAGGCGACGCCAGTCCCAGCGTGTGCAAGGGGATGCGGAGTTCTGCGGCAACGGCACGCAGGACGCGTAAGTCCTCCGCGCCTTTGCCTTGTTCGAGTCGGCTGACCTTTGACTGGTGGTAGCCGAGCGCGGTCGCGACCTCCGTTTGGGAACGTCTCGCGAGCACCCGCGCATGCCGGAGGATCGCGCCGATCCTCTTCGCCTCGTCGTGTTCAGCGGCCATGTGCGCCGGCTCCCTCCGTCATCTCCGATCCTGCCCCGTGGACCACGACCAGGACTAGCCCGACCAGCTGTCATGCGGAGTCTGCATAGCCCATGCCACAGCAGCAGTCCGGATGGAACGCCCGGTTCGTTCGGCGGTTTCGTGGTGAGCCGTACCCGTCCAGGAGGGGCCCGCATGGAATCGCATTACCTCAACGCCCGGGGCGCCGCACCCACCACGGCCGCCGAAGTCATCGCCATTCGCCCCGGGCTGCCGCTCAACGGCACGGTGGCGGTCGACGGTTCGAAGAACGCGGCCCTGCCGCTCCTGGCCGCGGCAGCCGTGCTCGGCAGGCCGATGCAGTTGAGCAATCTTCCTGACAGCACCGACGTCAACGTCATGATCACGCTCTTGCGCGCAGCCGGACTCGATGTTGCCTGGCTCCCGGGCTGCGCCGACACCGCGTTGATCGCGCCGGGGCACGTCCGGCGGACGGCATCCGATCTGTCGGCCACCGCAAGCCGTATCCGGGCGTCGTACTACCTCGTCCCGGCGCTCGTCGCTCTCCACGGGCGGGCTCGCCTGCCCTGGCCGGGAGGTTGTCGCATCGGCGATCGCGGCATGGAGCAACACTTCCGGGTGTACGAGGCGTTCGGCGACCGCTGCACGAGCGACCAGCAGGGCTACGCCGTCGAAATGGGACCTCCCCACCGGGGGACGGTGTCCGTGGCCCTACCGTTCCGCTCCCGGGGAGCGACGGTCGCCGCGATCCTGCGTGCGGTCGCCTCCGCGCAGGAACTGCGGCTGGCCACGCCGAACCTCTCACCCGAAGTCCGGGGCGTACTGGACGCGTTGGGAACCGTCGGCTGGAGCCTCGACGTGCACCACGAACTCCTCGTGCTCGCCCCGCCGAGTCACCCTGCGGAAGGCGTGAGTTGCTGGTCCGTACCCGGCGACAAGATCGAGGCCGGAACCCTGGCCTGCGCGGTCGCCGCGACCGGTGGCAGTGCCCGTATCGAGGGCATCCGCAGCCGTGACGTTGCCCCCGCGCTGGCCCAACTGCGCCGGGCCGGCGTCACGATCACGGAGGAGCAGGACGCGATCGTCGTGGACGCACGGGAGATCCGTCCCGCTGATCGTCCGATGCACGCCTCGGCCTCCCTGTCCCCCGACGGCTTGGACGCCGACTTCGAACCCTCCCTTCTGGCCCTGGCCCTCGGCGTGACGGGGACCCATGCGTTCGCGGACACGATCAACCCCGGCCGCCACGCGAACTTGATCCCGCAACTCCGCAGCATGGGCGCGGACATTGAGGAGATCTCGCCGACGCAGTGCCGGTTCACCGGTCCGCAACGGCTGACAGGCACGGGTGTGGAGACCACCGACATCCGCACCGGGGCCGCACTCCTCATCGCCGGGCTGACCGCCCACGGCATCACCACCCTCGGCGGCCTCGAACAACTCCGACGTGGCCACGCCGACCTGCCGGGCAAACTCCGGTCGCTGGGAGCGGACATCTGCGAGGTCACCCCATGACTCGGCGGCTCCGGCGCATCATCGCCACCACCGACTTCCACTCCGCCTTCGGCGAGGCCACTCCACTGCTGACCCATGTGGCCGCCGCCCGCCCGGACACCCTCATCGTGGACAGCGGCGACTTCTTCGAAGGCACCGGCTACTACCGACTTGGCCGAGGCGCCCTCGAACGGGCCACGCTCCTCGCGCTGTACGACGTGATCGTCCCCGGAAACCACGGCTGGCCGCACTACTTCGAACCTGACCTGCACCGCATCACCGTCTGCGCCAACGCGTACGACGCCGGAGGGCGTCGGCTCTTCCGCCCAGTGGACGTACGCCGTGTCGGCGGTCGAACGGTCGCGGTGACGGGCGTGCTCGGCCTCCAGGCGTTCAACGCCATTCCGTACGCCGAGCGCACCGGCCAGCGCGTGACCGACCCGGTCCACGCCCTGGGCGAACTCAAGGCCGCCCATGGGGAGGTGGACTCCTGGGTGGTGCTCAGCCACTCCGGTTTCGAGGAGGACCTGCGCCTCGCCGACGCCTGTGCGTTTCTCGATGTCATCTTCACCGGCCACTGCCACAGCCACGCCTACGGACCCATACGGGTGGGCGGCGCGAACGTCCTCAAGGGCTACGAACTCGGCGTCGGATACGCGTACGCCGAGCCGTCCGAGAGCGGCTGGACGTCGCGGGTCGCGCGCTTTGACGATGCCGCGCTGCCTCCGCTGCCTCCGCTGCCTCCGCTGCCTCCGCTGCCGGACCATCTGCAAGTTGTGCGCGCACAGGTCTACGCCGTCGGACTACAGCTCTCCGAGGCGCTGGGCCCGGTGACCATGCCGTACCGCCACACCGCATTGGACCGCCGATCCCTGCTGATCGACATCGCTACTTGTCTCAGTGCGGAGTCCGCCGTGGACGCCGTGGTGCTCAACGAGACCGCGCTGCGGACCGTCCGGCTCGGCGCTACCCTCACGCGCGGCGATCTCCTCGCCGTAGAGCCGTTCGACAACCAGCTGGTACGTGCGACCGTCCCCGAGGCTCTGGCCGACCCGGCCTTGCTGGTGACCCATCTGACGAAGTACGCGGGCCCGTTGGTGACGGCACCGGACCCACTTCCGCCGCGCCTGCGAACGGTACGGACCACCGCCTACCTGGCCGACGCCCTGGGCGCACCCGCAGAGGCGCCCGGCCCTCCCCTCGCGCAAGTCGTACGGCACGTCCTCACCGAAGGAGCCGACCGTTGATCCTCACCGGTCCTGAAATCACCGCAGCGGTCGGCGACGGACGCTTACGCATCACGCCCTTCGACCAGACCCAGGTCAACCCGAACAGCTACAACGTCTGCCTCGGCTCGACTCTGCTCGTCTACACCGACGACGTGCTCGACGCCCATCGCCCCAACCTGACACGTCGAATGGACATCAGCGCGGAGGGATGCGTCCTGGAGCCGGGCCAGCTCTACCTCGGCCACACCGTCGAACAGGTCGGCTCGGACGCCTTCGTCCCGCTGCTCTTCGGCCGCTCCTCGGTCGGGCGGCTCGGCCTGTTCGTGGAGATCACCGCTCCGATCGGCGACATCGGCTTCCACGGCCAGTGGACACTGATGCTGTCCCCGATCCGGCCCTTGCGTGTCTACGCCGGCATGAAGATCGGGCAGATCATGTTCTTCGTCGCGGTCGGCCCGATCGTGCCGTACGCGGGCAAGTACCAAGCGGCCGAGGGCCCGAGACCTTCCGCCTACTGGCACGACCTGCCGCCGGCCGCGGTGACCGCCTCGTGATCCTCACCGGCCCCGCCATAGCCGCCGCACTGGCCTCCGGTGAGATCACCATCGAACCGTACGACCCGGGTCGGCTCTCCCCGAACGCGTACGACTGGCGGCTCGGTGAGACACTGCACGCCTGCGACGGCAATCTCGACGCCGCCCAACCCACGGTCGCCGCCGAACTGACCATCCCACCGGACGGATTCGTACTGCGCCCCGGCGTCCTCTACCTCGGCAGCACCTACGAGCGCACCAGCTCGGAGCGGTACGCGCAGCTCCTCAACGGCGACCGGACCACCGGAGCCCTCGGCATCTGGGTCCATGTCTCCGCGCCCCTCGGACACCAGGGCCACGCCATCCGCTGGACGCTGGAGATCCGCGCGGCCAGACCCGTACGCGTCTATCCACGGATGACCTTCGGCAAGCTCGCCTTCCTCCACACGCTCGGCGCTGCGGCGAGCTATCAGCGGCACGGTCTGAAGTACGCGGCCAGCCAGGGCATCGAGACCTCCCGGCTCTACGAGGAGCTGCCTGGAGGTCGTCCGTGAACCCTCCGGTGGCTACCGCGCTCGATCTGCCGTATCCCAGCCCTGGCGGCAGTGTGGAACTCTTCCTCGACCTCTACACCGGCAGCCGGCCCCTCATCCCGGCGTCCGCGTACATGCTCGACGGCGGATCGACCGATCCCGTCCCGGGAGGGCTCAGGCTCCTCCGAGTCCCTGGCAAGGCACTCGAAGGCCGTGCGTTCGACCGTTACGTCGAAGAACTGCACCTCGCCTTGGCGAGTGCTGTCGACCCGACGGACATCAGCATCCTGCACCTCCACCACTTGGCCTTCGGCGCCTCGCCCGCTCTTCTCCGGGCCCTGCCCTCGGCTCGTCGCATCGCCCTGGTACACGGCACTGACCTGCTGTACGCAGAGACATATGGGGACCAACTCGCCATCCTTCGGCATTGCGCTGACGCCGCGGACGCCATCGTGGTCCCGACCGGGGCAATGGCCGACCGCCTGCTCGCGCTCGCCCCGGGGACCGGCCGCAGGAAGATCCGCCTCATCCCTTGGGGAGTCCCGGACCACCTCCTCACCGGCCCACTGATCGCACCGAGACCGCGCCGTACCAGCCATCTACGCCTGCTGTACGCCGGACGTCTCACCGCGGAGAAGGGCGTCGAAGCTCTGCTCCACGCGCTCAGCTCCGCCCCTGCTGTCGAGCTGAGCGTGGCGGCGCCATCCGATCAGTTCCATGCCCTGGCCCCGCTTGTCCATCGGCTCGGCGTCCATGTCCGCTACCTCGGGTGGCTCCGTCGTCCCCAACTGTGGAAAATCTTTCCCGAGCACGACGTACTCGTCATGCCCTCCACCACGCTGGAAGCCATGGGCCTGGTCGCCCTCGAAGCCCAAGCCTGCGGCCTGCCCATCCTCTACCAACCCGTTCCCGGCCTCACCGAGTCCGTGGGCGCCTCCGGCATGGCCACCGACTTCACTACCCCGGTCGCCCTCGCCCGCGACCTCGAACGGCTCCGTACGACCCCCGGCCTGCTTGGTGCCCTCCGTGCGGCAGGGCGCGCAAACGCCGCCCGCTACCCGCTCAGCGCGACAGCGGCCGCCCTGACCGATCTCGGCAACCAACTCAACTGACCCACGTCGTGGCGCGCCCGCCAGCCCTTGGACCCCTTATTACGCTGGCCGAAGGGCAACCATCGGCAGCCGACGAGGAGACCATGACGCTCGACACCGACCGCATCCACCAACTCCTGGACGACGGCGTACGCGACAAGGTCTACCCGGGCGCGGTCTGGGCCGTCGGCGACGCGCACGGCACCACGGCCAGCGGAGCGGTCGGTCTCCTCGACCCCGACCGGCCCGACCAGCCGATGCGACTCGACACCGTCTTCGACATCGCGAGCCTCACCAAGATCCTGGCCGGCTGGTCCACGACCGGCACTCTCGTCGAGGCGGGCAAGCTCCAACTCGACGTCCCGCTCGGCACCTTCTGGCCCGAGGTCACCGGCCACCCCCTCGGCTCGGTCACCGCCCACCACCTGCTGACCCACACCGCCGGCCTCCCGTTGCGCGCCAACCTGCGCAACCTCTACGGCACCGACCCCCAGGACATCCGCGACGGCGTCCTCCACGAAGCCCTCCACCGCCCACCAGGCGAGGCCGTCGAGTACACGGACCGCGCCGCCCTCATCCTCGGCTACCTGGCGGAATACCTCTCCGGCGAACCGCTCGACCAACTCGCCACCACCCGGATCTGGCAGCCCCTCGGCATGACGGAAACTGCCTTCGGCCCGCAGTCCTTGGAGGCTGTGAACCGCAGTGCCCCCACCGAACGGGACGACGAAACCGGCCGCCACCTCAAAGGCACCGCCCACGACTTCTCCGCCCGCCTCCTGAACGGCGTCTGCGGCATCGCCGGCGTCTTCTCCACGGCGGCCGACCTCGCCACCTTCGCCCGCCATATGCTCGCCCCCGCCCAGGCCGCCTTCGGCCCCACCTGGATCAAGGACTCTCTCCGCATCCACACGGGCGAGCTCACCCCCGCCCGCGGCCTCTTCTGGCACCCCGCTCCCGGTACAGCCCCGGAGACCGACGACATCTGGGTCCACTACGGCTTCACGGGCACCGCCCTATGGATCTCCCCCACCCACAACCGCTGGGCCACCCTCCTCACCAACAAACTCCACTACACCCGCGCCCGCGCGCCCCTGACGGACGTCCGCAACAACTTCCGAGCAATGGCCATCGCGTAAACCAAGGCGATATGGGTCCCCTGCTGACCTGGGCGGATACGTGCGTGAGCACTGGGCAATCGAAATCTCCAGCCACCATGTCAGAGATGCGGTGTTCGCCGAGGACGCCTCCACCGGCCGCATCGGCAGCCCGCCGCGGGCGATGGCCATCGGCAGCCTGCGACCGCCGGAAGCGGACAACTTAGCCAAGACCACCCGAGCGATCCGGGACACACCCGAACACGCCATCTGGATCTGGGGTATCACCGACAGCCCACTCCCACCGGGAACTTGAAACCGCCCTGCACCCGGGTACGTCCGGGAAAACGCTGACGTCAAATCGAATCAAGCGAGCTGAACACGTCCTGGAGCATGCGGCAGAGTTCTAGAACGCTCGTACGGGTCATGGCCTCCGGATGCCAGTCGACATAGAACTCGAATTCTCCCTTCTGCCCCGGATGCCGCTGCGCGCGATTTCCGTAGACATTGAGGCAGTTGTCGATGCGCTGGTTCAGCACCCGCCTCATCTTGTCGTTGGAGATATTCTGAAGAGCCACGCGCCGAGTCGGCTGGACGTGCAGGTTGAGCACCATGAGTGAATTGCGCTTACGTTGCTGCTCACGCCAGTCGAAGGTCACCTGCCAGTTCCCCGACGCGCTCACGAACGTGTGGCCATCCACACTCTGCGAGACTCCTCGGTTCATTTGGAAGATCAGTTCGTTGGCATACTCGTCCAGCTCGATGTGCGCATTCACATCACTGTGCGTCAGTTCCTGGCGAATGTCGACCACCCTTGCCAGCACTTCGGCGAACGTCTGAATCCTCTCGGCGGCGTCGAACCGGGTACACTCCCTGTAGAGGTCGATTATCTTCGAGATGGCGGACACTGCACAGGAGTTCGCCAATTTCTGGCTCAACACATTGCAGTTGTCCTCGATCCTCAGCGGGTCGGGGTCCCGATTGGTGAGACAGAAATATGCCAGCTGACCGAACGAGAAGATGTCGAGAGTGGGGTTCTTGCTCCGCACCATTTTAGGATCGTAGGCGATGTACTGCTCCGGGGCTGCATAATAGATGACACCCATGGCCGTCTTGGTGACCTTTTGAGTCTGCGTACTGAACCACGCGAGGTCGAAGTCGGTCAGGAAGGGCCGGTAGTCCAGGGCTTGATCAAGTTCCGGTGAGGTCGGGCTTGGGGGTGATGCCCAGGATGGGGAGGGCTCGTTGTGGTTGGTCGCGGATGGCGCGGGTGGTCTTGGCGATGTTGGTCGCTCCGAGGGTTTTGAGGGCTCCGATGGCGAGGTTGCGGAAGGCGGCCATGGTGCGGGGTGCGTTGCCGGCGTGGACGGTGGAGGCGTCCTCGGCGAAGGTGCGGTCGCGGATGTGGTGCTGAGCCTCCACGATCCAGTGTCCGCGCAGGTAGGAGGCGAGTTCGGCCGGTTTTGCCTGGTGGGCGTCGAGACTGGTGACCGCATAGACGGTCTCGCGGGTCTCCTTCGCGCCGGCCGCCTTGCGGCGGCGGTGGACGCGGATGGCGAGCTTCGCGTAAGGGAAGGCGATGCCGCCGAGGTTGTCGGCGATGGCGAGGGTCTTGATCGACCGGGACTCCCGGCGGCCGTGCCCTGTGTTCGAGTTGGTGTGCTGGACCGCCACCGCGTTCCAGTCCAGACCGTCCAACTGCGTCCAGACGATGGGCTGGTTGGGCTTGACGACCGCGACGTAGTGCGCCTTCTTGACCTCGACCAGCCAGGTGACGTTGGCCTTCACGGTGTGCAGCGCGTCGAAGGTGACCACCTCCCCGTCCAGGTCGAGCGGTGCGAGCAGGGGCCGGAAGTGCCGCACCTCGTTGGTCTTGGACCCGACCTCGGCCTGGGCGAGGGTGACCGGGCGGCCGTGGGTGACGGCGGACAGCAGGTGCCGGCGGGGCTGGTCCAGGCGGGCGGAGCCGCGCAGTGCCTTGCCGTCCACGGCGATCACCCGCCGTCCACCCGGGGCATCTGCGGTCGCAGCGGCGTGGCGGTGGACCAGCCAGGCGCCCACAGCCGCGTCGAGTGCGTCGGCGTCGAGGCGTTCGAGGAGCCGCCCGATCGCCGACCTGGACGGCGCGTGCCGCCGGCGCAGCAGGTGACGGCGGACACCGAGGGTGGCGAGCAGTCGGGCGTCAGCGCGGGCGCCCCACTCGGCGAGTTCGTCGATGGTCCGGGCTCCGGAGACCGCGGCTGCCGCGCAGACCAGCAAGATCGAGGCCAGCGAGTACCAGCGGCCCCGCCGGGAACGCGGATCAGGAACCGCTTCCAGGCAGACGCGCAGGTCAGGCACATCGTTTGGCTCAAGAGGACCCAACTTGGCCAACACAGCAGGGATCGAGGAAGATGAGACAGCGGACACGGGAACCTCTTTGATCACTCGGCTTCGACACCTGAATGATCACGGACCCCGTGTCCGCTCCCTCATCCACCCCAACCCGCCCCAACCTCAGACGGGTTGGACGATCCCGGGAACTTGCACAAGCCCTGCCGGTAGTCACCGTTCTCCCCCAGGCGGCACACGATGTTCTCCGGCTTTATGTCCCGGTGGATGACATTGTGCTTGTGAGCGTGGTTGATGGCCTCGGCGGTTTCAGCGAGGATTGAAAAGATCGAGGACTGCTCCATGAAGGTCCCGACACTGAGCTCCCGCAGGTTGCTTCCGTCGATAAAGTCCATGGTGAATCCAGCAGGGCACTCGCTGTAGTCGTGAACCTTGATGATCGCGGGATGCGACAGCATCCTCATGGCCTCGTAGCCGTTACGAAACCTTTTGATCTTCTCGCGGTCCGTCAGCTCGTACGCGTGGTAAAGCTTGTAAGCCAGTGGTTCGCCGTTGTCCTTGGTGACCCGCCACACCTTACCGAATCCGCCGGCGCCGATTTGGCGGTCGAGCGTTCCCCACCTGGTCTTCGTCTGCGATTCTACGAACCCGAGCTCGCTCTGGTAGCGGATCAGCGAGTGCCGACTCTGCTGGAACGAGGGCCGCCGGGACAGGCCCTCGACTTTCTCCTTACGAGCAAACCAGTTCGCTACCTCTTCGAGCTTTCTGCTGGCGGCGAAATACCCCTCGTAACGCCAGGATTCCGCAGTGTAGCTCGCCTTAATCTCGTGGTACGCCTGAAGGTGTTCACGTGCTTCCATCTCGTACCGGTTGTAGTCCTCTTCGGGCAGGCGAGGAGAGAGGACCGGAGTGAATTCCCGCCCGAGGATGAGTCGGCCTTCCATCCGCCCCAGG
This sequence comes from Streptomyces sp. NBC_00223, assembly GCF_036199905.1. NCBI lineage: Bacteria > Bacillati > Actinomycetota > Actinomycetes > Kitasatosporales > Streptomycetaceae > Streptomyces > Streptomyces sp. NBC_00223. The sequence goes on along the minus strand of NZ_CP108109.1, from coordinate 4,470,482 downwards.
AAAACAGGGACCTGGACGTGGCCTTCCTGTCCCGCCATTTCCCTCGACACCACGTCGTAGACGCTGTGCGCCGTGACACATCCGGTGTGATCTGCGGCGTCCCCAAGCAGCGCGGAAAGGAGGTGGTGAGTGAACACCCCATGCCCGAGATTGTCCTTCTCAACAGCCGACTGATCCGATGTGCAGGCAGCCATGACGACCACAGCGGGGTTCGCCTGGCGCACCATCCGGCTAATATCATCCTGTCTGATGGGAGCGACCGCGATACCCGCGGAAGACTGCTCGACAACGCCACCCGAGTGGCAGCAGTCCAGCATAATGAGGACTTGAGTCGTGGAACCGGGGAGAGGACTGGCAATCGACAGCAGACTGTTCAGTGAGATTCCCTCATCGAACTCCGCGTTGTCATGAGTGACCAAAAAGGTGCCAATGTCGGTTGCGGCGCCATGCCCGGAAAAATAGAACACAATCTGTTCCGCGCCGGAATTCTTCGCCTCCACGAGCCAGCGCAGAACCGCAGCCTTGCTGGCCTCTTCCTCGGTGAGTTTGGAAACCGAGAATCCATACTCCGGCTCCGTAAGGACCGCCTCGACCTCGTCGGCATCGTTCACAGAGTTCTTGAGCGTGGCCCATCTGTCACGATAGGAATTGATGCCGACGACCAGAGCGAGACGACTCACTGATTGACTCCTTCGGTTGCCGAGACCTACGGAACGCAATATTGAGCATGGAAGAGGGAGTTTCTGGTTGAGCACTGTCCGACGGTGAGGCGGAACCAACGGTGGCGGCCAGTGCGACGGATTGTACAGCGGAGCCCAACGGTCGAGGGTGAGCTTTCCCAGATTCACAACGGCGGGTTCGCAGACCCCCTCGATCACAGGGCGGTTTCAAGTTCCCGGTGGGAGTGGGCTGTCGGTGATACCCCAGATCCAGATGGCGTGTTCGGGTGTGTCCCGGATCGCTCGGGTGGTCTTGGCTAAGTTGTCCGCTTCCGGCGGTCGCAGGCTGCCGATGTGGCCGGTGGAGGCGTCCTCGGCGAACACCGCATCTCTGACATGGTGGCTGGAGATTTCGATTGCCCAGTGCTCACGCACGTATCCGCCCAGGTCAGCAGGGCTGGCCTGGTAAATGTCGAGGCTGGTGACGACGTAGACCGTCTTCCGGTTCTGCCGCTTGCCGGGCTCCTGGCGGCGCCGGTGGATGCGCAAGGCCAGCCGCGCTTGCGAGATAGGCGATCCCGCCCAGGTTCGCCGCGATGGCCATGATCTTGACCGAGCAGGACTCCCGCCGTCCGTGCTCGGTCCCCGAGACGGTGTGCGCTACGAGCACCTGTTCCCATGGAAGGGCCTTGACCTGGGCCAACTCGGTTGGCTGATTTCCCTTGATCACTGCGATGTAATGGGCCCTTTTCTCCTCCACCAGCCAGCGCACCTGGTCCTTGACGCTGTGCAGGGCGTTGAAGGCGACCCCGGCAGAGCCAGATCGAGTGGTTCCAGCAGTAGACGGAAGGCGGCCGTCTCGTTGGTCTTGGGCCTCCACCTCCCGCTGGGCCAGGGTGACGGCGGACAGCAGGTGCTGGTGGCGCCGCTGTCGGTGCGCGGAGCCGGACAGTGCCTTGCCATCCACCGCGATCGCTGGCGGCAGCGCCGAGCCGATGCCGCCATTGGTGTGGTCGCGTTCGGCCAGGTAGGCGCCAATCGCGATGTCCAGGGCATCGCCGTCGAGGGCGGCCAGAGCCGGATGAGGATGGCATGGGACGGGGCGCGGCGAGGTCCGGGCAGGCTGCGGTGGATGCCGAGTTGCTCCAGCAGCGTGATGGTGGCGCGCTGACCCCATTCGGTGATCTCGGTGACGGTCCGGGCGACGGAGACGACTGCGTATGCGCAGATCAGCAGTAAGCCGACCAGGGATACCAACGCCCGCGATGCGAACGCGGGTCGGGGACGCGCCGGAGGTGGGCGCACAGGCGGTCGGTGTCGTGCTGTTGGAGAGGTCCCAGTTTCGCTAGAACGGCAGGGAGGATGGAGCAGCAGGCACGGGACCTCAATGTGATCAGCTGGGCGTAGACACCCTGGTGATCACCGGTCTCGTGGCTGTGCTGTTGCCGCGTCAATTCCCCCTGGACTGGACGATCTACGCGAACCCAGAACTTGCAACCACCCTGGGGTTGTCGACCTCGTGATCACCGCCATCGCCATCGCCGAAGAACTACCGCTCTTCACCACCAACCCTGACGGCTACAGGGCCTCGACGACCTCCTCACGGTCGTGCCCGTCACCCGGCCCACCGTCCTCCACGACCGTTAGCGCGTGCCCATCGCGCCAGTCCCGCACCACGCGCAGCGGTACAACTCGGTCGGCCACGGGTACCAACGGGCACCGGCCCAGCGGGCACTTCAGGACGGAACGTGCCGCTGACCAGTACGGCCGCTGACAAAGCCCCGTGATTCCCAAGCTCAGAGCGCGGGTTCGATTCCCGTCATCCGCTCCAAAGAAAAGGCCCGGATTTCCGATCCGGGCCTTTGTTGTGTGCGGGGAATTCCGCGCGGTGGCGTATCAGGCGTTGGGGTGGTGTTGGGCCCAGTCGGCGCGGGCGGTGGTGAGGCGGGGGCGGATTTCGTGGTCGAGGCGGTCGGCCTGGGCTCGGAGCTCGGTGGCGAGTTCGGTCAGAGTGTCGGGGTCGAGGTTGGTGATCCAGTAGTCGTCGATGACGGCGATGTTGACGACCGGGATGCGGGTCGCGGGGTTTTCGGCGTAGGGGGTGCACTCGATGGTGCCCCACAGGACCTGTTCGTCCCTGGCCGCGCCGGGCTCAGCCGCAGAAGGCGGCGGGCAGAGGTGTAAGGCCGTGCCCTCGAAGACCTCGCGGTGGCAGATGTCCGCCAGGCGGAGCGGCAGCAGGTCGTGGGGGATGTCGGTCAGGCTCGGGTCGGTGTCCGCCCAGGCGGGCAGGTACCCGGTGAGCGTATGGCCGGAAGTAGTGGTGACGGTCCAGGTCCGGCCGTCCGGGACGGGAGTACCGGGGTGTCCCGTGGTGGTACTGGTCATGCTCACAACTCCTTGTCCGTGGTTACGGCGGGCAGGTCGACCGGGGTGAACTCGCGCAGGTGCATGACCAGCTGGCCGGCCCGCAGCCACGGCATCAGCGGGTCACCGAAGGGCAGCAGGACAACGTCGACAGCCTCGGGCCCGCACAGGCCGGGCTGGTAGAGGGCACCCCTCACACCCCACAGCGCGAACGAACTCACCCGCACCAGGGTGTGGGCGCGCCGCAAGTGGGGGCAGGCCGTGGTCGAGCGCACCGCGCACGGCATGCACACCGGTGGATGAGCGGTGCGTTCCTGCCCGTTCCGCAGGGTGGGGTCGGCGGGGTCGGCGTCCAGCAGCCACAACACCCCCTCGGCGTTACGGTCCGCAGGCCCGGCGCAGATCTGGCACCGCAGCCCGCCCATCGCCACCCGCTGCCGCAGCCCGTGCACCTTCCCCAACTCCGGCCGCCCCCGACCCGGCTGAGACGGCATCCGCGACCACAGCACCCCACGCTCATCCCGGTCATAAAACCGCTCATCCACGTACCCGATCCCCAGCCGCCCCCGCCCCCGCAACACCACCGGCATCGCAGCATCCCGCTCCCCACTCCACCGCGCCACATACGGCACCGCCTCGCTCCGGCCGGGCGATCCCTTGCCGAGCTGTCCGGCACCCTTCGCGGGACTCAGGGCAGCCTCGCGGCGATTCATCGGTACGTGGTGGACTGCGGGTTCGGTACGGAAGCCACAGGGTCGCGTCACATCAGGCATCACCATGCTCGTCTCCTCCCTACCGGACCGGTCGTCCGGGCGTGGCAAGGGACGCTACGAGCGCAATGACACGCTGGTGTTCACGACTGTGAACCGCTCGGGCGGCACGCACTGGCGTACGGGCGGCCCTAGACCACCCGGGCGCGGAAACGGGGAGCTCAGCCCTGGACGCCCATCCGGTGGGCCAATGCCCGGAGTTCGCGGGCGGTACGGGCGGGCAGTTGGCGGTCAAGAAGGGTGGAGACGGTGTCGCGGACCATGACGTTGGCGTGGATGCGCTGCGGTGCGGTGCGTTCGGCGGCGAGGAGTTCGGTCACCGCGTCGGCGTCCCGACCGTGCAGGTGGGTCAGCGCGCGTCCGAGGTCGGCGTGGAAGGTGGCTTCCCGGCCGGAAGCGGCCAGGACCCTCGGCCGTACGCCACCGGAGGCCGCGACGGCGTGACCGTGGCGGCCGAGGTCGGTGTTGAGGCTGACATGGTGGATACCGACGTTGGTGGGGCCGAAGTTGAGGTGCCACGCCTTGGTTTCGCCGGTACGGCCGGCCAGCTTCGCCGCCTCGGCCAGGTGCTCGTTGACCTCACGGGTGCGATCGGCCCCAGAGCGGCGGACGTCCAGGGTCAGACAGGTCGCCCGGATCAGATGCAACTCGCCCAGCAGCGCGTACGCCTTGGGCTCCGCGAGATGGCGCTCAACTTCATCAGCCGCCAACTCGGCACGATCCAGGGCGAGATCCGGGCTGCCGATGGACATCAGGACGTGGGCGTGGAAGAACCCGGACAGCGCGGTACGCAGCGGGTCGTCCAGTTCGGCGGTCGCCTCGGCGGCACGCGTGACGGCGATAAACGCCAGGTCCGGGTAGCCGAGGTACTTCAGCAGCATCGTGCACGCCGGGTGGTAGGCATCGGCGAGGAGCCGTAACAGCTCGGGGCGCTCGGGCGGGGACGCGTGCTCGACCGCCGTATGCAACTCGCCCAGCAGAGCGGGCAACTTCCTCGCGAGGATGCCGTAATCGCAGCCGTGGTAAAGCCGGTTGGCCTCGACGACACGTGCACCGAGCGCTCTGATCGGCTCCGCGGAGGGGCCTTGGTCCGGCGGCAGACCCAGGTGCATGCCCATCAGCGCCAGCCGAAGCTCCGGAACTGCCTCGTGCGCGGACGCCGTGGAAGGATCGGTCGGGGCGAACGGCCGGCCGGTCAGCTCCGTCGGCGCGATCCGGAGCGCATCGGCCAGAGCGGTGATGTGTCCCGTGCGGTCCAAGTGCCGCTGACCGTTCTCGACCATCGACAGAAAGCCGATCGACAGCCCCGACAGGCCCGCCAACGTACGCAGGGACATACCGCGTTGACGCCGGGCCGACCGCAGCCGTCGCCCAGTGTGGTGGGACTGGTCTTCGTTCATCACGTCGTCATCCGTTGTCACGAGGAGCTGGACCTCAGCGTAGGCGTCCGGTGACGATGCGTCGACGTGTCCCCGGGAATTCAGGTGACTTCATTCATCTCAAGCATCGGCGTAGTGCGGCGGGTTGGGCAGCAGATGACGATCGTGAGGCTCGTGGATGGTTCATGAGGATCAGTACCCAACGCGGACTTGCGCGCCTAGGGCCACGAGGGTGTAGACGCGCGAACGAACCCCTCAGCCCCCTTCTCATCAGGGGAAAACGCGACTTGCGGGGCTAACCCCCGGCTCCTCGATGCTCTGGGACACACCCCGGCCGGGACTGTCCCATTCCTCTGCGCACCGCCAGTCGTGCGCCCCCTGATCTTGGAGAAGCCTTGCCCGTCTACGCCCTGATCGCCGCCGCGGCGGTCGCCATCGCCCTCATCCTCGCCATCGGCGTCACCGCCGTCGCCGGGGTACACCACGCCGAGTCGGCCGTCGTCCCCGACGTCCTGCGCGAACTCGGCGCCAAGGTGGTCGCCCTCGCTGTCGTCACCGGTCTCACCATCGTCGCCACCACCGCAGTGCTTCACTCCGAGTCGGCCGCTGTCCCGGACGTCCTGGGCGAACTCGCCGCCATGGCAAACCTCCTGCTGCTCCGCCGACGCCGGTAGAGCGGTTCCGGGCCCGCCGCCGACCTGACCGGCGGCGGGCTCCGGGCCTTCCGAGTAGAGCTGTGACCACTACCCGACACGGATCTGGTGTGCCTCACAAGCCCAATAGAGATGACTTCACAGCTCGTGAATGAGGCCAATTGAAGGGTTAAGGCAGCCCGGCTCGCTGGGCGACTGCTCGCAGCCGTCCCACCACCTCGGGGTCCGTGATCCGGGTGGGCAGCGCCGCCAGCAACTCCCGGGCGAACGGGTCGAGCAGAAGCCGCAACGGCGCGGTCGCCTCGGCCTGCTCCAGGTATCCGGCGGCCTCGTCCGTGCGGCCGGTGCGGGCCGCTGTCGTGGCGAGATTGACGAGCAGCGTCGTACGGGTGGCGGGCGTCAGTCGCTGCGGCTCGGCGGCCGTGGCGTATTCGGCTGCGGCGCCGAAGTCGCCGGCTTCCACGGCAACGGCCACACGGGCGGCGGCCACCATGGCGTGGGCCTCGCCGCTGTCAGCCCGCTGGGCCGCAACGTCCAAGAGAGCGGTAGCCCGCCCGGGGCGGTCGGCCATCGCATGCGCGACGGCTTCCAGCAACGGAAGTTGGGGGTCTACGGCCTGTTTCGCGCGGAGCAACGCGGACTCCGGCAGACCCAGGTCAAGCAGCAGACGTACCTCCTCGGCCCGTACCGACCCGGCCTCGGCCCCACCGCAGCGCGCTGCCCGGTGAAGGAACAGCCAGGCCAAGTCGCTGTAACCGAGCCGCCGCAGAAGTCCCGCAGCCACCGCATGCCCGCGCGAACGAAGTGTCACCTCCCCGTCCGGACCGTCACGTACTGACCGGCCGGCCGAAATGAGATCGGGCACGACCAGGGCGAGACCGTGCTCGTCACCCGCAGCCTCCGCCGCCTCGGCCACCGCGAGTAGGTGCTCCAACTCGCCCTGTCGCACAGCAGAGTGCTCCGGAGCCGCCGGGGAACCTGCCAGTACCCGCCTCACTCGATAAGCGACCGCCCGTACCTCCGCGTGCGCGGCGTTCAGCGGCGGATACGGCTGACCGGTCAACTCACCGACATCCAGCCGGAGGGCAGACTCCAGCGAGGCAAGGGGACGACGCCGGTCCACCCACTCCCCGCCCACCTCGACCGCCGAAACCCACGCCACGTCGAGCCCGGCACGGTCGGCCAACGCCTTCTGGCTCAGCCCCCGCCGCACCCGCCACATCGCCACCGCCGCACCGATCGGCCCAGCTACCGGAGCGCCGTCTCCCCGATGTACCCAGCCTCCCACCGGCTGCCCACCTCCACTCGGCGCGGTCCTGACGACGACTTCCGGCCATACGGAGCCGCGTTCGCCCGCCTCGCACCTGCCCTTGCCGCGACACAGTAATCACGCCGACGAGTTGGGTCTAACACCCGCTGACCTTGCCACTTCCCGCGCGCTCGTCTGCAATCCCAGGTCGTTCCAATGAGCGCCGGAACCCCGGGAGATGACCGCTCCTCGCCTGAATGTGGCCGACCACGGATATGTTCACGACGGTGAACGCCACGGGGTGAGGACCCGCATACGCTCTGACACCTGGTCGCGACGTATGACTGCTCCCAGCGCAAGGTCGTTCGTCACTGACAAGCGGTGCGAACCCCCGCTCCCGGCGCTGTCCGCGGTGCCGCAGCGCGAAGTCGTCCTGCCCAACGGCCTCAACCCCGACGCCCTCGCCCAGTGCTTCACCAAGCTGCGCACAAAGGTCGATTGCCTCGACCACGACGCACTCCCCCGCCTTCATCACCGTCCTAGCCAACTGGACCGCCCACCATGACCAAGCCGACCCGGAATCCGCAGAGTGGGCAATGCGGACACGACCACGCAACCCCGCGTCCGAACCCGGCCGCGCAAGCTCCACCAGAGCCCGAAGCCGGCACCCGGGCACGGGAAAAGGCCGGACTGACCAAGCGGGACATGGCCGCCCGGATCGGCATCTCTGAGCAGCTGAGGGGCGAAATCGAATCCGGCTGGCGCAGCGCCACCCCAGCCAACCTGATCCGCATCGCCGACGCGCTGAACTGCCCCCTCGTCGCCCTCGAACGCAAGCGCGCGGCGGTACCGCCGTCGTGTCAGCACGCTGGAGTCCGCCCATGGTGACGGCAAGGAGTGGCCGACTGCCGTCGGGGACGAATCACCGCCCAGACACAGTGGCCTGCAATACGGGAGGGGAAGACGGACAGGCTCCTGGCCTGTCCGAGGCGGCCTCATCCCGCCCGCCTGTGGTTCCGCACAACACGGTTCCGTCGATGGCCGGTTGGCCGGACAACGGGAGTGCAGCGTACGACAGGCGGCTGCGGGACCTGGAGGCACAAGCGTTCCGCACCGCCCGCACCCTCACCGAGCACAGCGAGCAACTGGCGGCCGTACGCGAGCGGCGCCGCGCTGCATCCGACAGCACCGACCGCCTCCCCCACACCACCGGCGCACGGGACGAGCGCCCGACCGCGAAACGGCTCGACGCGTTGACCGAGCGTCTCGGCACGGTGAAACAGCAGCTTGACACCATCGAGCGCGTCTTGTTCGCTCTCGCCCGCGCACAGGGCATCGCCCCCGAGACCACCAGCTGAGCCTCTGCCGGCATACGGTCAGGCCCGCGAACACCACCGACCCATCGACACACGGTAAGGCGTCAGGTGGGCCGCACCGCATGCCCGCTCGCGCGCAGCGTCCTGGCGGTCGGCGCGAACGCAAGCATCGAGGCCAGTCGCGATCTCCTTCTGACCTTCCAGCGCCGAGTGCTGGTCGATCAGGGCGACCTCCTCCGAAAACCGGCCGGCTCGGACCATGGCGTCCTTGAGGGTGCCGCCCGACTGGGTGATGAGGGTATTGCCGGTGCTGGGCAGTGGGCGAGCCGTGGAATGCGGCCGTCCACGGCTTGCCCACCGCCCAGCCCACACCCCGCAGCAATTACTCCGGCGTCTGGCTCTCGCGGTACGAGTACGTCTCCTCCGGCCGCGACAAGGACGCCATGCACACCACGGCCCGCGTGCTCGGCGCGCTGTCCGGGGACGAGCACAACCGCGACCAGGACGAGGAGGAGCCCGGCAGCGCCCCGGTGCCGGTGGTCGACAGCATGGGCATGGGCGGCGGCGTCGTGGACCGACTGCGCGAGCTGGGCACCCCCGTGCTCGCGTACGCCGACGCCGCCAAGTCCAGGCGCAGGAGCCGGGACGGGGAGTTCGGGTTCACCAACACCAGGTCCGCGGCGTACTGGAACCTGCGGGAGCTGCTGGACCCCGCGTTCGGCGCGGAGCTCGCGCTGCCCCGGACGACCTGCTGGCCAGCGACCTGACGACCCCCACGTGGGACGTCACCACCGGCCTGCCGCCGAAGATCCAGGTGGAGCGGAAGGAGGACGTCGTGACCCGCCTCGGCCGCTCGCCCGACCGGGGCGACGCGGTCGCTGGACAGACCCTGCGGTCGAGCCCCGTGTGCTCGGTGCCACCCAGTACCTCGACTCAAGCTCCGTTCTCGGCGAGTTGCTCGTCCATCTGCTCTGCAACGGCCTGCCAATTGCCGGTGAGCGGGTGGGCACCTTGCCAGAAGCGGGAGAACTGGCGGACAGCGCGGCTCAGTCCGAGTGCGACCGTGCCTGGGGGAATCCGCTGAAGCACTCGGCGTGTGATGCTGCCGGCGCCTCGGGCAGTGGGGGTGATCCCGTTGGCGAGGAGGAGGGTGGCGGTGCGGATGGCGTCAAGTACGTCGTAGGGGGCGGCCTCGGTAAGGGGACCGAAGATCAGGTGGTGCCAGGGGATGCGTGCCCGGGTCCAGGCGAGGCGTTCGAGGGAAGTGCCCAGGTCGAGTGCGAGGCGGTCGGGGTGGGCGGCGTTCCAGAGGAGGACGAGGTCGCCGAGGGGGGCGCCGGCGTGGTCGAAGCGGAGGGTAATCCCTTCGACTTGGCGGCGTTGCCAGATAGTGAGCCGGCCGTGGAAGGTGATGTGGCGGGCGTGGAGGCTCAGGCGGGACAGGACGCTGAGCAACTGGTCGAAGGCGGCGGCGTACGCGTCCAGGTCGGGGATGAGTTCGACGCGGGACGTGTTGACGAAGGACGTGAGGAAGCCGTCCTGCAGTGAGCCGTCGGCGGCTCGCTCGGCGGTGAGCCGCACAACGGGCTGGGGGATGAAGCCTTGGCGGTAGGGGATCGTGCCGCCGTCCTTGAGGACCGGGTCGAGGGCCTGGACGGCGGAGATGGTCAACTCGGTCTCTCGGCCGCAGCGCAAGGGGAGGCAGACGGCACAGGGGACACCTTGGTCAGCGAAGGCTGCCTCCAATAGCGCGAGCAGATCGGGCCAGGGCAGAGCCTGCCGGGGCGGGCAGTACGGCGTCGCGTGGTCCTGGTGGCAGATCTCCAAGCGGTCGCCGTCAATGGTGAAGTCCCATCTGGGCCCGAGGACTTTGCGGAGCAAGCGCGGTATCTCGGCGGGGTCGACTGTGCTCAGCATGGCCGCGACGCCAGACCCTCGAAGTGCCGCCTCGCGTCGAAGCGTTGCTGCCCGACCGCCTGGACGTGGGCCGGGTCGAGGTCTTCCGTGCGGGTGATCGCTTCGGCGAGTGCCCGCGCAGCCGTTTCGTCGTCCACGTCCGGCGGCTGGATCATGACCTTCCCTGTAGCGCCGCAGAGGGCGGCTTGGGCACACGTACCTTCGCGCCAGGTCAGGGCCGCCACTGGTGTTCCTGCCCGCAGCGCCTCCCCGAAGACCGCAGCGCCGGCTTCGACGTAGTCGCGGGCGTAGGTGTAGACGAAGGTGCCCGCGCGATGGAAGGCACCGGTCTTGGCGGCGCCGCCCAACTCGCCGTCCCACTGAACGTGGTCGGCCGCGAAGAGGCGTTCGTACTGCCGGATGTACGCCGAGTCGAACACCGGGCCGATCAGGCGTATGCGGCGGCCGAGGATTTCGGCGGCGCGGAGGGCCAGGTGCGGGGCCTTCTGGGCGTCGATACGGCCGACCCAGACGAGGGCGTCGCCCTTGACCGCAGGTGGTTCGGCTTCGTTGAGGCCGAAGTGCACGGCCAACTCGGCGCGGGGCTGCCAGGCCGCATACCGTTCGACCATCTCGGGCGAGTAGCAGTACAGGCGATCTCGCACACCGTCGAATGCATCGGCCGCGTGCTGGAAGTCAGGGTTGTGCTGGAAGGTGGCGACGTCGCAGTCGAGCATGTCGCGGATACGCCGCCAGGTGGGCAGCGTCGGGTACTCGTGGCCGACGACCAGCAGGTCGTAGCCGGTGGCAGCCAGATCGCGGGCGGCAGCCGAGCCTGGCGCGGTGTCCTCCAGCCGCACCGGTCGCCGGGTCCACTCCGGGCCGAGGTCGTTGCGCCAGGCCGGTCCGAGGAGGTGTACTTCGGCGCCTGCGGCTTTCGCTCCGAGAGCGACCGCCCATAACCAACGTTCGATCCCGCCGTATCCGGTCGGGGGGAACGCGTAGCTGCCGGGGAAGTCGCAGACGCCGATTAACACCTATGCCTCCGAGGGTTTTCCGTCCGCCGTGATGCGGCGGAAGCCGAGGTAAGGGACGAGGGATTGCGGGAGCAGAACCGAGCCGTCCTGCTGCTGATGCTGTTCCAGGACTGCGGCCAGGGTGCGGCCGACGGGCAGGCCGGAGCCGTTGACGGTGGCGACCGGGGTGGACTTGTTGTGCTCGTCGCGGGTGCGGATACCGGCCCGACGGCCCTGGAAGGTACCGAAGTCAGAGATCGAGGAGATCTCGCGGTACGTGCTCTGGCTGGGCAGCCACACCTCGATGTCGTAGGTGAGCTGGGCGGAGAAGCCGGTATCGCCGGCCGCGAGGGTGACAACGCGGTAGGCGAGGTCGAGTTCCTTCAGGCACGCCTCAGCGTGGCCGACCATTTTCTCCATCTGGGCCCGGGAGTCGTCGGGGGCACAAATGCGGACCATCTCAACCTTGGAGAACTGGTGCTGGCGGATCAGCCCGCGGGTGTCGCGCCCGTACGAGCCGGCCTCGGAGCGGAAGCAGGGTGTCTGCGCAGTCAGGGCAACCGGCAGGTCCGCGGGCGGGATGATCTCGTCGGCGTAGAGGTTGGTGAGGGGAACCTCGGCGGTGGGAATGAGGAAGAGTTCACGGTCGGCGACGCCCGTCGCGAACAAGTCCTCCTCGAACTTGGGTAGTTGGCCGGTGCCGGTCATGGTCTTGCGGGTCACCAGGAACGGCACGGAGTGCTCGGTGTATCCATGGCGGCGGGTGTGCAGGTCGAGGAAGAGCGTCACGAGGGCGCGTTCCAGCGCAGCACCGACGCCGCGCAGGACGCTGAACCGCGGGCCGGAAAGCTTCGTGGCTCGCCCGAAGTCAAGGATGCCCATTCCCTCGCCCAGGTCCACGTGGTCCTTCGGCTCGAAGGAGAACGCGGGCGGGTTGCCGACGCGGCGCTGTTCGACGGCGAAGTCCTCGGAGTCGCCGTCGGGCGCCTCGTCGGCCGGCAGATTCGGAATGGTGAGGAGGAACTGGGTCAGCTCCTCCTGGACCTGCTCCTGCTCGGTCTCCGCCTCGCGGATCTGCTCCTTGAGCTTGCGGGCTCGGTCCTTGAGGGCGGAGGTGTCGCCGCCCGACTTCGCCGCTTTCTGGACCTCGGCCGCGACGGTCTTGGACTCGGAGCGCAGTTCGTCGGCGATGCGGATGCTCTGGTTGCGGCGGGACTGGAGAGACTCCACGGAGGAGAGGTCCAGGGTGTAGCCGCGGCGGGCGAGGCGGCGTACCGCCTCATCTCCCATGTCGATCAGAGCGCGTGCATCATGCATGACGGGATCTCTCCTCCGGCGGGGTCCGTAGAGGATCGAAGTTAGCAAGGATGGGCATCCCTTCCCGACCTGATTCCCGCCAGCCGGCCCCAGACGGTTGCGCCTGGCGCCGACTCCCGTCGAGGTCATCGATCAGGCGGCTGGTGAGGCTCAGCAGCCGGGCGTCTGCGATGGCCAGCGGGTCCAAGGTGGACGCTTCCGGGAAGAACAAGGGGATGGCCGTGCCGGGCGGTTCAGCCAGGGCCCACGCGAGCAGGGACAGCAGGAGACCGTGGGCGACGATCACCCGTGGGCCGGGGTGTCTGAGGGCGTCCCTCACTCCGGTGAGCATGCGGAGGAAGGCTTCGCCCTGGGACTCGGCGGAACCTGGCGGGCGGGTCCCAAGGCCGTGCTTCTCCAGCCAGGCGGCGTAGTCGAGGAAGGGGCCGCCTTCGAAGTCGCCGTAGTCCAGTTCGTTGACGCGAGGGTCGACGCGGAACTCAGGCTGTACGGGGCCGGCGAGGAGGACGGCGGTCTGTTGCGCTCGGGCGAAGGCGCTGGTGATCCACGTTGGGGCGTCGCTGAGGTGGCCGCTGTCACGGAGGCGGTGGCACGCGGCGACGCCCTCTGCGTTGATGGGGAGACTGACGCTCGGGTCGCCGTTCACCAGGTGGCGGATGCTGTAGGAGGTGCTCGCGTGCCGGAGCAGGAACGTTGTCATTGCCCCGGTCCCCTGTCGGCGTAGGAGCACAGGGCGGCCAGGACACCCGCCATGCGGTCCAGGCGGGGATCGCCGGTCTCCTCGTAGTAGAGAAGGCCGTCAAGTCCGATGAGCAGGCACCACGGCAGGATGCTGACTCGTGCGACCCCGGAGCGGCGGGCGGCTTCGCGGAGCCGTTCCTCGGTGTCGTGCCCGAGACGGTAGTAGAGGGACCAGAAGGCCCAGTCGAAGACGGCATCGCCTTCCATGGGCAGTGGGTCGAGCAGGACAGGGCGGCCGTGGCGATTGAAGGCGACGTTCTCCCGGTAGAGGTCGGCGTGCAGCACAGTCCTGCGGGCGGGGTCGTCGGACAGGCCGGCCAGGTGCGGGGCAACTCGCGTGGTGAGAAGGCCGTAGAGACTGGTGGCCTGGCGCTTCCGGATGTGGGGAAGGATCTCGTCGCGGAGGTGGTCCGAGAGCAGGGGGAACGTGCCAGGGCTCACGCTCCGGCCGATGCTGTGGGCCTGCTGGATCGCTTCGGCTACCGGGCTTGTCTGGTCAAGCGGCGGTTCGTCGCCGCCCGGCTGTGCGGCGATCATGCGGAGGGCTGCTGCGGACAGGTCGTCGTCGGAAGCGAGGACGATTCGGCCGGGACCGGGGTGCCACAGGCGCAGGGCGGCCGTCTCTCGGCTGTAGCGGTCGGGGTCCGGCCACACCTTCACCAGAACCGGGCGGCTCTGGGAGTCCAGCGCCGTGGCGAGAACAGAGGCGTGGCCGGTGTCGTGGTAACCGGTGAGGTTCAGGTCCCATCGGCGAGCGGCAGTGGTGAGCAGGTCGGGGACGCGGTCGAGCCACGCCTCTACCGGCGAGCCGTAATGCGCGGTGAGCCGACTGCGGCAGGTCGTCGGGAGAGGAGGAAGGGAGGCCGTTTTCAACTGAGCAGCACCCCGTCCTGGACCAACTCCTGGGTGAGTGCCGGGAGTCCGGCCAGGGTCTCCAGGACGAAAGCCTGGATCTTGTCGACCTGGGCGTTCGGTTCGGAGAGACGGATCAGGATGCGCCACGGCTGATCCAGCGGCTCGCCCGTCGCGCTGACCATGTGCACTTCGGCGTGCCCGCCGGTCTCCTGGTGCAGTCGGTGGGCCAGGCGGGTCGCGGCCAGGTTGTAGAGCTTGCCGACGTGGTAGACGGGGTTCTTGCCGCTGGCGCCCTCCATATTCATGGGGCGCAGCGGCGTGATCAGGCCGTTGACCCTGTTGCCCCTGCCGACCACGCCCTCGTCACCGGACTCGATCGAGCTGCCGGTGTACGTGAAGTACAGCTCGTCCTTCTCGGGCACGTCGCGCACATTCAGACGGAAGTCGACGGGCGTGCCGGGCAGGTGCAGTCCGGCCAGACTGCGGCACTCGGCGAGGATCGTCTCCTTGTTGGCCAAGTACGCGGCGCGGTCCGGCACGAGCGGGCTCTTCTGGGGGACGCACAGGACGACGTCGGCCCGGTCGCCCTCGTAGTAGCCCATGACCTTCACGTCGCTGCCGCACCAGGGGTGGGTCTCGGTGAAGGGGCTCACACCGGAGAAGTCGTCGGCCAGTTCGCACACGAAGGACTCGAACGGGCCCTTCGGGGCCCAACCGGTACCCATCGAGGTGTCGTTGGCGATCAGGACCCGCCGCTCGCGTAAGTCGTCGACGGATCGGGGGGCGAACCAGCGCGTGCGCTCCGGGGCGTCGGCGTCGGTGATGACGGCGCCGGGGCTGGAATTGCTGGTGATGTGGAAGTGCAGGTCGAGGTGATCGCTGACGGCGGGCAGGCGCTCGGCGAAGAACGTCCGTACCGTGTTCTCCGCCAGTTCATCCACGGGAATCTCGGTGTCGCCGCAGGTACGCGCGGCCCTTCCGTTGATCAGGACGCGGACGGGGGCCGTCATTCCACCGCCGCCGTACTCGACCCGACTCGCCCCGCCCAGGAGGGCGAGCTTGTCGAAGTTGTGGTGGAGCACGGCGCCGAAGTTCTCCAGCGTGTAGCGGCTGTACGCCTGCGAGAGGCGCTCGGCGAGGTGGTCGGCGAGGGTGTCCGGGTGTCCCAGGCCCTTCCGCTCCACGATGGTGGTTGCGTCCGGGTACGGCGTACCGGTCTCGATGACGATCCGGCTTCGTCCTACGTTCCTGGCAGTTCGGTTCACGGCATGCTCCTGTGTCTCTTGAACGGAAGGAACGGGCAGGTGCGGTGGGTCACCGCGGCACCCCGGCATCGCGCAGAGCGGTGATCAGACGGGCGAGGACACGTACGGTGCCGGGCGGGTCGGGGGAGGCCGTCAGGTCGCGCAGACTCTGGGCGGGTACGAGGTCGAGGTCGCCCGGGCGGCGCCGGTCGAGCCAGCGCAGCAGGCGCCAGGCGGCGACCGGGCCGGTTACGGGAAGCCGGCCGATCACGTCGAGGGGCAGCGGCGAGGGCCCGGCGTAGACGAGGTCACGGATCAGGTGGAAGGCGGCGTCCGCGAGATCGCAGACGACCGGTCCTCGGGCGGCCGCCTCCCAGTCGACGACGTGGACGCTGCGTCCGGAGCGCAGGAAATGCTCCGGCTTGATGTCGCCGTGCAGGTGCACACACTCCTCGTCGTCCACGCTGGTGAGCGACTGGCACAACTCCGGCCACCAGGGCTTCGGCCGGCAGCGCTGCGACAGTTGATGGAGGAGCGCGCCGCTGTTGGTCAGATTGCCGGCGCGTGCTGGTAACCAGCCGGTGCCCGGACCTCCGAGGGCAGGTCGGTCTCGGAGAACGGCGGTCAAGCGCAGTGTGTGCTGGACGAAGCCTTCGACGCTCTTGCGTGAACTGAGTCTGGCGGCCGCACCGCCGACGGCGTCGACCAGTACCCAGCAGTAGCCGTCTTCCTCGCCGACAGCCCGTACGGCCGGGGTGGACACACCCCAACTGCGAGCCAAGGTGAGCGCTTGGGCTTCGCGGTTTCGCCGCTCCACCGGTTCGATCGCGCGGTAGACCTTGAGCAGCGCCTCGCCACCGCATGCCCACCACGTCACGGACAACGGCTTATCGTGGTGGAGTGTGAGAGGGCCGAAGCGCTGCTGCAAGCCGCTTTCCACGGCCGTCGTCATCACGACCATTCCAGGCAAGAGAGGCGGCGCGGGACTGCTGTCGGCCGGCGACGTTGCCCAGGTTGACGCTGCGGGGTGGAGGCAGGCGCGCTGTCCTGTGCTCTCTCGATCCTCGCCTGCGCGGTACGTACGAGCCCGCTCCGCTGCTGGGAACCGGTAAGCACAGCCTCATCGGCGACGACGAAGAAGACGGTCTTGCCCAGTTCCCTGGGAACCCAGCCCCAGCCGTGGGAGAAGCTCTCCACCAGCACGAGACCGCGGCCGGAGGTGTCGTCGGACGAGGCTTCGGAAGCGACGGGCGGGCGGAAGGAGCGGTCGGTGACCTCGACTTGGAGGAACTGGCCGGTCCACTGCGTCCGCACCCAACACTCCTTGCCGGCGTGCGTGAGGGCGTTGGCGATGATCTCGCTCGCGCACAGTTCGACGTCGGCCAGGGCAGCGTCGGACAAGGGCACGTTCCAGAACCGCGCCGTCACGGAGATCCTCCGGCGTGCGCGGCTGACGGCTTCCGCACCGGCCCGGACATGGAACTCGTCCGGAGCCGGAAGCTGCTGGTGGTTCATGCGGCGGAGCCTCTTCTCGGCATCGGGGTGGCGGCTGACACCTGACGGGGGTTGCAGATGCCAGCCGCCGGTCTTGGTTGCCCTCTGTTGCCGAACCAGCACACCGGATAACGTGCGAAGGCAAGAGCCCATCAAGCGGTCAACTCGGTCAACTTCCCGGCGGCGAGGGGTGACCGCGGACGCGGAGCTGCATCATCAGGTGGGAGAAGGCGCGTACGGCGACGCGGGGGTGAACCGCTGAATGAGCCGACGATCGGAAGGGCCGAACCTGCGGCTCACCACGTGCCTGGACGAACTGGGCTGGACCCCCAAAGTCCTCGCGCGCAAGGTCAACCGGGCTTTCGGCGCGGGAACCGTCGCCGAGTCAGCCCCCTATCACTGGCGTGATCACGGGAGCCTGCCCCGCTCGCCGCTCCCCACCGCGGTCGCCCACGTGCTCTCCCAGGAACTGGGCCGAACAGTGACCGTCGGGTGGCTGTGGCACGGGCGGTCGGCACCCGCGCAGGCACTGGTGCCGGTGGACAGCGACCTGGCGCGGCCTTGGACCACTGCTGAACTGGGAGGGATCATGGAGGACTGGGTCGTCGCCGGTCTACGCGACCGCAGACGCTTCCTGGCCACCTCGGGCAGCGCGCTTCTGGCGATCGTTTCGCACTACCTGGACGGTACGGCCGGCCGTGGCTCGTTCACAGACCGCCTCGCCCGCCCTGCCGGGATGGACCCCCTCGTCGAGCAGGTGGAGCAGAACCTTCCTCTCCTCCAACTCCTGGACGACGAGCACGGCGGCGCACGTCACCTGTCCTACGTCGGTGCGCAGTTCCGAGCTGTTGCCCTACTCCTCTACGAAGGCGGTCACTCGCCCTACACGACAGCCCGGCTTCTGCACGCGCTCGGGGAAGTCGGGCAGCTCGCCGGATGGATGGCCTTCGACGCAGGCGACCACGGATTGGCCCAGCGCTACTTCGCCACCGCCCTGCGCGCCGTCCACCAGGTCAACGACCGCCCCTTGGCCGCCCACATCCTCGCCGACCTCGCCTTCCAGGCCGCCAGCCGCGACCACCCGTCCGACGCCATCACGCTCGGCGAAGCAGCAGCACGCACCAGCGAGGGCGCTCCGGCCGGTGCCCGAGCATCAGTGCTCTCCCGTCTCGCCTACGCCTATGCGACTGCGGGACGCACGACCGACTTCGACCGCACGCGCGAAACCGCCCGTCAGCTGGTCGAATCCTCCTCACCCGACGGGTCCGAGCCGAGGTGGATGTACTACCTGACCGGCAACCACCTCGACTGCCAGGCCGGCTACGCCCTTATCCAGTTCGGCCGCGTACGCCGCAGCGAAGGTGCCACTTCTCAGGCCCGCCGCCTCGTCGCCCAAGGGACTGATCTGCTTTCCACGGGCGCCCATACCGTTGCTCTCGCAGACCCGAGCCAACGCCGCGCCCTGTTCGAGGGCTCCTGGCTCGCACTCGGTTACACCGCCCTCGGCGAGACTGAACTGGCCTGCCAGATCGCGGGCACCGCTACCCAACGCCTGACGACCGTACGCTCCCCACGCAGCACGGCCGTCCTCCAACTGCTCGCCGGAGACCTACGTCGCCGCCAGCGCAACCCACACGTCCGCAGCTTCCTCCCCGAACTCGAACACATCCTCGCCGGGCACCCGGCCGAGGCAGTTTCCGGACGCTAGGGTCGGTTCCGTGACTGGAGTCGAGCACGTGACCGTCATCGGGGCCGGCGTGTCCGGCCTGACAACTGCCATCGCTCTCGCCGAAGCCGGCGTACGTGTGAGGGTGGTTGCCGAAGAGGTGCCCGGCCGCACGTCCCTTGCCGCCGGGGCGATGTGGGGACCGTACCTCGTCGAGCCCAAGGACAAGGTCGACGAATGGAGCCGGCACTCCCTGGAGGTCTTCCGGTCCCTGGCGGACGACCCGAGCACGGGCGTGCGCATCACCTCCGGCATCGAGGCTTCACGGCAGGCGGACGCACCGCCCGAGTGGGCCACGACGCTGCCCGGCTTCCAGCCGTGCCCGCCGGAAGACCTGCCGACCGGCTTCACGACGGGATACCGCTTCGAGGTCCCCCTCATCGACATGCCCGTCTACCTCAATCACCTGCGGGCCCGCCTGCTCGCGACCGGCACCACCATCACGCAGGGCACGATCACCGACCTGGACGACCCCACACTCGGCCCTGTCGTCGTCAACTGCTCCGGCCTCGGCACACGCCAGCTGGCCGCCGACAACGACCTACGCCCCATCCGAGGCCAGCACGTGATCGTCACCAACCCGGGCCTCACCGAATTCTTCTCCGAGGACACCGGCACCTCCCCCGACCTGCTGTGCATCTACCCCCACGGCGACACCGCCGTCCTGGGCGGCACCGCCATTGACGACCGAGGTGACCTCTCCCCCGACCCATCCGCCGCAGAGGCCATCCTGAACCGCTGCACAGCCGTCGAACCCCGCCTCGCACAAGCCCGCATCCTGTCCCACCGGGTCGGCGCCCGCCCCACACGTCCAGTAGTGCGCGTCGAAGCCGAACACCGTGCCAACAGCAGAACCATCCTCCACAACTACGGCCATGGCGGTGCCGGCGTCACCCTCTCCTGGGGCTGCGCCCGGGAGATCGCGCAATTGAGCACCGCATAGGGGCCGCGACTCACGCTTCAAAGCGATCGACGCGCCAAACGTCTCGACCGAAAAGGCCATTGCAGCGGTCGCTCACTCCATCAGCTGATCGTTCGTGGAGCACGAGACAGGTCACCGCCGAGTGCTGAGTAGCACACTCAGGAGGCTGAGCCCAGCAATCAGGGTCTGCCACCACGGTAACTGCTTCGTGTGACGTTTTTTCCTTTAGCCAAACTCCACGGTGAACTGGGGCTAATGGCCCTCGGAGCAAGGCCGTGGTCATGTCGGGTGGAACATCAGTGCGTTGCGGAGGATGGGAAACACCCCCCACTTGCGCAGAAGCACAGACGAACCTCCCGATGCCCGAGCACGAAACGGGAAAATCTCTGCGGGCGCGGGGAGAATTCTGGCTGACCTGCGAGTTTCTACGGAGCCAAGCACTGGAACTGGTGCGGAAGTTGTGCGGCGTAACGCTTGCAGGCGCTGTGGCCGTCGAGGCGGTGGGCTTCATCCGACTCGTTCGGATCCGCTCTGTGCGGCGGCCGGGCGATGGGTCATGGCGATTGTACCCTGTTCATCAGGAAGTCGACATTCGACTTCGCAGGTACCATGCCCTTTTTGTCGCCTTCTCGGGAGTTGGTTCAATGTGAGTATTCCACGGACAGTCGCGGCCAGACACCCGACTGCCAGCCAGCATCCCAAAAACCACAACAGCCAGCTGCCCAGAAGCTACGTAAACAAAGCCCCCGTGATTCCCAAGCTCAGAGCGCGGGTTCGATTCCCGTCATCCGCTCCATATAAAAGCCCCAAGTTCAACAGCCTGGGGTTTTCTCATGGCCGCAAACCACTATAGCCGCTCTGGCGATTTCGGCTGCGGATTCAATGGGGCAAGCCGCAGGCTCGACGGAAGCCTGCGGAATTACGCCGAAGGCTCGCTGCCCAAGGAACGCTCGGCGTTGTCGATCAACTCCTTGTACGTAAGCACCTCCACGCGATTCACATGGGTATTGAAGGTGCGAAGTGCCTCGTTGATCGACTCCTCCGGAACGGAGGGTTGGACCGAGGGGTGTCCTATCAGGACTATCGCGCTGGCCCGGCGGGTTTCGATGCCGAGTTCCTCGCGGATCCGGTAGCGATTCTCGTCCAGGCCGACCAGGTAGTTCACCGCCTGGCCGACGGCGTCGTGCACCTGCGCGGTAGGCACCCACGAACCGCGGTGCCTCTTCACCAGCGGGCCGACCAGGCTCGCTGCGCGCTTCAACTCGACTACGTGCAAAGCGCCGTCTCCGCGAATCAGAGGAATGTCGACCTCATCCCCGGGCACCAGCCTGCGGTGGGCTGCCTCTCCGACGAACCGCCCGCCGAAGATCCAGTGCTGCCCCTCCAGGGCGCGCTGAAGCGCGTGTTCGGAAGCCGTGGTGTCCTCCACGACCTTGCGCAAAGCCTTCAGGCCGACCGCTCGGCGCTGCAACTCCGCCGCTCTGAAGATCATCTGCCCCTGCGTGTCGGCGGCAAGAAGAGCAATGGCTTCGGGTGAGGTGACGATCCGACGCGCAGCCTCTTCCGGGTCCTCGATGTCCACTCGTTCCTGCAGTACGCGTTCCAGCCACACGGCGATCTCGGCCCTTCCCCGGAGAACGCGATACCGCCCGGGCCGGTCCTCCGGTGCCTCAAGGAACCGCGCGTCCTCCGCGAGCGAGCTGAAGTACGCGATCAGATCGTCCACTCCCGCCTGGGGCTTCGCGTCCGCGTACTCGCGGCTCGCCTCTGCGGCAAACCTGAATCCGGTCCGCAGCACGTTTCCGACACCCCTCTGCAGGTTCGTGTTGCGCACGCCGTCCTGGAACAGTCGGTACCGGTCATTGAGGTCGGGCTGGAGGATTCGTCCTTCGGCGTAGTCCAAGGAGTCCTGAACGAGCCGGACGACCTGCCACTCGCCGACGTCCGCCGCGCGTCGGCGAACTGCCTCCAGCATGTGGACAAGGATCTTTCCGCCCCTGCGGTGACCCCTGCTCCCGCTGTTCATATGCCGTCTCGCTGACACGAGAGCCGCTTTCACGTCCGGATGCACGGCCGCATCCAGCACACGCCCGAGATGCACATCCAAGGTCAAGTCTGATCTCACGCTCATACGACGAGCCTGGTTGAGGGGTCTGACAGGGCTCCCGCCCGCGTCGCGGAGCACCTGGTGCTACCAAGTGCTACCTTGGAGCCATGTCAGCGCAGCCCGAGATCACCCAGCGCGACCTGCGCAGCCGGTCCAAAGAGATCATGGACGCCGTCCAGGGCGGGCAGTCCTTCACCGTCACCCGCGACGGGCATCAGATCGGGGAGCTGATCCCGCTACGCCGACGCAGGCGGTTCGTTGCGCGTGCGGAGTTCGCGGCCATGTCCCGCACGGCGTCGGACGTCTCGCTGGAGGCGTTCCGGGCCGACCAGGACGCCACCGCCGAGCAGGAGACGGACGACCCCTATGGCCGTTGAGTACGCGCAGGGCCTGCTCGACACCAACATCGTCATCCTGCGCAAATGGCTCGACCCCGCGGAACTCCCCGCCGAGGTGGCGATCAGCGCCATCACCCTGGCCGAACTCTCCGCGGGACCCCACGAAGTGCGCAGGAACGAGGAGCAGAGCGACTACGACGAGCACGCGGAAAGGGGCCGGCGTCTGGACATCCTGCAACGCGCCGAGAACGAGTTCGACCCCATCCCCTTCGACACCGAAGCCGCCCGCCTCTACGGCAGGGTCTGCGCCGCCGTGATCGGCGCCGGCCGCAAACCACGCCGCCGTGTCGCCGACCTCATGATCGCCGCCATCGCCATCGCCGAAGAGCTCCCTCTCTTCACCACCAACCCCGACGACTACAAGGGCCTCGACGGCCTCCTCACCGTCGTCCCCGTCACCCGGCCCACCATCCTGCACGAGCGGTGATGCGTGCCCGGCGCACCACGCCCGCACCACGTACAGCGGTATGGCTGGGTCCGCCACGGGCACCAACGGAACCCGCCCATCTGGTACTTCGGGGCCGAACCGGCCGCTGACCAGTACGGTCGCCGACAGAGCCCCCGTGATTCCAAGCTCAGAGCGCGGGTTCGATTCCCGTCATCCGCTCCATCGCAAAGCCTCAGGTTAACGGCCTGGGGCTTGTTTGTTGTCCAGGTCAATTCGGGGGCGCGCAGGCGCCGAATGCCCGTGGTTGACCGCTGGTCACCGAGGTTTTCTCAAATGGCGAGACTCATTTTCAGTGACCTGAACACGTTGTCGCTCTCGGCCACCGCCTTCGCGTGGAAACGGCCGGCCCCTTGGAGACGGTCACCTCGGGTCAGGTGGGGGAGGGCCAGGTGAGCGTGTATCCGTCCGTACGATCGAAGGTCACCGCGATGTCCGGAGGGGTGAAGTCGAACTCCCGCGCCGCCCATCCCGCGATGGCCGCCGCCGCCGCTTCGGGCTGGTAGTCGGTCAACGGGTAGCTCAGGGCCTCCACTTGTACGACCACCAACTGCTCGGGGCGCGCGGTCGCAATCGCGTCGGCGACCTGACGCAGGCCGAACTCCAGCTGCTGCACGTCCTCTTCAAGCGCTGTCATGTCAACCACGGCCAACCACAGGTGGTCGGTGATGCGACGGGCATCCCGCGGCAGCGTGCCCGGCGTGCCCGGGGCAACTCCCGCAGTCAGTTCCACGTAGAGAGCCCAGGGGCCGAGGATCTTGCGGTAGACGAATGGGCGAGGGTTCAAAAGGACTCCTGGTTGATCGCGCGTACTCATCGACGTACCCGTCGACGTGCTGGTCGAACGCGTCAGTCGAACGTACTAGTCGAACCTGAGCAGACCGAAGACGGACTTGTCGAAGAAGTGCTCCGGGCCCATCCCGGTGGGCCTGGTGATGTATTCGAGACCGTGATCGGCTTTTCCGGTATCGGACATCAGACTGTAGCGGTCGAGAAAAGCCTGTGCCTCGTCGTCGGTCATCTGCGAGATGTCGACCTTTTTGAGCTTGGCGAAGTCCTTCTCATGAACGGTGAACCTCATCAGTTCGAGATCGGCGTTCTCCGATCTGCGCAGCTTGAGAGCGAGGTATTTCTCGGCCTCGGTTCGAGACCCCCAGGAGTACACGCCCGGACCGAAGTGCGCTCGGTGCATCTCCAGTGGCCACGGTTCGCCGGTGCTCCGGAACCGCGCCGCGTCGTCGAGTCCCTGAACGGTGAAGAATTCCAGGCACTTCAGCCCGAGGGGGTCGCACCAGGACATGGGGTTGGGAACGTACGCGTGAGGATTCGGTCCGGCGTCGAGCCCGAGGGGGTCGGGGCTGTAATACCCGCCCACTTCGGGGTCGTAGTAGCGGAAGACGTTGTAGTGGAGTCCCGTCTCGGCGTCGAAGTACTGGCCCGGGAAACGCAGCGGGCAGTCGACGCTCCGCGCCGCGCCCGGCCCGCGGTTGCCGTAGAGGGTGCTGTCCGCCTGCCACGCCACCTCGCCGTCCATGCCGATCAGTTCGGTCGGCGACCCGACGAGGTCGGTCACGATGCAGTAGAAGCGCGCGTCGATGTCGCTCTGCGCCGACGAGGCGGTGAGGACGCGTTCGGTCTGGCCGACCGGTTGACGGCTTCCGGGCATGGCGTCCCAGGTCACAGCGGTGAGGGAGGCAGACCCGTCCCCGGCGGAGAGAGTCTGTTCGGCCAACTGCGTGCCGTCCCACACGAAGTCGGTCCGGGTGACGACGGTGCCGTCCGCGGTCGTCTCGACCTTCGCCGTCCGACGGCCGAGGGGATCGTAGAGGTAGCGCCAGCGACGGCCGTCGGGAGTGTGTGCCTCGGTGAGCCGGTCCTCGGCGTTCCAGACGAACCGCCAGGTGGCCTTGGCACCGGAGAGCGTCCGGCGGACCCGCCGCACGACCCGGCCCTGCTCGTCGTGCGTGTAAGTGGTCCGGCCCGCACGCCGGATGAGTGTCCCGTCGTAGGAGCGGCTCCCGGTCGCCGGGGAGGTGTCGGGGGCGCTGCTCCCGCCCGCCGCCTCCGCGGGCCACATGCCGTGCACCATGTTGCCCGCGGAGTCGTACGCGTAGCTCTCCGCCCAGTCCTCTGCCGAGACGGTGAGCACCCGGCCGACCGGATCGAGGGCGAAGTCGTGTCCACCGGACTCGTCCGTCACACCGGTGAGGTGGTCGTCCTCCCGGTAGCGGTAGCTCCGATGGCGTACCAGCGCCCGGGGCTCGTCGGCCGTTCCGCCGCGGCTGACCGTTCGGGAGACGACACGGCGCTTGGCGTCCCACCGCTGCCGGATGTCCACGACGCCTTGGTCGACGGTGCGGCCGGTCTCCGCACCGCCGCCGTCGTACGAGAACGCGACCCGCCGTCCGGCGGTGCGCAGGGCGCCGGCCCGCGTCCCGGCGTCCCATTCCCATGTGCTCACCGCGCCTATGGGGGTGCGGCGTTCCGTTCTGCGGCCCAGTGCGTCGTAGACGTTCGTCAGTGTCCTGCCGTTGACGGTCTGGCGGACTGCCCGGCCCAACGCGTCGTGCTCGACGATGAGTTCCGCGTCGGCGTTGACCGCGCGGACGACACGGTCCGCCGCGTCGTACTCCATCGTGGTCACCGCGGCGCCGCTGTGCCACTCGACGGCCCGGCCGGCCGCGTCCCTGACGTATCGGACGGCCTCGCCGGCACCGTTGACGCGTTCGACGAGCTGGCCCGCGGCATCGTGCCGATAGCGAATCGTCCGCCCGTTGAAGTCCGTCTCGCCGACGAGCAGTCCCCGGGGGTCGTACTCGTACGTCCAGCGCCGGCCGGCGGCGTTCGTGACCGAGGTGATGCGCAATTCGGTGTCGTAGTCGAATCTCAGGACCGTGCCGTCGGCGAGCGTCTTGGCCGTCAGGAGGTCGAAGGCGCCGACCGCGAAGCGGGTCACCGCTCCGTGCGGCTCTGTGCGCTCGATCAGATTGCCGTCGGCGTCGTGCTTCCAGTGCTCGCCGGATCCGTCCGGCCATCTCCGGCCGCGCAGCTTTCCTTCCGGCGTCCACGTGAGCGTGGACTCGCCGCCGAGCGGATCGACGATCGTGACGATCCGGCCGAAGGGGTCGTGTGCGTAGGCGGTGACGGCGCCGTCGGCACGGATGCTGGTCACGGGAAGACCCGCGTCGTCGGGGACCACCTCGTGTACGCCACCCACGGCGTCGGTGATGCGGACGAGGCGACCGTGGTCGTCGTACCGGCGAGCGGTGGCGGCTCCCAGCGGGTCGACGGTGCGGACGCGGTTGCCCCGCTCGTCGTATTCGTGTCGCCAGCGAGCACCGTCCGGCAGGGTGACCGTTTCCGGCAGACCGAGGTCGTTGTAGGCCATCGTCGTGGCGGCCCCGTCGGGCCGGATGAAACGGGTCAGGCGGCCTGCCGCGTCGTGTTCGTAGTACGTGGTGCGGCCCAGGGCGTCGGTGCGGGACAGCAGGTTGTCGTACCGGTCCCACCTACGGACGGTGGCGTGACCGAGGGGATCGATCGTCCGCACCAGCTGGCCCAGCTCGTTGAACTCGTACGTCGTCGTGTGTCCGAGGGAGTCGGTGACGCGCGTGGTGCGATTCTCGGTGTCGTAGACGTAGCCGTAGTCGAGGACCCCGTCCGAGCCGGTGGTGCGTATGCAGCGGCCTGCGGCGTCGTATGTGTAGTGGTACTTGGTGCCCCCGCGGGCCACCCAGCTCACGACCCGGTGGTCGGTGTCGTAGCCCAGGCGGAACGGCAGGCCGGAGGAGTCGGTGACGCGCCTCAGGTCACCGCGGTCGTCGTACCCGTAGCGCAGCAGGACCGGCCGGTCGGGGTGGCTCAGCAGACGGAGTTCGGTCACCCGCCCGTCGGCCGTCGACAGGC
The DNA here is from genome assembly GCF_036199905.1 of Streptomyces sp. NBC_00223. Lineage (NCBI taxonomy): Bacteria > Bacillati > Actinomycetota > Actinomycetes > Kitasatosporales > Streptomycetaceae > Streptomyces > Streptomyces sp. NBC_00223. Next base: position 4,444,022 of record NZ_CP108109.1, on the reverse strand, counting down.
CGATGCGATATCCGCCGTTGTGGCGGATCTCGCGCGGGATGCCGTCCTCGCCGTAGACAAGGGTGCTCGTATTGCCGTTGCGATCGCTGATCGCGGCCAGGGGCAGCTCGGTGAGAGAACCGCGGGACAGTGCGCGGAAGTGGAGGGTCTGCCCGCGGTCCGGTCGGGTGATACGGATCTCCCCGCCGGGTACACCGTCCCAGCGCAGCGGCCAACGGGGCCCTTCACCGGGAAGAACGTCCCAATCCGGCGCCGGGACGGGGTAGTGGAGGACCATCCCGTCCTCGGAGGTGTACCGCACTCCTTGGTCGTCCAGGAGGAGACGCTGGTCGAGTGTGGAGGCCCACGACGGTCCGAACCACCGGCCGGTGCGGTAGGCCGAGACGTGGTGCCGTTCCAGGACCAGTGGCAGTACTCCGGGCAGTTGCACGTCGACTGCCGACATGACCATCTCGCCGGTGGCGACATCGACGGGATCGCCGCACTTGAAGCGCTTGGACATGTTGACGGCGGTTTCGCGCAGATCCCGCAGGGCCGCGCCGCTTTTGCGGATGCTGTTGGCGATGTTCTCCAGGGCTTTGCCGGATTTAAGGAGGGTGGGGAGTTCGCGGGCCATTTTGAGGAGGCCGCCTGCGGTGGTGAGGCCTTTGAACATGGGGATGCAGTCGAGGGCGGCGAAGAGGACGTCCCAGAGGCTGGCTTGGCCTTTGAGGTATTTGGTGAGGGTGTCGGCGAGGACGAGGATCGCGGCGGCGAGGACGAGCCAGGCCAGGGGTCCGCCGATGATCATCACGACGATGCCGAGGACGGCGACGATGATCTTGCAGGCGGCGATGATCTGGTCCCAGTGGTCGGCGACGAAGTCGACGGCCTTTTCCCACCAGTGTTTGTTGCGGATGCCGGCGTGGGACGCCTCGTGCAGGGCGTGGTGTGCGGTGGTGGCGGCGGTGTCGCGCAGGCCGGCTGCCTGGGCGGCGAGTTCCTTGGCGGCGTTCAGACGTGCCTGGGCGTCGTGGACGGCCGCGGAGGCGGTGGTGCGGGCGATGTTGGCGTCGGTGGCGTTGCGGGTGGCGGCCCGGACTTCTTCCTCGGTGGGCGGGGGGACGCCGGGTTGGGGGTCGGCCTGGTACTGCTGGGATTTGTCCTGGGCGCGTTTGACCCAGGCGTCGGCGTTGGTCAGTTGGTTGTGGGCGGCGTCGAGGTCGGCGCGGGCGGTGCGGCCGTGGGCCAGGGCGCGGTCGGCGTCGGCCTGTGCGGTCTGGAGCTGGGGCCAGTAGTCGTCCAGGGCGCCGGAGGCGAGGCGGTAGGAGCGTTCGAGTTTGTCGAGTTCGCCGGGCAGGTCGCCGAACTGGCTGCGGTACTCCTCCCCCGACAGCCCCGCCCATTCCTGGACGGCGGTGTCACCGCCCAGCCCGCGGACCGAGCGCAGCGCGGAGGCGACATCGTCGGCGAAGTCCCCCAGCCTGCGGGCGAGTTCCTTCACCTCGTACGGATCACCCGGCACGGGGTCCCGGTCCAGATCCAGCACATGCCAATCCGTCGGCCGACCCACAGCCACCCACCCCCGAGCCGTGCTGGTTACGGTATCCCCATCGAGAATCACCCGGTGCCTGTGACTCCCCGCCCTCGGCACCGACGACCTCAAAGTACTCGATGTCCTACTCAGCGTCACCCATGGGCCGCACCCTCTCTTTCGCGCCGCCACCCGCCATGAGGCATGCCTGGTGCCGTTTCCAGATGAGGTCTCGGGCCGTGCACCGCTGCCGCACCACGGTCCAGCGGTGCCGCACGGTCGACCACAGTCCGGCTCTGCACGACCGGGGAGGCGCTTTGCTGCTCGGCGATGGTGTGGTCGCGTGGGCACCAGGGTGCCGTCCACGATGAGCACGGTGTCCTTGCGGAACCGCTTACAGGGCCGGAGTGCGAGCGGCGGGCCGAGGTGGTCGATGATCCGGTCGGCCGAGGACTTCGACACCCCGAAGACCCGAACGGGCCAGCCCCGCAGCGCGAAGCGTCGTTCGGCCTCCTCCCAGTCGGAAGATCCTCCACGGACCTCGACAAGTGCTGCCACGCGCCGTATCGGAGGTGTCCACCCGGCACAATTGCTCTGCCGTACGAGGTCCTTGGGGGATCAGCTTGGCCGTTCCACAGCGCCGCGATGTCCGACACAGAAGGCCGGCTTTACGCCGGTCAGGCGTACGCACCGAGCGGCGCCTCACTGTCGGCGCCGCAGCGATCGGGGTGATCATGCTGATCGCCTTCATTGCCGCTCACCCGGTGCTCGGGGTGCTGATCCTCGTCGGCTTGCTCGCCGCCACCGTGACGGTGGCGGTCCGACGTATCCGGAAGCGGACCGAACTCCGAGCCCTGTGGGCCGCCCGGGCCCAGCACACGGAGGCGTACTGGACCATGTCGCCAAAGGAGTTTGAGCACGCGCTGGCATTCCTGTGCCGACGGGACGGATGCAGGGACGTCCGGGTCGTGGGTGGCTCCGGGGATCTCGGGGCGGACGTCATCGCGACCGCCCCTGACGGTCGCCGCCTGGTCCTCCAGGCGAAGCGGTATGGTCCCAGCTCCACGGTCGGCAGCGGTGACGTACAGAAAGTGAACGGGACGTACCGCCACCCTCATGGCGGCCATTTGGCCGCGATTGTCACCACGAGCCGGTTCACCCGGCCCGCACGGGACTATGCGGTGCGCGTCGGCATACGCCTCTTCGACGGCGACGCCCTGGCCGGCTGGGCTTCCCGGACCGGTCCCGCGCCATGGCACTGAGGTACCTCTTCCGACTCACCTGCCCGTGACGAGGAACCTCAGGTAACGGTGGTAAGCGAGACCGCGCCGCGTCCGCTGTTCGCGTACCAGCGCGGCGTCGATTCTGTCGCGGTCGTCTCGTAGCAAGGCAAGCTCGGCGCGGCGTTGACTCATCTGCGCCCTGACACGCGCGTCATCGGCGCGGGCCGCGCTCTGGGCGTCCACGACGGCGCGCAGTTCGGCCGCGATGCGCCCCTGCAACTGGTCGTGACGCGTCTGAGCGTCGGCCTCGGCCTTCTTCCGTTCGTTCTGGAGCCGGGTGCGGTCGGCCGCGGTCTGTGCTGCCAGGCTGCGCAGTTCGGCGGGGGAGAGCTTGACAGGTGCCGTCTGCCGCGCTCGGTTCTCGATGTCCTGCCGCCAGCTCTCAAGGGTTCGGGCCCGCTTCTCACCGATGCTCGGGACTTTGACCTGGTGGCCGTTCGCCAGGACGAACAGGGCGGTGACGGTGCCGTATCCGCCTCCTGAGACATAGCGGACCCGGGTGAAGTCTGCGGCGGTCCTGATACCGGCGGCGATGAGCGCGTCAGTGGTCTTGGCACCCAAGTTCGTCAGTTTCGCGGTCTCGTGGATAGGAGTGCGCCGGAGCCGGTCCTGAACGTGGCTCTGCTGAAGCGGCGCGAGCGCCTTCTCACGCCGCTCCTGTTCACGGCGGGGCAGGGCCGCGAGCTCGCTGCTGATAGCGCTGAGACGCTGATTCAGCGTGATGGCGATACGCGCCGCCCCGGTTTGCTGCTCCGACTGGAGTTGCTGCATGCGGGCGGACGCCTTCGCCTCCCTGTCCCGTATCCGCCAGTCCAGCGCTTGGGCCTCCTGGTCCAGCTTCACCAGGGCCTTCCCCGGGTCGCCGACCGCCCGGGAACGACTCCTCAGATCGCGTCGTCGTACGCGTACCGCTCGCAGCTCGGACCGGGTACGGCGGCCCACACCGCCGGCCCCGAGCATGGCGAGCAGTGCACCCCCTTGCACGGTGGGGTAGGCCGAGGCCGCAAGGAGAGAAGTGGCCGTCAGCGACGCCGGAGCGACAAGAAGCAACGTCATGAAGGCAGCGAGGACGACGTCGGCCCGCCTGCGGCGCCGAAAACCCGAACCTGTCGAAGGGGATACGGAACCCGAGGCTGCCCCAGCGACGGGCGGTGGCAAGTGTCCTGTCAGCCATGGGGGAAGCGCGGTGGACACAGGTGGTGTCGAACCCGGCGGATCCGTTACCGCGGGCGCCGACCGCCGCGTCCGGTGCGGGCCGGCAGATGACGGGGACGCGCCCGGCGGCAGCGAGGGGAGGGCAGGGAGGGCGGCCAGCGGCTGCGTGGACAGATCCCTTATGCGGCCGGCCAGATCGCGCAGTCCGCTGTCAGGGTGGCTCAGCAGCGTCCCGAAGCGCAGTGACGCAGCCGGCGCCTGGAAGTCGTCCTCCGTCAGCAGCAGGAACTCGCCGCCGAACTCGTGCAGTTGGCCCCACAGCGATGGATCGGTGGACAGCGCGACCAACGAGAAGTGGATGACCCATGCCGAGAATCGGTCCAGATCGGGGCCGAAGTCCGCGTCCGAGCGCTGCGGCGACTGGTAGTTGCGATGACCCATCTCGGTGGCCCGGTGCCCTGACAGGGCGGGTACGAACATCCCGTCGTAGTCGACGAGCCGGAAGGTACCGTCCTGGGCGACGAGCAGGTTGCCGTGCTGAAGGTCACCGTGGGCGACTCCAGCGGTGGCCAGGTCCGCGGCCAGGGCTGCGAAGCGGTCTGCGAGCGAGGCGAGTGCCGCCGGGTCGGCGCGGTGATCCTCGATCCAGCGGATCAGACCGCTGCCCTCCGCCCACTCCATCTTGAGCATGGGATACCACTCACCAGTGACCAAGACGCCCTGTGGCTGGTATTCGAAGCCGACATTCCACGGCTGGGACAGCGCGGCGCCGTCCAGAGCGGCCAGATGGCGGCTGATCGCGTCGTACCGCGACTCCTGGGCGGCAACGTCCTGTGTGAAGCATTTGACGGCGTAGCGCCGCCCCGTCCGTGAGGTCACCGAGAAGACGCTGGCGAAGTTCCCGGAGATGGGTTTGGGGCCGAGCACGGGATCGCGCTTGACCGTACCGCTCTTGAGTTCCGGGTCCCTGAAGCACACGGTCGTGTTCTGCAGCGCTTCCACGTACTGCCCGCCGGTGGGGAACTTGCGGGTACGCCGTGTCCCAGGGCCGGTTCCCGCCCGCGGGTCACCCGGCGTCGCGGCCATCGGCGTCACCGGCCCCCTCGTCACGAACCAGAACGCGTACCAGCGCTACGTCGTCGTTGCGCATCAGCTGCCCCTCGCGCTGCTCGTGAACCCAAGCGCCGAAAGCAGACTGCCCTCCCCCGGCCGCCTCACCGAGTTCGAGCCAAGGGCGGGACCGATCCTCGCAACCGCGGAGGAACCACGCGGCGAGGGCGTCCGTGGCCAGCAGAAGTTCGTCGCCGTCACGCAAGTGGCCGCGGGAGAAGGACAGACGGTCGGCGATGAGGTCGACGTCGTGGTTACGGCTGCCAAGGAGCCGCGGGTTGAGCCCGAATTCCGCCGACGCGGTCAGGGGGAACGACGTCGCCGCGCCGCCGGAGACGTGGAACAGGCAGCTGTCGCCGAGCGCGACGGCCGTGTAAGCCCATGCAGGACCGTGCGAGGCTCGCCCGTCCTCGTCTGGAACCCCAGGTGGCAGGGGTTGCAGGCGCAAGGCGACGAGCGTGGCATACGCGCCCTTCTCAAGGCCCGGCTGCTCGTACCACTGCACGGGACGCCCACCGGCCTGCCGACGAGCGCAGTACTCCTTGATCTGGTCGTCCCATGGCTCGACGGCTCGGCGTACGAGCTCTGCCGACAACGAGCGCGGGTCGCCGAATACCTCGGAATGCAGCAGACCGACCTCCGCGGCCTCCCGCACCAGAGACTGCGCCCACCGAGAGGCCATCATGCTCTCCGAGGCCCCGTCCGCGACAGCGGCGGACAAAGGGGCGTCCAGGGCGTCGTCGGGGTCCAGACTCGGCCGCACCTCGATCGCGTCCTCACATTCGAGGTCGGAGCTTCCTTCCTTCGGAACCAGGAACCGATTCACGAAGAGTTTGGGCGCCACCCCCGTCACCGCAGTTCAGTGGCTCGGGTTCCGATGTCCAGGAACTCCACTACCGAGACGATGTCGGCGTTGTAGACGAATCCTCGGGTATCTTCCGAGACACGGTGGCCCTGCGAGGCCGCGTAGGAACGCATGTGGCTCGGCAGGACGCTGGACATCTCGAAGAGTGTCCGCGCATATGAGTCCGGCAGACCTGCCTCCGCGTCCGGGAACGTGATCGGCGAACCGCCGCCCGCGGAGACATGAAGGTTGAACAGCAGCACGGTGCCATCGGCTGTCGCGTGCGACGCGATGGATATCGCCGCGCTGGTCGGATCGCCGTCGGTCGATTCACCGTCGGTAAGATTCAGCACGATCGGCGGGAAGCCCCCGGGGTGTTCTTCGATCCACCGAGCTACCAGCGAATCCGCGTATCCCAACGCGCGCGTCATCGGCGTGCCGCCCTGCGCGACCGGATCCATCCACACCGGGAAACTGACGCTGGTCTCCACCAGTCCGCCGGCCCCGTCCGAGACCTTCTTCACCCGGTTCTCCACCCGCGCGGGGTTGTTGGCGACCTCACCCAGTGGAACGAGGTCACGGCCGGCCAAAGCGCCCCCGAACGCGGAACCGACTGAATGCCCGTAGCCGACGACCGCGACATGAAAGTAGTCCCGGACGCCCTCTTCCTTGGCGCACTTGACCGACAGTTCGGTGAGCAGCCGGTTGATGGCGTTCGCGACGACATCGGCCTTCTGTTGTTGGGCTTCGTCACCGATCGCGTCACCCATCGACGTCGACTGGTCGACAAGGAAGATGAAACAACCCGGATTAGTACGGCTGATCTCTGCGGAGTACGACATGACGGAGGCTTCGGCTCCTACTTCGGGTACGCCGGTGGGTGCTCACGTCACGCTGGACAGGCCCCCCTGGTGGGGACAGATGCTAGCCCATCCGAACTGCCTGGAGCCGGTTCCCAACAGGTTCGGCGGAAGGAGACGCGGAGCGGACGGGGCCTGTACCTTCCACGCTCCTCCCAGTCCCCGTGCCTCTTCGCCCGGAGGTGCCGGCTCGGATCCGGCGTGTACGGTCGGGCCGTTCGATCCGGTCATTTACTGCCCGGCGGTGGCTTTCCGGGCGTCGGGGCTACAGGGCGACGATTCCCTCCCCGCCGACCGCGTCGGGGACGGTGACGGTGCCGACCTTGTCCAGGGAGCCGTCCGGCTCGACGCGGAAGGCGTCGACACCGCCGGTACCACCGGTCTGGACGTACAGGAAGCGCTCGTCGGGGGTGACGGCGGAATCCACGGTGCCCGCACCGGTCGCGGTGTCGCCGAGCGGTTCGAGCGTGGCCCGGCGGGTCTGCCGGAACCCGGAGAGCGTGTTGCTGCCGGCGTTGGAGGCGTAGAAGCGGTCCCCGGCGCGGGCGATCCAGCAGGTCGCCTGCTGACCGGTGGGCGCGTCGTCGAGCCGGACGAGGCTGCCGTCCCCGCGGATCGCGAAGGTCAGTACCGCGTTGGTGCCGGCATCGGCGACGACCAGGCGGCCGTGGCCGTCGAAGGTGAAGCCGAAGGGAACCGCTCCGTTCTCCACGTTCACGACGGGCCGGGCGGAGAGGGCTCCGGACGGGCTCACTCCGAAGACGTCGATGCTGCTGCCGCCGGCCTTCGTGGTGACGATCAGTCGGGAACCGTCGTCGGTGAAGGACACCTGGCCGGGGGTATGGGTGAACTCCGGCGCTGCCGTGGTGTCGAGGCCGAGCTCCCGCTTCCACCCGGCCACCCGCTCCAGCCTCTTGCCTCCGGCGATCCGGTAGCCCTGGACGGAACCGCCCTCGCGGGCGTTGAGGACGTAGACCCGGTCCTTGTGGACGGTGACGCTGACGGGGAAGCTTCCGCCGGAGGAGATGACCTGCTCGCGGTGGAGCTTTTCGCCGTCGACGGAGAAGACGGTGACGGTGTCACTGCCCGCGTTGACAGCGAAGAGGAGGTGGTGGGCACAGTCGTAGACGAGGGAGTCCTGCGAGGCGAGGTGGTCGACGACCGAGCCGTCGAGGACGCCGCCCTTACCGCCGGTGGCGAAGGTGCCCCGCCGGCTGAGGGAGCCGTCGGCGGCGCGGCGGTAGGCGACGATCTCGTTGCCGGCGGGGTTGTCCGTCTGAACGAACACCGGACCCTCGGACCCGCTCGGGTGCGGGGCGGGTGACGCCGCTGCCGAAGCGGCGGGGAGGGCGAACACAGCCATGGAGCCCGCCACCGCGACGGCAGTCCTGGCAGCGTGAGCGAACGTGGGCAAGCGCTTCATCGTTCCTCTTCGGGCAGAGATGGGTTTGCGAGCTGGCTCCCTGCCCACGGCCTGGGCAGATGCGGTCCGCCGCCAGGATCGGGCAGACGGCGGACGCGAACCGTGACCGACGGGGCCAGGCTCCTCCGTTGGTGTGAGCGGTCCCGTCGAACGGCCCCAGGCAAAGATCGGTCTCGGTGGTCCGGAGGTTTCCCAGCGATCGATGCCTGCCCCGATACCTCACCGAGGGTCAACTGCCCCCGAAGACTTTTCGTGGCGTACTGCCGCACCACTCGTGCACCAGATGCAGCGGTACGCCACGGGCGATCACGGTCACACAGGTCATGGCCAAGGTGTGCCCCCAAGTCCATGAAGGCCGCCTGACCAGGGGAGAGGCCAGAAGAGCGCCCATGATTCCCAAGCTCGGAGCGTGGGTTCGATTCCCGTCATCCGCTCGTGACGACCGGGATGCGGGTCGTCGGGCATGCGCGCGCCCAACCGCTGGCCCGAACGGCAAGCAGTCGCACGAACGAGCGATCACGGACCCGGCGAGATGGGACTTGACGTCCTCTCAGATCGCCGCGGACCAGCAGCGTTGCGACGGCTCCTTGAATCCGCCCAGTGCACCTCTTTCGCTCTCGCGGAGCACCTGCATCAGGAGGGCGTCACGGCCTCCACCAGAACCGGACGGTTCAGACCGGGCGTGGCCCGGTCCTGTCAGCACGATGCTCAAGCCCGTACCGGCGGAGCCGCCAGGGACCGGCTGCAACGCAGGGCCCGCGACGGTCGTCGGTGAAGGTGCCGCGGCGCCGCTCCGGGGTCGCCCGCGGTCGACCGGGGTGCCGATCTCGAACCGCGTGCTCCGGAAGCCCTCACGCCTCGGGGCCGGGCGGTCGCCGAACGAGCCGCCCTGCCGGCCGGGTCGCATGCGACGTCCCGCCGTCGGCTCCGTGCGCCGGGTGGCGCTCTCCGCGGGGCGGGAGGGCGCCGTCCGGCGTTTCTGTCGCCCGTCAGGACGAGGACACGGAGAACGAGTTCGTCGTGAAGTTCAGGCCGCCGGCGGAGGACGTGATCTCGTAGCCGAACTGGACGTTGCCGAGGGTGATGTCGCCGAACCAGCCCTTGGTGTTCTTGAGCCAGTTCAGGACGGCCAGCACGTCCACGGTGGAAGAGCTCGTGTTGGACGTGCGGACGAAGGAGAAGACGGCGTTGGCGCCGTTGCTCCCCTTGTAGACCGTCCACGTGCTGCCGCCGACGGTGACGGTGCCCTGCGAGGTGCCGAGCGGGCCGACCGCGCCGGTCTTGTTCATCCAGAGCATGATCTCGTACGCGTTGTTCGTGTCCCAGACGTCGTACGCCGTCTCGTACGCGCCGCTCGACGGCACGCTGACGTTGAAGCTGGAGCTGACGGAGTGCAGCGCGCTGAGCTTCTTGCCCACGTAACGGGTGGCGTTGGGGTACGACTTCACGCCGCCGGTGTTCGGGTGGTTCGCCGACACCCCCCAGTCGCTGTACGAGTTGGCCCAGATCGTCTGCGAGCCGGCGCCGCTGCCCCAGACGTCGTTGTAGAGGGTGTAGCCGCCGTTGGACCAGGTGGCCCACTGGTCGCTCGACGACCAGGTGGCGGCCTGGGCGGGCGCTGCGGCCAGTCCGACGGCGGCGGCCGCGGCGGCGGCGAGGCCGAGCAGGAGGGTGCGGGGGTTTCTCCGAAGAGTCACGTGCATGGGGGGACTCCGTTTCGTGTGGCTGTGACGGCTCCCGCGCGGACATATCGTCGAAGCGCTTCGACTGAGGGATGAAGCAGCTCGGTGCCATCATCGGAGGTTTGAGCGATACGATGACAGTCGAATTGTCGAAGCGCAACGAGTCCTACCGAGCGGGTTTTCACTGGCCGAAAGCCGCCGGCGCCGTCCCGTCGGGCGGGAGTCTTCATGCCGCTCCATGCGGGCGGCTCGCCACTGCCCTGTGACCTGCGGTCTCTGTTTCGGTGCCTGGTGGGGTGCGAGAGGGTGGGGTGACTCAGGGGACGGCCCGAACTCTTCGCCGCGGGAGGCGGGGCGGCCTGGCCGTACTGCCGGGTGTTCGTCCGGCCGAATCATGTGGGGCTCGCCGTCGGGTGTTCGACGGTCCGGCGCCAGGACCACGCCCGCCGCCACCCGCACCAGGTCTCCGGCGGCTGGCGACTGGCGGCCGGCGGCCGGTGACGACGGCACCTTGACCGTCCCGCTGCGGATACGCGGTCCGACCCGTTCGATCGTCTTCGTCCGCGAGGCCGACCACCTGGTCAGCCGTTCGGCGAAGATCCGCAGCTTCGTGACCATGCGGGGCGCCGGGGCCCACCGGGAGCGCATGCTCCTGCTGCACGGCGAGGAGATCGGACTGGGGTCCGATGACGAATGCCCGGACCCGCCGTCGACCGACGGGAGCGCCGGCCCCCGCACGGCCGGTAGCCGGACACGTCGGCGAGCAGCACGCCACGACACCCGAGCGGGTAGGTCAGTGCCAGGTGGCCTGGTGGTCGCGGTGGGTGGGGAGGTAGGCGCCGGGGGTGAAGTGGTGGTCGTAGAAGTCCGGGTCGAGGTGCTGGGCTTGCAGGTAGTTGAGGATGTGGACGGTGGGTACGGTGCCGGGGACCTTGCCGAAGGTCTCGTCGATGTAGCTCACCTGGTCGGTCAGCAGGCGTACGAAGCGCTCGTCGTACGGGGCGGCGGAGGAGCGTACCCGGCGGGTGTCGCGCCAGGGTCCCGGGGTGTCGGGGTGGAACGGGCCGCCGGGGCCGAACTTCCGCTCGGTGAAGCGTTGCACGGCCTCCGTGGCGTCCCGTACGTGAGGGCGCGACAGGGTCTCGAAGACGCCGACGAGGCCGGTCGGGTTGGGCAGCGCCCACCGCTCGTCGTGCTCGACGTGGAAGCCCAGGCCGGGGACGTCCGGGTTGCCGGAGGCGCCGAGCACCGAGAGCCGGTCGATCCCGTCGAAGGTCCACCCGCCCAGGCCCATTGCGCCCAGCAGCAGATGGCCGTTGTAGACGCCGGTGATGAGCTCGGCGCTCGCCTCGGCCAGGGTGTACTGCTCCACGAAGGAGAGCGGGTACGGGTCGCCCGCGTGACGCAATGACGGGTCGTGCGCGCCGGGGAGCGGGCGGCCGTTGACGTCGTCGTACACGCCGTAGCCGTTCTGCAGGAAGAAGGCGAGGTTGGCGATCAGGTGCTGGGCGAGGTCGGCGACCGGGATGACCAGCAGGGAGCCGGGATGGTTGGCGATCCAGGTGTTGTGGCCTTCCAGGTACGGCTCTTCGCGGGGCAGCCACAGGCGCTGCGGGGAGAGCTTGCGGTAGCGGGCCGTGGTGGCGTTCAGCCAGGCGTCGACGTCGAGGCCGTCCGCCTCGGCGCCGGACGGGACCTCGCCCGCGGGGGCCTCGTCGCGGCTGGACAGGAAGTACGTGCCCGAGTCGTCGGTGAAGAAGAACTCGGTGGTGTGGAAGCCGGCGGCCGAGGGAAAGGTCCGACCGCCGGCCGCGCCCGGGTAGTTGGGGAGCGCCGGGGCGTAGCCGGGGTGATGGGAGATCCCGAGGTTCCACCCGGTCACGCCGGTGACGACGGCCAGGACGAGGGCCCGCTCCACTTCGCTGAGCGGCTGCGCCGGCCTGCCGCTGGTGAAGGCCAACTCTCCGGAGGGGATGCTGCCGCCGACCGGAAAGCGCCGCGAACGCCGACCGTTGACGGCGGCGACCAGGGGAAAACGCAGAAGGGCGTCGACGGCGTCGCGCTCACGCGCGGAGAGGCGGAGGGCGCGGGCGGGGGTGTCTGAGGCGTCGGACATGGTGGGGTCTCCGTTGACGTGGGTGGGTGGGGCGGGTGGGGCGGGTGCGGCACCGGCTTCCGCTTGCCACGTACGCGGCCGTGCGGATGACGACTCGTCGAGCGGCGGCTCCGATCGCGGCGCGGACGCCGGTCATCCGGCCTCGGCGGCCGATCCGGTCCCCGTCCCACGCGACCCGGGCCGCCACACCTTCCAGCGGGACGGGCGGGGCGCGAACAGCGCTGCCGGAGGCGGTGGTTCACAGGACCCGGTAGTGCAGCGCGGTCGTGTACTGCTCGGTCGGACCGGCGACGACCGTGAGGGTCGCGGTCCACCGTCCTGCGGCGGGTACGTTGACCGAGGAGCTGACGAAGGTGAACGCCGTGGCCCTGCCCGGGCGGATCGAGCCGGGCAGCCGGTACGAGAAGGGAACGCGCAGGTCCTCGACCGCGCCGGCGTCCTGCCCGAGGTCGAGCGACACGGACCTCGGCAGCGCGGTCGTGTCGCCTGCGCCCTGGGCGGTGACACGGAAGCTCTCCAGGCCGCGCCGGGCGGGCGCGACCTCGAAGATCACGGTGTACGGGCCGACCACGGCGTGCACGACCCGGGTCGGGGCGTACGCGGCTCCGGCGGGGGCGACGGAGGACAGCACACCGGAGACGACGACGATCACCACCCCGATCCCCGCCTCGGCCCGCACCCGCCCGCGCAACCGCGCCGTCTCCCCGGGCGGGACCAGGCCGTGTACGGCGCCCGCGCTCGGGCCCGCGCTCGGGCTTTTCGCGGCGACATCGCCCGGGCCAACACCCGCACCGCGCCTGCCCACGCCCCGCCTGCCCGCCCACCGGCCCACCCAGCGGTTGCCGCGCCACCCCAGCAGCAGGGCAGCGGCCACCAGCGCGAGCTTCACCAGGAGTACGCAGCCGTACGTCGTGTGAACCAGCGCCGGTACGTACCGCACCTGGATCAGGGCCTGGATCAAGCCGGTGAGCGCCAGCAGAGCCACGCTGGACGCCGCGTAACGCGACCAGAGGGGGAGCCGGGCCAGCCGGGTCGGGGTCAGACGGCGCCGGAGCATCAGCCGGCCTAGGACGGCGAGGCCGCCGAGCCATGCCGTGACCGCCGACACGTGGACCAGCGTGGTCGCGAAGTACCACCAGGAGCCCGTGCCGCCATGGCCGTTGTGGACGACGGAGCCGAGCGCCGCCAACGCCAGCACCGCTCCCCCGGCCCACCATCCGGCCGATTCCGCGCCCCCGGCCCTCCGCAGCCGCGGCAGCACCGCGAGCGCCGCCGCGAGCAGCCCGGCCCGTACCAGAACCGCCCCCGCGTAGCCGGACCCCGCGAACGCGCGCAGGCCCGCCCAGGTGGCACCGCCCGGCACGGCGGAGGCGTCCCACAGGTACTGCGCCACCACCTGGAGCACCGAAGCAACTAGCGCCAGCAGCATGCCCGCACCGGCGACGCGCCGCAGGACCCGGCGCTCGTCACGGTCGGCGCCGAGCACGAGACCGGCGGGAAGGACGCCGAAAGCGGCGACGAGCCCCAGATACAGCAGGCCCTTGACGGCGCCGACGACCAGTTGCAGGCCCGCGCTCGGCTGCGGGGCCGGCGGCGCGGTGGCCGCCGTCGCGGGTACGCCGTAGCCGAACTCGATCGAGCCGCCCACCGGGTGCGTGTCGCTGGAGACCACCGACCAGCCGGCGATGTAGGTGCCCTTGGCCAGTCCTGCCCGCATGCCGATGACCAGGGTGCGCCGCCCGCCGGTGAGTCGCACCGATCCACTGCCCGCATCCCTACCCGCCGCGTCCACCACGCCGGCCGCCCCTTTCCCGACCGGCAGCGTGACCGGCTCGTCGAAGGTCACCCGCACCTCCGTCGGGGGCACGGTCACCTCCGACCCGTTCGAGGGGGTGGTGGCGATCGTGTACGCGTGCGCGGCAGCCGGCGGCGCCGTACGGATCAGACCGGTCAGCGCGCCGAGCAGGACGAGGAGGGTGAGCGCGCAGCGCCGCCTCCAGGGCCTGGTCACGAAGGCGTACGCTCCGCGTCCTGGCTGCTCGTGGCGGCCGCGGGCAGCGCGACGGCAGGGCGGCGGCCCCTGGACAGCGCCGTACCGCCCGCCGCGCCGGCCCCCAGCGCCAGCACGATCCCGGCGACGCCGAGTCCGACACCCCAGCCGCCCTGGGAACCGCCGGAACCGCCGGAGCCGCCCGGGGAGGCCGCCACCGGCGAAGACGCCGCCGCCCGGGTAATGGTCACGCTCGGCGCCGGGTGCTCCGGCTCCGCCCCGTCCTGCGCCTGCTGCACCCAGTCGACCTCGGTGCCGTCCGAGTAGCGCTGCACGGTCGGCAGGTAGAGCGTGCCGGACGCGGGCAACGGACCCACCGACAGCGAGAACCGGCCGAACTGGCCCGGGGCCAGGCCCCCTTCGGTCGCCGTCCAGGTCACCGCGGTGACGGCCGAGGTGACGGTCCCGCCGTCGTCGTCCTTGGCCGGCGTCGCGAGCCCGGTACGGGCGAGCTGTACGCGCCAGCCGGGCACGGGCTCGCTCAGCACCGAGGTCAGCGGCGTACTGGACGGCAGGTGCACGGTCAGCTCCACGGTGTGCGCGGTCGCCGACTCGACGGGCACCTTGAAGGTCAGCACGGCGCTGCCTCCGCCCGTCGTGCTCGACGCCGTCACGGTGACGTGCGCGGCGGCCGGCCCGGCCGCCCCGAGCACCAGGGCGGCCGCCCCGACCGCGACGGCGATACCTCGTGCGTGCTTCATGGCGCCTGCTTCCGTCCTGGTTCCGTTCGCTCGTCAGTGGGGTCTCTTCGAGCCGTTGGTCAGTGGGTCTCTTCGAGCTCGTCGGGCTGCGTGGTGGCCTCCTCGTCGAGCAGCGCGAGGATGCGCGCGCGCAGGGCGACGAACTCGGGGGCGGACTGCTCGCGCGGGCGGTCGAGCCCGACCTCGACGATCTCGCGTATCCGGGCCGGGCGCGGCGAGAGCACGACCAGCCGGTCGGCCAGCACCAGCGCCTCGCTGACGTCGTGGGTGATGAGGACCGCGGTGAAGCCCCGCTCCTGCCACAGCCGCAGCAGCTCGCCCTGGAGCACCCTGCGGGTCAGCGCGTCGAGCCTGCCCAGCGGTTCGTCGAGCAGGAGCACCGAAGGGTCGTTGACCAGCGCGCGGGCCAGCGCGGCCCGCTGCGCCATGCCGCCGGACAGCTGCGCGGGCCAGGCGTCGGCGAAGTCGGTCAGACCGACCAGTGCGAGCGCGTCGTCGATGCGCTGCTTCGACCCGGCCAGGGCGCCGCGCGCCTGCGGCCCGATCGCCACATTGCCGCGGACCGTTCGCCAGGGCAGCAGCGTCGGGTCCTGGAAGACCAACGCGCGGCTCGGGTCGGGCGCCGTCACCCGAGCGCCGTCGACATGCACCGAGCCGAACAGCGGCCGGTCGAGCCCCGCGAGCAGCCGGATCAGCGTCGATTTGCCCGAGCCGCTCGGCCCGACCAGGGCGACGAACTCACCGGGCCGTACCGACAGCGAGATGTCGTCGAGGACCGCGAGATCGCCGTCGGCGGCACGGAAGGCCTGCGTGACGTTGCGGATGTCGACGGCGGCGCCGTGGCCGGTCACCATCGGGTCAGCTCCTTCTCCCAGCGCAGCACCCAGCCACGCAACCGGAACAGCAGGGTCAGCAGCACGCCGCAGACGGCGACCAGGACGACGATGCCCGCGTACAGGGCGGGGAAGTCGCCCCAGCTCTTCTGCCAGTTGAGGTACCAGCCGAGCCCCGAGTTGACGCCGAAGTTCTCCGCCACCGTGAGGCTGACGAAGGACGAGCCGAGCGCCATGAAGGCGCCTGTGAAGATGCTCGGCAGCGCGGCCGGCAGGCTCACCCGCAGCACCAGGAACCAGCTCTTGGCGCCCAGGGTCTGCGTGACGTCGTAGTACGAGCGCGGCACGCTCACGATGCCCGCCCTGGTCAGGACGGTGATGGGAAACCACACGCTGACCGCGATCAGGAAGATCGCCCCGCTGTAGGCGGTCGGGAAGAGCGCGAAGATCACCGGGACCCAGGCCAGCGTGGGCACGGGCCCGAGGAACATGAGGACCGGGTGCACCCAGTAGTTGGCCTGCTGCCACCAGCCGATCGTCACGCCGGTGGCCAGCCCGGCGACCAGGCCGAGCACGAAGCCGAGCGCGAGCAGCTGGAGGGAGTTGCCCAGGCTCTCGGCGAGAATCCGCCGGTCGCTCCACAGGTGCTCGAAGATCTCCTGCGGGGCGGCGAAGTACGGCGTTTCGAGCAGTTGGGTCTTGGCGGTGGAGATCTCCCAGAAGATCCCCCAGACCGCGGAGCCGACCAGCCAGGCGGAGCCGTGCGCGACCCGGGCCGCCGCGCGGGCGCCGAACCGCCCGCGGGTGGCGGCCAGCGCCCAGAACACGGCGGCGAGACCGGCGACGACCAGACCGGCGATCGAGGTGAAGCGCGTCGTGTGCTGGACGGCGGCGAGGTCGGGCGCCGGCAGCCGGGGGCTGTCGGACAGTGCCTCGGTGAGCGCGCTGAAGGCGACCCAGCCGAGGATGCCGGCCGCGGTGAGGACGGGGTTGATACGGACAGGGTGAGTGGTCTTCCGCAGGGCGGCGTGGATGCGGGACGCGCCCTGCACGGTCGTCTCCGCCGCGGACGGGGCCGCCGGTCGCGCCTTCCGCGCGGCGGGCGCGGTGGTGAGCGGGGTGACGGGCGCGGCGCTGGGCGGGGTGACGGGCGGGGTGGAGGCCATGGTCTTCCTCAGAAGTCCAGGCCGAGGTTCACGAAGACCTTGTCGGCCAACGCCCTGGCATCCGTGCTCGACGGCAGGAAGCCGGTGTGGATGAACTTCGCGATGCCCGGCTCCAGGGCCCGCTGGAGGTTCTTGGGCGACGGGTCGAAGGTGAGGGTGCGCAGGACCGGCAGGATGTTCTCCGGCTTGTCGGGCACGTACTTGGCCGACGACTCGATCTCGGCCGTCTTCTGGAGGTTGGCCCCCGCCCAACGCGAGCCGCGCGCCCACGCGGTGACGAGCCTGGCCGCGGTGACCGGGTCCTCGCTGACGAAGGTCTGGTTGAGGGCGACCGCGCAGCACGGGTAGGAGGCGTTGCGGCTCAGGTCGCGGTTGTTCGACACCTCCCGCGCCCAGCCGTCCTTGACTCCTTGGATGATCGGCAGGAAGCCGCCGGCCGTCGCGATGGCGTCGACCTTCTTGTCCTTGAGGGCCTTGGGCAGCAGGTCCTGCTCGATCACCACCCACTCGACCTGCTTGGCGGCCGGGCTGGAGTTGATGCCGGCGTCGAGCAGGTCGAGGGAGAAGAAGTTGGTCGCGGACCCCTGGAGACTGCTGACCCCGATCCTGCGGCCCTTGAGCGAGGAAACGGACGGTACGGAGCCGTCGTCGCGGACGTAGAGGTCGAGGCAGCCGTGGTGCAGGCCGCCGGACAGCTTGACCGGAGCGCCGTTGTAGATGGGGCCGAGGAAGTTGAAGAAGATCCCGTTGCTCGCCGTGTACTTGCCGGAGCCGACCGCCGCGGCGACGTCCTCGTCGGTACCGGTCTTCTTCAGTACGACGTTGAGCCCCGCGTCCTTGAAGAAGCCGTTCTCGTAGGCGACGACCAGCGGCGCTTCGCAGACACCGCTGGGGGCGGTGACCCGTATCTCCCGGTCGGCCCAGGACTTGGTGACGGTGAGGCCGTCCGCCTCGTGGTCGTCGGCCTTGCCGCGTTTGAGGAAGGCCCAACTGCCCAGGCCCGCGGCTGCCACGGCGCCGACGCCGAGGCCGCCGAGCGAGAGCAGGCGACGGCGCGAGACACCCGAGGCGTCGTCGAGGTCGACGTTCGCCTCGACGAGTCGGAGGCCGTCGGCTTGTGGGGTGTCGGCTGGTGAGCCGTCAGCTTGCGGGCCGTCGGCTTGTGAGGTGTCGGCTTGGGGGCCGTCGGCCTGTGGGCTGTCGGCTGCCGATCGGTCGCCTTCGGATCGGTCGCCTTCGGATTCAGGGACAGCGGGAATGTCGTCACTCATCGTTCGCACATCCTGTGGTCAATTGGCGAAACAGCTCGATGCCACGGCCGGAAATGGACAACACGGCGTACATATACGTACGCGCGTATGCGCGGTTGTGGCGTGTTGCCGGGAATCGGCAGGAGAGCGCCGCGTTTCGGACGGGCCGCTTTCCTGCTACGGGGGCGGTCGGCGGACGACCGGGCGGCCCGGGATCAGCGCTCGGCGGGGTGTCCCGGACAGAGCGCGGCAGCGATGCGCCCCAGGTCGATGTGCCGACGGCAACAGCCCTGGAAGGCACGCGGGTTGCCGCGGGACAGCGACGTCGACCGCTCGGCCATCCCCCGCACCCCCACTCGGCGGCGGATGCCGCTCGCCCGTCCCGCGCTCGTCGAACCGTCGCATTCCGAAGACGTACCGCCTACGGCAGAAAACGTAGCTCCGGGGCGACGAGCGGGGCAAGACGGCGAATCTTGCAGGTTTATGAAAGCTGTGTCAACGCGCCCTTTCGGGGCTCCGGAAGGGCGCGTTTCGGAGGCATTCAGGGGCGCCCGTACGGGGCGGGGGCGGATCGGGGTACCGGGCCGAAATGGTGGCGGCGGGGTGGCGGGAACTCGTCCGGGCCGATCGGCTCGTCGCCCACCAGCCGTTTGGCGAACGGCAGCGGGCCGCCCAGCGACTCGGGGTCGGCGGTGAGGTCGAACAACGCGGAGTAACCCGTCGTCAGGTAAAGGCCCTTGGCCTCCGGCTGGCGCGGCCCGGTGGTCAGGTAGATCCGCTGGTAGCCGACTTCGGCCGCGGCCCGCTCAAGGGCGTCCACGACGCGCCGTGCCAGCCCTTGGCGGCGGTGCCCGCTGTGCGTCCAGATCCGCTTCAGCTCCGCGGTGCGCTCGTCGAAGCGGCGGAAGGCACCGCCCGCGACCGGCTCGCCGTCCAGCAACAGCAGGAGCAGCAGCCCACCGCGCCGCGGCTCGAACTCTTCCACCGGATAGCGCGCCATCTCCTGACTCCTCCCGCCGAGGGAGGGGTAGCGGGTGCTGTACTCGTACTCCAGCTCCCGCAGCAGCGGTTGCGCCAGCGGATCCGCCAGCGTGGCCACCCGCATCTCGATACGCGGTCCGGGCTCGGCGGTGTCCACCGTCACCTCCGTGCCGTTGCTGCCACGGGCTCGGCGTCCCGCGCGGGACGCGCCGCCCGTTCGGCGTCGCGCTTGGCGACCTCTGCCCGCACCAGCGGAATGACCTGCCGGCCGAAGTCGACGGCGTCGTCCAGCAGGTCGTAACCGCGGGCCGAGATGATGTCGACGCCGAGGTCGACGTAGTCCAGCAGCGCTTGCGCGACGGTCTCCGGCGTGCCGACCAGGGCGTTGGAGTTGCCCGCGCCACCGGTGACCGCGGCGGTGCGGGTCCACAGCGCGCGGTCGTAGCGCTCGCCCTGCTCGGCGATGCCGATCAGCCGCTGCGAACCGGTGTTCTGCGGGGCGTCTCCGCCGCGCCGCCGCCACGCGCCCGCCGCCCGGCGCTGCTCGATGGCGGCGACCGTGCGGTGCGCCTTCTCCCAGGCCAGTTCCTCGGTGGGCGCGATGATCGGCCGGAAGGCGACCTGGATGCGCGGCGGAGTGCTGCGGCCGGCGGCCAGTGCGGCCGCCTTGACCGCCTCGATCTGCTTGGCGGTCTCGGCCAGTGGCTCGCCCCACAGCGCGTAGATGTCGGCGACGGCGCCACCGGCCGCGTACGCGGCGGGCGACGATCCGCCGAACGAGACGTCCGGGTGCGGCTGCCGTACCGGGAAGATGTCGGAGACGTAGTCGTGGAAGCGGTAGTGCGTGCCCTCGTGGTCGAACGCCTCATGCTCGGTCCACACGCGTTTGACGATCTCGATGTACTCCCGGGTGCGTGCGTAGCGCTCGTCCTTGCTCAGAACGTCGCCCTCGCGCTGCTGCTCGTGGTCGTTGCCACCGGTGATGAAGTGCACGGCGAGCCGGCCGTCGCTGATCGCGTCGAGCGTCGCGAACTCCCGGGCGGCGAAGGTCGGATAGGACACGTTGGGGCGGTGCGCCAGCAGGATCTGGAGGCGTTCGGTGCGCGCGGCGATGTACGCCGCGGCGGTGCCCGGCTCCGGCGAGGCGGAACTGTAGGCGAACAGCACCCGGTCCCAGCCGTGGTCCTCGTGGGCGCGGGCGAGCCGCAGCGTGTAGTCCCTGTCGAAGGACGCGCCGGAGCGCGGGGTGGACTCGGAGCCGTCGTTGGTGGCGGCGATACCGAGGAACTCGACTGGCATGGCGGAGCCTCTCATCGGGGTGGCGGGTCGGAGCGGCCGACGGCCGGGTGGGCGTTGACGACTCTCACGGGTGGTGACGGCGTCGGTGGCGTCATGGGGGTGGGCATCGCCGTCTCTTGCGGCGGAGGTGGACGGCGGCCGGAGCCGCGCGCGCAGGCTGCCGCCGGGGCTCGCGCACGGCCGTGCGCGAGCGAAAAAGGGTGAGGGGTGCCGTCAGGAACGGCGGATCGTCAGCGACAGAGCGCGGCGTGGGTTCGGCACAGATCGACGTGCCGACGCTTCGTACAGCCGGGCCGCAGAACCGCGACCGACACGACGGGCGATCCCTTCACGACGACTCCGATCGGCCCGACCGCGAAAGCCGGGCACAGCTCCGCGGCCCCGGACGCGTCCCGGCCGCGTGATGCGTATGAACGATGCAGGACGAACGTACGTGCCGGATGGCGGGCCCTGTCAAGACCCCCTGGATACCGCATCGCTACAGCGCCCCGGAGTCGGCGGCGCTTCGCGGTACCAAGAAGCTTCGTCTCCCCTCCCCCACCCGAGCCGGCCCCGTTCGGCCTCGACCCACTTCCCGATGCTGGAGCCCGGGGTTTCGCTGTCTGGTGAGGACCGATGGCCCGTAGCTCCAGTGGTCAGGAGCGCCACGCCGCGAGAAGCTCGGCAGGCCCGTACGCGGCATCCAGGCCCGTACATGCGGTCCCGCTGCGCGAGACGGCCACCGTGCGTACCGGTTCAGACGTGAGCGCGGCGCGGTGGCGGTGCAGCGCCACGAGATCATGCTGGTCGAACGGGGAGTTCTCCAGCCACTTCACCGAGCCGACGAACAACAGGTCCTTGGCGATCGGCCCCCGGTCGGCTCCGACAACGTCGATCTCCACGTCATTGGTCCGGGTCCAGTAGCCGCCGATAGCAGGGGCGGCGGGGAGGTTCGCATCGGGCAGCAGCCGTGCCAGTGCCTCTCGCACCAGAGGTTCGACCGCCCGGCCGCGCCAGCTGGTCCAGTTGCCGCGGATACGCTGCAATGTCAGGTCACCCCTACCGCGCTCGATCTCCTCCATCGCCGGGCCCAGGAGTTTCAGCCAGAAGCGGAGATAGGGGTCCGCGACCCTGTAACGGCGGTCCTTCGAGGGCCGTGTGGAGAGAGGCAGTTCCGCCGCGATCACCCGTTTCTCAGTGAGAAGCCCAAGCGCTCGCTGCAGCGGGGTAGCTCCGATTCCGCCGGCGGCGCGGGCAATGTTCGAGAAGGTCCGCTCACCGCTGCCGATCGCCGACAGCACAGTGCGGGCCTGTGCCTGCTGCGGGAACTCAGCAGCAAGCGAGCGCTCCGCGGACACCAGCAGGGCCGATACCGGATCGTTGAGCGCCGTCCGGAGAAAGTCCCACATCCCGGCGCCGTTCGGCCACTCCGCGCAGATCAGGGGAAGTCCACCGGTGATCAGGGCCGCGTCGAAGGCGTCGGCGGGCTCCGCGAGGCCCAGCATCTCACCCACTTCCGCCGGGTTGAGCGGCCCCAGGACCATCTCTCGTCCGCGCTGGTGGAACGGGCGTCCGTAGCTGTTCAGCGCCTCCATCATGGACAGGTCGGAGCCGATGAGGACCAGCAGAACAGGTTTGGTTTCCAAAGCCCTGTCCCAGGCCCTCTGGAGGACCCCCTCGAAGGCACCCTCGGCATCCATCAGATAGGGCACCTCGTCCATGACCACCACGCTGGGCCGGTCACCCGGCAAGGTAGCCGCCAGCACATCGAAGGCGGCGTCCCAGTTCGGCGGGCGTGCGGCGGAGAGCACATGCGCAAGTGGAAGACTGGACGACTGCGCGTCCTGAGCGAACCGTTCCAGGTCGACCTTGGGTGACGCGCCGGTAGCCGCGTAGAAGAGGAAGGGAACTCCGGATCTCTCGGCGAACTGCTCGACCAACCGTGACTTGCCTACCCGCCGCCGCCCCCGCAGCATCACGCACCGTCCGGGCCGCTGCCCTCCGACACCGGCCGCCACCTTGGTCAGCTCACGATCGAGCATGTTGAGCTCGTGCCGTCTTCCCACGAATTCCGCCATCGATCATCCCTCCGTCACCGCCGAAACCTGAGACTAACATCAAAGTTAGTAACATTAATGTTAGTAACGTGGGTGTCACTCGAATAGGGCACGCATCATGGCTGACGCCCGGTGCTTCACGGGCGACCCGGCCCAGGTCCGCACGAGGTCCGCGGGACGACTACGACGGGCACGCGACGACTTGCTCACCGTCGTCCCCGTCGCCCGACCCACCGTCCTTCACGACCGGCAGGGTGCGCCCGCCGCACCACGTACGCATCAGATCTGACGGTCAAACAGTCGTACGGGGCAGGATCGGAGAGACCTTCGCATACCGATGCCGCATTCGTCTTGAATTCCGGCTACCCGGACGGGCTCGTCCGCTCCTGGCGCCGCACCGTACGCCTGGTTCGTGCCACCCTGCCCGTGGAGGGCGACGCGCGTCCTGGGCGACGCGCTCACCGGGCTGAGGGGCGCGGGCGCGCCGCCGTCAGCGTGTCGCAGAGCCGGCCCGTTCCCCCGGGGGGAACGGGCCGGCAGGGGCGGGCGCGCCGCCGGGCGCCGCGTCAGCTGTAGGCCAGCGAACTCAGGGAGCAGTAGCGGACGAACGGGCCGGGGTACACGTACTCGTCCAGGCAGTAGCCGTCGGCGCTGATGGTCGAGGTGCCCGGGGTGATGGTGTAGCGGTAGCCCTCCCACGTCGGGGTCTTCGGGTCGTTCTCGCAGAAGCCGGTATTGACCGCGAGGGCCGTGGCGCTCTGCGGGATCTGGACGGTGAAGTACTTGACGCCGCCGGACGCGTAGCTCGAACCGTCGGGGTAGTACCAGCCGGAGCCGTTGTCGACGGTCAGCCCGTACGGCAGGCCGTAGGAGCAACTGAGGGCGAGCTGGAAGGTGCGCGTCGCCTCGGCCGAGGCGGACTGCGGCGCCGCGGCCGCGATCAGCAGCGCGGCGGCGATCGCCGAGCCGAGCGCCACGAGTCTCTTACCGGTGCTTCGTGTGGTCATGGTTGCGTCCCTGTCCTTTCAGGCGCCGTGGCGCCCTGGGTATGTGGGGGGTGCGGACAAGCGGGAGGCTGCTCCGGGTACCTGCCGCCGCCGTGGTCGCCCTTGTCGCGGACCCACGCGGCGGGCGGCGGGCCACCCGTGGACGTGCCGGCCCATCCTGACCGCGCGGCGGGGCGGCGGCAGCGGATTCCGTACGCGGCCGAAAACCGCCGAAGACCACCGAGGACCACCGAGGACCACCGCAGACCGCCGAAGACCGGCCTGCACCGGGGGAGGCAGGCGAAGACCCGCGTACGGCTTCCGGCGCCGCCGCCGCGGCGGTAGGCTGCCGTCCGCTCTCGGCGTTCGGATTCATTGCCCTGCGAATTGCGGACGAGAGGATCTGGTGTGAGGCAGCCCCTGCCGGATCCGACCGGTCCCGTGACCGAGGCCGCGGCGGCCGTACGGACGCTGGACGGACTCGCCCTGCTGCTCCGGGACCTGCGGCGCAGGCACGCGCGCCGCCGCCAGGACAGCACGCTGACCTACCGCGAACTGGCCGCACGCACCGGGTGGTCGCAGACGGCGATCGCCGAGTATTTCACCGCCCGTACGCTGCCGCCGACCGACCGCCTCGACGGGCTGCTCGAACTGCTGGGCGCCACACCGGCCGAGCAGCGCGCGCTGGCCACCGCCCGGGACCGGGTCGAGGAGGCCGCCCGCCGTGCCAGGCGCGGCGGCGGCGCCCGTACCGCGCCCCCGGGCGAAGCCCCGTCCGCGCTCGGCGGGCCGGACCGGGCACCGCACCAACTGCCCGCCCCGCCGGACATGTTCACCGGACGCGTGCGCGAACTGTCCCTCCTCGACACCGCCGCCGGCGGCGACCGTCACCCGGGCGACGGCGCGGGCGGCGTCTGCGCGATCGGTGGCATGGGCGGCATCGGCAAGACCTGGCTCGCGCTGCACTGGGCGCACAGCCGGCGGGACCGCTTCCCGGACGGCGAACTCCACGTCGACCTACGCGGGTTCGACCCCACCGGCCGGCCCTTGGACCCGGAACTCGCGGTGCGCGGCTTCCTGGAGGCCCTGGGCGTGGCACCGGACGCCGTCCCGACCGGGCCGGAAGCACAGACCGCGCTGTACCGCAGCCTCACGGCGGACCGGCGGATGCTCGTCCTGCTGGACAACGCCCTCGACACCGCGCAGGCCGCCCCGCTGCTGCCCGGCGGCAGCGCCTGCACGGTGCTGATCACCAGCCGCCGCCGGCTGACCGGTCTGATCGCCGCGCACGGCGCACGGGCGGTGGCCCTCGGCGTACTGCCGGAGGACGAGGCGCGCGAGGTGCTCGTACGCCGCCTGGGCCGCTCCCGGCTGAACGCGGAACCCCGCGCGGCGGCCGAGCTGATCGCCCGCTGCGCCGGCCTGCCCCTCGCGCTCGGCATCGCCGCCGCCTGTGCCGCCACCCACCCGGGCCTCTCGCTCGCGGCCCTGGCCGGTGAACTGCGCGACGACGCGGACCGGCTGGACGCCCTGGACGGCGGTGAACCCGGGGCCGACCTGCGGGCCGTGCTGTCATGGTCCGGCCGGGCCCTCTCACCCGCCGATCGCCGCAGGTTCGGGCTGCTGAGCATCGCCCCGGGCCCTGACATCACCCCCGCCGCGGCCGCGCACCTGCTCGACCTCCCGCCCGCGGCGGCCCGCCGCCTGCTGCGCGCACTCGACCACGCCCACCTGGTCCAGCGCCACGCCCCCGAGCGCTACCGCATGCACGACCTGCTCCGACTGCACGCCACCGAGCAGGCCCACGAGCACGGCACCACGGCCGAGTTACGCGCGGCGGTACGCCGCCTGGTCGACTTCCACACCGCCACCGCCTGCGCCGCCGCCCGACTCCTCGCACCCCACCACCCCCCGCTCCCCACGACCACGCCCACCGCGCCCCCACCGCTCGCACCCGCCGCCGACTTCCCGCGTGCCCCGTCCACGTCCGGCGCCCTCGTCCCGCGAGGACCTGCCCCCGGCGCTCCCGCGGCCGGCGGCTCCGTACCCCGCGACACCGCCCCGCCTCGGGTGCCGGAGCCGCCGGGGGATCAGGTCGCGGCGATGGGCTGGTTCGACGTGGAGCACGCGAATCTGCTGGCCGCCCAGCAGGCGGCCCACCGTCACGGGTGGGACGCCCAGGTGTGCCGGCTGGCGTGGGCGCTGGACCCCTTCCACCGGCGGCGCGGGCACTTCGCCGAGCAGGCGGCGGCGTGGCAGCTCGCCGTGGAAAGCGCCGCACGCCTGCGCGACGCGGCCGCCCAGGCCCACGCGCACCAGATGCTCGGGGACGCCTGTGCTCTGCTCGGGCGGACCGCCGACGCCCTCCGCCACCTGTCCCGGGCGCTGGAGCTGGCCGAGAGCACCAGCGAGGCCGCTGTCCGGGCCGAGATCCACCACAGTCTGGGCGGGGCCTGGGAGCGGCACGGCGACGACCGCCGTGCGCTGGAGCACGCGCTGCGGGCGCTGGCGATCTTCCGGACGCTGGACGACACCTACCGCCAGGCACGGGCCCTCAACGGCGTCGGATGGCTGCGGACCCGGCTCGGCGACCACGCCGGGGCCCGTGCCGACTGTCTGGCCGCCCTCGCGCTGCTGCGCCGGCACCCCGCCGACCGCCGCCAGCTCGGCGAGTCCAGCACGCTGGACAGCCTCGGCTGTGTCGCGCACCGGCTCCGGGAGTACGACGCGGCGGTCGCGTACTTCCGCCAGGCCCTGGCCATCTGCCGTGCCCAGGGCCACAGCCACCTCGAAGCCGACGTGCTGCGCCACACCGCCGCGGCCCTGCTCGCCCGGCACAGCACCGAGGAGGCCCGGGAGACCCTGCTACGGGCCCGCGCGTTGCTCACCGCCCAGCACCGCCTTGCGGACGCCGCCGACGTCGGGCGGGAACTGGCGGGCCTCGCCCCGCCTCCGTCACCCCCGTCCCTCACCGGCAAGGAGGCGGCCCCCGGATGAACGTCCCGGACACCGCGCTGCCGGATGCCGCGCCGAGCGGTGCTGCCGGTGCCGCGCCGCACTCGGCGCGGAAGCCGTGATGGAGGCGCGCGACCTCCTGTCCGCGCCCCTCCTCGAACTGATTCGGTGCGGGCCGCGCGACAAGCAGGGGGCGGATTTCAAGCCGCCCGCGTCTACGGCAGAGTCTGCGCAGCCGTGATCAGCACCGGCCGCACGCCACGGCGCCGGGGCGCCGGCCTCGTGATCGTCGCCATCGGCATCGCCGAAGAACTGCCCCTCTTCACCACCGACCCCGACGACTGCAAGGGCCTCGACGGCCTTCTCACGGTCGTCCACGTCAGCCGGCCCAGCGTCCTCCATGACCGGTAACGCGTGACGGGGTGCCGGGACGGAAGATCGTGCGGGGGCTGGGGGGCGTGGCAGACGGGCAATGGTCGCTGACGAAGGCGCCGGGGTACTGACGTACCTCGCTGTGATCTGACTCGGGCCACGGCTCGTCCCCGGCGGTCGATGCCGCCGGCGGCCTTTGTGGAGGGGCAGCGAGGCCGCCCACGATCCGGCGGGGTGCGCCGGGGAGAGCGCGGGCCTACGGCACCCGGACGTCGGTTCCGGCGATCAGCCGGGGCAGTCCCGCGTGATCGCAGCCGACCTTGAGATAGATGTCGGACAGCAGCCGCGTCACCACCGTGTCCGAGGTGCCGAGTTCCTCGGCCATCTGCGCGACCGACCGGCCGCCGACGGCCCATTCGGCCACCGTACGCTCCTGGACGGTGAGCGAGTCCGCCTCCGCGGTGCGGGGATGGAGCGGCCACAGCCCGGTGGCGTCCAGTTCCTCTCGGGCCCGCGCCGCGAGCCCGTCGGCCCCGCACTGCACGGCCCTTTCCAGTCCCCGGTGCAGCTGCTCCGCGGCAGGCTGCGGAAGTCCGGTATGACGCAGTGCGACGCCATGGTCGACCAGCGCCCGCGCCAGGTCGTACCCGGACGGTGAGCGTTCGAGGTGCCCGACGGCCTCGGCGAGCAGACCGGCGCGCCGGGTCACGGGGGTCACCGCGGCCAGGGCGTGCAGCGCCTGGCCGATCGCGGACTGCGTACCGAACCTGCGGGCCCTGAGGACACCTTCCTCGGCGGCCGCCGCGGCCCGCTCCGGGTCGG
The DNA here is from genome assembly GCF_036199905.1 of Streptomyces sp. NBC_00223. Taxonomy (NCBI): domain Bacteria; kingdom Bacillati; phylum Actinomycetota; class Actinomycetes; order Kitasatosporales; family Streptomycetaceae; genus Streptomyces; species Streptomyces sp. NBC_00223. Next base: position 4,416,585 of record NZ_CP108109.1, on the reverse strand, counting down.
TGACCTCTTTGGCCAGGGCCAGCCGGAGCGGCCAGGGGCACCAGGCGGGGTTGCGCATGCCACGGGCGTCGAGGCGTTCGCCGACCCGGACGAGCTGCTGTTCGGCCTCGCGGTGACGGCCGAGGGCGAGCAGCAGCTCGCTGTGGACGGTCTGCGCGTCCGGGTAGACCACGGCGCTGGGCGTGATGTCGCCGTACCGATAGGACGTGGCGAGTTCCTGCGCCTCCTCGGCGCGGCCCCGGGCGAGCAGGATCTCGATGAGGATGCCGAGCGCGAAATACTGCGCGGGCACCTGGCGCCCGACCCGGTCGGCGATCCGCAGACCGTCGCGGACCATGGCCTCGGCGGAGTTCAGGCGCCCGCGGCGGAAGCGGATGTAGCCCAGCAGCGTGTAGCCGAAGGACAGATGCGCGCCGCGCCAGCCCTTGTCCTGGCATTCCGCGATGCCCTGGTGGAAGAGCTGCTCGGCCCGTCCCGGCTGGTCGCAGTACATGAAGGTGAGGGCCACCAGGATCGGCACCTCGAAGCCCCAGAGCTCGTCGGTCCACGGCAGGCCGTCGCCGAGGGCCTGCTCCGCCCAGTGCAGCGCCGTGGCCGCGGGCTCGCCGCGTACCATCGCGTCCCAGGCCCGCAGCCCCATGATGTAGCGCTCGGCGGTGCCCTGACCGGCCAGCTCGGCGGTGCCCTGACCGGCCAAGTGGTCCGCGAGCCGGGCGAGTTTGCGCGAGCGGGCGGTCGAGTCCCGCTCGTCCGCCCGGAAGGCGTTCCACATGAACTGCTCGGCCTGAAGGTGCAGCCGGGTCTTGACGTCGGCGGCCGAGCGGGCGGCTTCCGCGACCGTCTGGGCCGCCTCCGCCATCCGGTCGGAGTGACCGAGCGCCTGCGCCAGCCGGTAGACGATCGCCTCGCGCAGGTCGGGGGTGAGGACGGGTTCGTCCAGCGCGGCCCGCAGGTAGTTGACGGTGATCGCGGGCTCCGTCAGCAGAGCGGAGCAGCCCAGCTCGAACAGCACCTGGGCGCGGTCCTCCATGGCCGGTGGTTCACGCAGCGCCCGTGCCAGGCAGCGCCGGGCGGCGTCGGGAGCACCCGCCCGCTGGTACTCGCGGGCGGCCGCGCACAGTTGCTGCACCAGCCATGGGTCACCCTCGGGGTGGGTCTCCAGCAGGTGACGGGCGGCCGCGGTGGGGCCGAGACCCGCCTGGGAGACGACCTCGGCGGCCTGGCCGTGCATGGCGACCCGAAAGGCCACCGGAATCGCCCGGTAGACGGCGGTGGAGACCAGCGGGTGGAAGAACTCAAGGCGGCCGTCGGCCTCTTCGTGCCCGTCGCGGGGCGGCTCGGCGAGGATACGGGCCTCGCGCAGCCGGGTGACCGCGTCGGCGGATTCGGCCTCGCCCAGTCCGCCGACGCTCGCCGCCCTGCTGCGGGACGCCTCGGCGCCCAGCACCGCGACACTCCAGGCGAAGCGGACCGCGGAGGTGCCCAGCCGTTCCAGCCGCTCGACCAGACCGCCGCCCTTCACCGCGGAGGCCAGCTCCCGCAGTTCGGGCAGGTGGGCGACCTGGGGCTTGAGTCCGCGGTCGGCGACCCTGGCGGCGAGTTCGACGGCTTCGAAGGGATTGCCTCCGGTGACCGCCCAGGTCTCCCGGCAGAACGCCTCGTCGGCGTCCTCGCCCAAGGTGTCCCGGACGATACGGCTGACGGCGCCCGGCGTGAGCGGCGCGAGGTCCAGGGGACGCGACCCGTGCCGGACCGCCAGCCTGCCGAACGCCATGGCGTCGCGCGGCAGTTCGTCGGGGCGGTAGGCGACGACGAGCAGCATCGGCAGTTCGGTGACCCGCGGCGCGAAGCCGGTGAGCCAGGCGAGGGACTCGGCGTCGGCCCAGTGGGCGTCGTCCAGCATCACCACCAGAGGGGCGCGCTGTACGGCGAACCGGGTGACGATCCAGTCCAGGCCGTCCCGCACTCCCTGCGGGTCGGGGGAACCGTTCGAAGCCGCCACCAGGCCCACGGCGGGTGCGACGATGTCGTACCAGTTCCCCAGCGCCTCGCGGTGCTCCTCCTCGGTGCCGGTGGCGAGCAGCGGCTGCACGAGGTGGCGCACCACCTGGAAAGCGACACCCTGCTCCTGCTCCCCGGCCCGCGCGGACAGCACTGTGCAGCCGCGGGCCATGGCCCTTCTGCGCACCTCGTTGAGAAGGGTGGTCTTGCCGAGACCGGCCGACCCGGCGAAGACGAGCAGTCCGCCGGTGCCGATCACGGCCGGCCCCTGGGACGGCCCGCTCAGATCGGCCAACAGGGATTCCACCGCGGCGGTTTCCCGCTCGCGCTCCAGCAGCAGCCCCGTCCGCCAAGGCGGTTGGTCTCCGGTGAAAGACATGTACTTCCCTCGAAAGCGTGGTGTCCCCGCTCGCCTGCACTCTGGATACGCACAGCGTACGCACGCGAGCACGAGGTGAGGTCCGCTTCGGAGCTTTCTCTCCCGGCCCGCGCCGACTCGGCCCGCGGCGGGGACGGAGCCGCTATGCTCCCGGCGGCCGGAACCCCCAGGGGGCGCACAATCCGTCGCGTGCGCCGGTCGCGCATCTGGCGCCGCCCATCGGCCGGGGTCTCCCGGCGGAAGCTGCCCCTACGCTTTCTGAACGGCACCCGGAACACCTCGGGCCCGCACCGCCACAGGCGGCCGGGCGCTTCGCGGCATCCTGGAGGGCGAATGTCAGACGAGACCGCTTCCGGCCCCGGCCTTCCCCTCGACCCCACCCGGCGCGCCGCGGCTGTCAGGATCCCCTTCCCCCCACGGCTGAACCTGCACGCGGAGCGTGCCAGGCGGCACACTCTGCAGTGGGTGCAGGGCATGGGCCTGCTCACCGGGGACATCGCCGCGGCTGAATACGACGCTCTGCGGCTGGAGCGGCTGATGGCGTACTTCTACCCCGACGCCACCGCCTCCGGCTTGGAGCTGGCCGCCGACTTCAACGCCTGGTTCTTCATCTTCGACGACCAGTTCGACGGGGGTCTCGGCACCCGGCCGGAGGAGATCCGGCGCGTGGTGGACTCGCTCGTCGGCACCATGACGGTGGAGGGGACCCCGGCGCCGGACGCCGGGGACACGTTAGGTGCACGCGGCCCCAGGGACGCGTGGGGTGCACCCGGCCCCGGGGACGTCCCGCTGCCGGGTGGCGAGGAGGAGACCCCGCTCGTCCGCGCCTTCCGGGACATCTGGCTCCGGTCCACGACCGCCATGCCGAACAACTGGCGGCTGCGGTTCCGTGAGCACTGGCGGGCGTATCTGGCCGCGCACGAGGGAGAGGCACACCAGCGCAACGCCGACCGGCTGCCCTCGTTCGAGGAGTTCCTCGACATACGGCGGGATTCCATAGGGGTGCGGCCGTGCCTGGACTTCACCGAGCGGTGCGGCGGCTACACCCTGCCGGACGAGGTGTACGGCTCGCCGGCCCTGCGGGAGATGCGGGAGATCACCGGCGATGTGGTGATCTTCGTCAACGACATCGTCTCCCTGGTCAAGGAGTTGGCGGCCGGCGACGTCAACAACAGCGTGGTCGTGCACCGCGCGCACAAGGGCTGCACGATCGAGGAGTCGGTCGAGCACATCAGCGCGCTCGCCAACACCCGTACGACCCGCTTCACCCGGCTCGCCGCCGCCCTGCCCGGCCTGCTCGCCCGGCGCGGCGTTCCCCGGGAGACCCGTGAGCACGTCAGCCACTACGTGGACGGTATGCGTCACCTGATGGCGGGCAACCTGGCCTGGTCCCTGGCCACTTCCCGCTACGACGAGACCGGCGTGGCAGCGGTGAGCGGCGGACGCCACCGCCCCTGGAGCCGCCTCACCCACGGCATCATCTCCGCACCCCGGTGAGGTCCGGGCTCCACCGTCGGTCCGCCGTCAAGGACGCGGGCCGATGTCCGGGGGGTGTCAGCCGCCCATGCGGGTGATCCAGTCGCTGCCGCCCAGCGGGTAGTCGTAGCCGGGGCGGCCGACGTCGGCGCTGGTGCGGAACGGGGTTCCGTTGTCGTCGATACGGACGGTGCCGCGGCGGCTGCCGCTCGACCAGTCCAGGGTGAGGTTCCAGCGGACGTCGTGCGCCTTGGTGCGGGCGGTGACGTAGAAGACCTCCGGGTCGGACTCGCTCACCTTGTACGGGAAGTCGCGCTGGCCGTTCCTGACGGTGACCGTGGGGCTGCCCTTGTCCAGGTCGACGGCGAAGGTCTTGGTCCCGACGCCGCCACCGCAGCCGACGCCCATCGCGTAGTCGTTCCAGGCGAGCGGCGCGGCCTTGGTGTCGACGTTCACATGCAACGCCTCCAGGACGACGGTGTCCGCGCCCGTGCCCTGGACGGTGAGGGCGACCCGCTGTTCGCCCGAGGAGACCGCACCGTACACGGCGGCCCAGCGCGGCGCGTCCTGCTCGTTCGCCGGCGGGCCGACCCGCTCGGGTGCGCTGTCGACGAGGAAGTGCTGGCTGCACGGGTCGTCGTAGACATAGGGGCGGACGCCGACGGCGAAGGGGACGGCGCTGCCACCGGTGGGCCCGGCTGCCGCGCCCGGCCGGACGCTGCCCTGCGAGGCGTCGGCCGTACCCCTGCTCGCGGCGGTGCCGACCGCCTGCGGGTCCTTCGCGTCGTCGTTCCCGTCTCCGCCCCACGGCGGATGCGCGACAAGCGCCGCGACCACCAGTACGGCGGCCACCGCGGCGGAGGCGACCAGCGCGGTACGACGCCGTCGTGGCGGGGCGAGCCCTCGCGCCACGCGGACGACGACCGGCTCGTCCGCCGCACCGTCCTCGCCCCGTCCGGGCGATGCCGCGGTACGCACCGCCTCCGCCGCCGATCCGGTGTCCACCGTCTGCGGCGCGCCGGCCGCCCGGGCGGACTCGGTCGAACCGGCGTCCTGAGGCGAGTCCTTCGTCGCGGCCGGTTCCGCGGTGGCGTCGTCGCCCGGGGCGGCCTCCCCGGCCCCCGTCGCCGCGGCGGAGTCACCCCTGAGTCCGCGTGCCGCGTCCGCCAGGATCCAGCGCCGGTGCAGTTCCACGAGTTCCTGCGGCGTCGCCCGGCACACCCGCGCGAGGCGCTCCACCGGCGCGTAGTCGCTCGGGATCGCGATGCCGTTGCAGTAGCGGTGCAGCGTCGACGCGCTCGTGTGCAACCGCTTGGCCAGTACGCCGTAGCTCAGTCCCGAGCGGTCCTTGAGTTCCCGCAGCAGCGTCGCGAACTCCTCGGTCGGCCCAGCCCCTGACACCCGTTTCCCCATCCCGCAGCGTCCCGTTCCGGCATCCCAGGGGTACTGAATTCCCCCTGGTCAGACCAGGTTTCGGCGTTTCAGCGTCCCAACTGTCCGCAGTATGTGGCGGCTGGGACGGATCGCCCCGCAAGCTCCGATCATCCAAGCACCACACCCACCCGAACAACGAATGAGGCACGGCTGCATGTCCAGTATTCGAAACTCCGGTACTCGTCTCGTCGCCGCCGCCGCGACCGTCGTTCTCGCCGCCCTCTCCCTGACCGCGTGCGACGACGGAGCGGACGTCCACGACAAGGGCGCCGGGACGGACGCCTCCACGACCGCGTCGCCTTCCACCGGCGTCCCGACGACCGCGTCACCTTCCACCGACGCCCCCACGGAAGGCACTTCGGCCACCGACCCGTCCCCGTCGCCCTCCGCGGTGAAGTCCGCGGCGAAGCCCGCGGCGTCCAACAGCTCGAAGCCGACAGCGGGCACCGTCGCCACCAAGGCTCCGATTCCCCGCAGTAAGTCGGTCACCTGCGAGGGCTCCAACACCAGGACCGTCGCGGCCCCGCTCCAGCGCCCCCTGAACCACATGCTGCTCACGGTCACCAACACCGGGAACAGTACCTGCTACCTCTACTACTACCCGGCGCTGCGCTTCAACGACGCCCAGGCCGTGCCGCCGGTCCTCGACGACTCCCAGCCGCAGGCCGTTGTCACCCTCGACCCGGGCGAGTCCGGCTACGCCTCCGTCAGCCTGTCCGCCGGCGACGGCAGCGGCTCGAACGGCCGCACGGTGAAGTCCCTGACCGTCTACTTCTCCGGTCGGTCCGACAACGGGAACGTCGGCGCCGCCGCCCACCCGCCGCTGCCCGCGAAGGGCGTCTACATCGACGACTCGCTCACGACCACGTACTGGCAGCAGTCGATGGACGACGCCCTGGGCTGGTGACGCCCGGGAACAGGCCCGAGCAGCGGTGTCCCGCGGGCCGCCGTCACCGGCGCGGTCCTTCACGCACGCAACGCCCCGGCCTGTCACGTGGCACGTGACGGGCCGGGGCGCGAGGTGTCAACGGCCCTGGAGGGGCTTGACGTTGTCGCCGAAGGTCCAGCTCTTGGAGCCGTCCCAGTTGATCGACCACGTCATGAGGCCCTTGAGCGCGCCGCCGAAGGCGTTCCACGACTGGCTCACCAGACTGGGCGCCATGTAGCCGCCGCCCGCGCCGGACTGGGCCGGCAGACCGGGCACCTGCTTGTCGTAGGGCACCTTGATCGTGGTGCCCTGGATGACCAGGCCGTTGTTCAGGCACGTGGTCTGCGCGGTGAAGCCCTGGACGGTGCCGGCCGAGTACGAGTCGCCGGAGCAGCCGTACATGCTGCCGTTGTAGTACTGCATGTTCAGCCACCACAGGCGGCCGTTGTCCGCGTACTTCTTCACGATCGGCAGGTACGCGCCCCAGATCGACCCGTAGGTGACGCTTCCGCCGGTGACGTACGCGGTCTCGGGCGCCATGGTCAGGCCGAAGCCCGCGGGCATCTGCGCGAGCACGCCGTCGATGATGCGCTCCAGGTTGGCCTGGGAGGCGGACAGCGTGTTGATGTTGCCGCTGCCGGACAGGCCGGTCTCGATGTCGATGTCGATCCCGTCGAAGTTGTACTTCTTGAGGATCGGGACGACGGTCGCCACGAAGCGGTCGGCGACGGTGCTGGAGCTGAGGTCGATGCCCGCGGTGGCGCCGCCGATGGACATCAGGATCGTCGCCCCGGCCGCCTTGGCCTGGCACATCTCGGCGGGAGTGGCGACCTTGACGCCCGAGTCCATCCCGTCCTGCCACTGCACGGTGCCGTCGGAAAGGATCACCGGGAAGGCGGCGTTGATCACGTTGTAACCGTGCTGGGCGATCCGGCTGTCGGTGATCGGGGTCCAGCCCAGCCCCGGGTGGACGCCGTTCGAGGCACCGTCCCAGTTCTCCCAGTACCCCTGGAGGACCTTGCCCGCGGGCTTCGGCTTCGTGGCGCAGGTGTCACCAGGCGAGGTGGTGGGCGGGGTCGTCGGCGGCGTAGTGGGAGGAGTGGTGGGCGGGGTGGTGGGCGGAGTGGTGGGCGGGGTCGTCGGCGGCTTGGTCGGCGGCGTCGTGGGCGGGGTGGTCGGCGGAGTGGTCGGCGGAGTCGTGCTGGTGCCGCCGGGGCCGGTGAGCGACACGTCGTCCGCGTAGTACGTCGGCTGCGCGTACCAGCCGTGCAGGTAGACGGTCACCGAGGTGGTGTTCGCGCCGGTGGTGAAGTTGAGGCTGAGCTGGGTGTACGACGAGGCGCTCGGCGTCCAGGTGGACGGATCACTGGCGGCGCCGGTGCCGGTGGCGCCCAGGTAGACGTAGCTGCCCTGGACGTAGGCGCTCAGCGTGTACTGGGAGTTGGGCTGCACGCTGACGGTCTGGGTGCACTGGGCGTTGTCAAGGCCGGATGGTGTGGCCTTGAGCGCGGAAGTGCCGGAGTGCACCGGGCTGCTGACGGCTACGCCGGAGCCGCCGGAACAGGCCCAGTTGGAGAGTCCGCTCTCGAAACCGGGGTTGGCCACCAGGTTGGTGGTGGCGGCCCCGGCCGCGCCGGAGCCGGCCAGGGTGACGCCCGCGCCGATGACGGCGGCGGCGCTCACCCCGGCGAGGGCGCGCCTCAGGACGGGTGATCCGTGCCTGGCACGGCTTGTGTGATGCACGTGCGATGTACGTTCCACGGCCGCCTCCTGCGGGCGCGGGGCCGGGAGTGGCGCGCTCCCGTACGGGTCGCTCCCGTACGAGTCGTCGCCGCGGCTGACGGAATCTGGACGAGGGCGGAAAACGCCTGCCAGACGTGGGGTACGCGACCTCCGACGGAACATGTGGTGCTCCCTTCTCGCCACGTGCCATGGGCATGAGCAAGTGTGGGGGGGCATGACGCCCGGCTCTGGGTGAAGTGGAGACATGTCACTGTGACCGACCGGATCGTAGGAGCGGCGGCAAGGCTCGTCAATAGGTCTGGACCAAACAGGTCTAAACCAAAGGTGGGTGAACCCTGCTCGACCAGCGCACATCCGAGTCGACGACCGGGCGGAACGGGCGCGGGCACCGCTTGGTGGTCCGTAACGGCCGCCGTCGGCCGCTTACGTGGTCACCGCGGCCGGGCCGGCCGACGCCACCGCGCCCCCGGGCGAACGCGTCGATCGCGGTCTACGGCCGGGTGCCCGTCGCGGCAGTGGGGTAGGGACCGTTCCGCACCGCGCTCCGAATCGCCGACGGCTCGACGGACCACATGGCCGTTCTCGTGGGCACGGGCGTGGTGGGGGGTGCGGTCCTGTGCTGCTCGGTGGAGGGGTGGCCCTCGGGTTCGGGCACGGCCAACTGGGTGGGCGTGGCCGAAGGGTTGCTCCCCACCGTAGGGGTGCTCGTGGCCGAAGGGGTACTCGTGGCCGACGGACTGTCCGTGGCCGAAGGGCTGCCCGACGGCGGGGCGAGCGGGAGCGTCGGGAGAGTCGGGGACGCCGGTTCCAGGGGCGCCGCCATGCGGAACGGCAGCGCGACAAGGACGGCGACGGCGCACGACAGGCCGACACCGACCGCCGTACGCAGCAGCCAGCGGCGGGTGGCGCCGCGGCGGATCGCCTCGTACCGACCGGGAGGCGGGCCCAGGTAGTCGACGGTGGGCCGCAGTATGACGGTGAGGGGGTCGTCGGGGTCGAAGTCCGGACCGTCGTCAGAGTGTGTGATCAAAGCTCCTCCTCAGATGGGCTCGGAGCAGTTCCCGGGCCGTGTGGAGGTCGGACATGATCGTCCCCTCCTTGCGCCCGGTCAGCAAGGACACCTTCCGGATCGGCATATCAGCGTAGTAGTGCAACAGGATCGGGACACGCAGCCGTTCCGGCAGCGACTGCACGAGCAGGCGTACCGACGGGTCGGCCTGTTCGGTCTGCGGGCGGACGGCGGCTTCGACGGTGGCCCGGCGCAGCGCACTGCGTTCGCGCTCCAGCTTGCGCCAGTGGTCCCGGACGAGGTTGGCCGCGGTGACGTAGAGAAAACCTTGCGGTTCCGCCACCGCTGTCCAGCGGGCCCAGAGCCGGGTGAACGCCTCCGAGGCGATCTCGTGGGCCGTCTCGTCGTCGTCGACCAGACGGCGGCACCAGCCGGCGAGGCGCGGGTAGACGGCGGCGAACAGTTCGGACGCTGCCCTCTCGCGGGACCCTTTCAATGCTCTCCATGGTCGTGATGCACTCGTGGGGTAAGGATCCCGGGCCGTCGGGACGGACCGTCGGCGCGGTCCGTCGATACGGTCCGTCAGCACACGGCCGTCGGTGCGCGGTCCGTCGACACGCGGTCCTTCGGCCCGGGATCCGGGCGGTGGCGGGTCAGGGGCTCGTCGAGCTCAGTTCGGCGAAGACGATCACGTTGTCGCGGTAGCCGTCACCGCTACGGGGGCCGCCACAGGTGATGAGCCGCAGTTCCGGGCGGTCCACGTCCCCGTAGACCGCGTCCGTCGGAAAGTCCGCCTTGGCGACCGTCCGCAGGGAGTCGACGGTGAACACCGCCGCCGTGCCGTTCTCCAGGCGCGCCACGATCCGGTCGCCCCGGTGCAGCCGCGAGAGGTGACGGAAGACCCCGTCCCCGTAGGCGCCGACCGTGACATGGGCGAGGATCACCGACGGGCCGACCTGACCCGGCGTCGGCGAGTACCGGTACCAGCCCGCCTGGTCGTGCGCCGTGATCGGCGGGACCTGCACGCTGCCGTCCGGGGCCAACCCCAGCCGCATGACCGGGGTGTCGACCCCGATGGCCGGGATCTCCAGCCTGACCGGGACCGAACGCCCGATCGCGCGCACCGCCTCCGCGGCGGGCCGCGAGGACGCCGTGCCGCTCCGGGGAGAAGCGGTCGTGGCCCGGTCGGCCTGGTCGGGCCGGCCGGCCTGGTGGCTGCCGCAGCCCACGAGCAACGCGGCCAGCGCCGCGGCGGCGAACGCGCGCCTGGAGAGCGAGGTCATGCCCCGGTCGCCTGCCGGCGACGGACGACGAAGAACGCCGCGCCGCCGACGACGAGCACCGCGGCGGCGCCGCCGCCGATCAGCCCGCCGTTGGCTCCGGAGCGCTGCGCCACCGGCTGCACACCGGTGTCGGGCGCTCCCTTCGGTACGACGGCGACCGCACCCGGCATGGCCTGCTGGGCGGGCCTGACCGCGGCCGAGGTCGGGGTCGGGGTCGGGGTCGGGGTCGGGGTCGGGGTCGCTATACGGGTGGGGGCGGCGCTGGGAGCGGCGGCCGCCTGGCTCGCGGTCGGGGTCGGGGTCGGGCTCGCCCCGTCGGCGAACGCGGGAACCGTGCTCGCCAGTACGGCGGTGCACGCGAGTGCCATGGCACTGAAGAGGGTTCGGCGCATGAATCGCTCTCTTTCTTCGGCCAGCCCGCGCTCTCACTCGGCGGGCTGAGTTACGGATCGAGAGCAGAGACGACGCAGCGGCGGACCAGATTGCAAAGAGATGGCAAAGTCGTCGTTTTGAGTACGCGGGCGCCTCGGCGCGTCGTCGCGGGCGTCTGTGTCACGACGGGGGCTGCCGCCCGGGGTTCATGTGCCCTTGACGGGCCTGGCGGCACCCTCCGTGTCGTCGAGGAAGCCGCCCGACTGGTGTTGCCACAGTTTCGCGTAGGCGCCGTCCGACGCGAGCAGTTCCTGGTGTGTGCCCTGCTCGACGATCCGTCCGCGGTCGAGGACGACGAGCCGGTCCATGGTGGCGACCGTACTCAGCCGGTGGGCGACCACCAGCGCGGTCCGCCCCTCCATGAGCCGCCACAACGCCTCCTGGACAAGGATCTCGCTCTCGGAGTCCAGGGCGCTGGTCGCCTCGTCCAGCATCAGTATCGGCGCGTCGCGCAGGACGGCCCGGGCGAGGGCGACCCGCTGGCGCTGACCGCCGGACAGTTTGACACCGCGTTCGCCCACCATGGTGTCGAAGCCCTCCGGCAGCGCGTCGGCGAACTCCGTCACGTGGGCGACCTCGGCCGCGCGGCGGATCTCGGCGGCGGTGGCGCCCGGCCGGGCGAACGCGATGTTGTCCCGAAGCGTGCGGTGGAACATCGCCGGGTCCTGCGGCACATAGGCGATCAGGCTGCGCAGATCGGCCTGGCGCAGCCTGCTGATGTCCTGGCCGCCGATCAGTATCCGGCCGGCGTCCACGTCCGTCATCCGCAGCAGAAGCCGGGTGAGCGTGGTCTTGCCGCCGCCGGACCGGCCGACGAAACCGATCTTCGCCCCACTGGGCACGGCCAGTTCAAGGCCCTCGAAGAGCGGCTTCCCGCCGTCGTGGGCGAAGGTGACCCGCTCGAACCGGACGTCGGAGCCCCGGCGCACCAGCGGCTCCGGCAGCGCCGGGTCGAGCACGGTCGGCGCGGTCAGCAGCAGTTCGCTGAACTGCGCCGCCTCCGTCATCGAACTCTCCAGCCTGCGGTAGATCTGGTTGAACTCGAACATGACCCGCGTCGCGTTGGTGTAGTACGTGAAGGCGACCACGACCTCCTCCACGCCGTGCCCGCTCCCGCCGAGCACGACAGCGAGCAGCAGGCCCAGCGCGTTGGTCAGCACGGACAGCGGTGCGACCAGGGTGTCGATCCGCAGGTTGCCGTAGTCCCACGACCGCAGCGTGAGCCGTCGCAACTCCGCGACGCGGGAGCGGTGCTCGGCGGCCTCGCCCTCCTCGGCGGCGAACGCCCGTACCGTGTCGATGTTCACCAGGCTGTCGGCGACATGGCCCGACACCCGTGCGATCGCCTCCTCCCGCCGGCCGACGAGCGCCTGACGGCGACGGATGAGCGGCGTCACGCACAGCGCCGTCAGCGCGATCATCGCCAGGAGCACCACAACGAGCATCGGTTCGTAGTGCCACAGCACCACGGACCCGAACGCCAGCGGCACGAAGCTGCCCACGACCGAGAACGTCAGCGTGTCGATGAACTCCTCGAAGCGGGAGGCGAAGCTCAGGACCCGCTTGGTCAGCGACCCGGCGAAGTTGTCGTGGAAGAAGGCGGCGTCCTTGGCGAACAGCGCGTCCATGCCGATCACGTACAGGTGCTCGATGCCGCGGGTCTCAAGACGGTTCAGACAGTGCAGCCCGACGCGCCACAGCGTCTCCGCGAGCAGCAGAACGCCGGCGAATCCGAGGACGTACGGCAGTGCCGCGCTGATGCCGAGGCCGGCACCACCGGTGTCACCGGCGATACGGCTGACGAGTTTCGCCACGACCAGCGGCGCGATGTAGTTGATGCCGATGTTGCCCAGCGCCGGCAGCAGCATCGCCGGCGCGGTCAGCCACCGCAGCCGGGTCAACTCCCGTCCGTAGTAACGCAGTGCGAGGAACACCGAGCCCCTGCCCGGCGAACTCCCGCGCGATTCAGGCGATCCCATTCCATCCCGTCCCTGCGTGGTCTCCGGCAGCCGGACCCGTGCTTCTCCGCGGAGCGGCCGTTGCCTCACCGGCGCGCGGAGTCTCGCTTCAAGTGCCCGTGCGCAGGTCCTCATTCCCGCGGGTGGGCAGGACGACGGAGCCCCCGCCCAGCGGATGGCGACGCACCCGCTGCACGGAAGGACCAGGAACCGCAGTGTCCCGTGACGCCGCCCGCGGAGTCCAAGCGTTTTCGCCGTGTGCGGGCGCTTTCGGACATCGAGGAGTGCGGTCGGTACGGGGAGCGCTTTCCTCGCTTCCGGCGCTGCCGGGAACAGGCGGACACCCCTGGCCACGGACCGCGTTGAGCCGCCGTCCGTTCTTCCGGGAAGTGGACGGGCTATTGGTGCGGAGCCGGGTCTGCGGTAGAAATAGGGCCCATGATTCACGACCGCTTGGTGCGACGCCTGGTCATCGACCTGTGCCGACGCCCTGTTTCGTGTTGTCGCTGATCACGCGTCTCTGACGCCGCCCGCCGTTCGGTCGTAGCACCCGGCGAGGGCCGTCTTCCGCACCCTGCTCATGGGTTCACCACGTCGTGAGGTCCGCTCCGGCGCGGGGTCCACCTCTGCCTTTCTCCCCTCAGCTCCCGCCCGGAGACGGTCACCGCTGTCGTTCGACGTCAGTGGCCCGCCCCGGTGCCGCCATGGAGGCAGCCCGTTGTCCACCACATCACACCTGCCGGAAGCTGATCCCCCCTCGACAGCCGGCCCCGCGACAGCCGCGGGACCGCCGGTTCGCCGCCCCCGCCCGACGGGCACGGGGGCGCGGGCCCGCCGGCTCGGGTTGCCGCTCGCCTCGCTCCTGCTGTTTCTCGTTCTGTGGCAACTGCTGGCGGCGAGCGGGCAGTGGAGCGAGACCCTGGTTCCGTCTCCGGCCAAGGTGTGGGACGCGTTCATCGACGTGTCCACGACGCACGACGGCGTACGGGGCTACAACGGCCAGTACCTCGTCGAGCACCTGGCCATCAGCCTGCGGCGCATCGCGATCGGAGGAGGCGTCGGCATCGTCGTCGGGGTCCTCTTCGGCCTGCTCATGGGCACCGTCGGCTGGGTGCGCTCCCTGTTCGAACCCTGGATCACCTTCCTGCGGACGCTGCCGCCGCTGGCGTACTTCTCCCTGCTGATCATCTGGTTGGGCATCAACGAGGAGCCGAAGGTCACGCTGCTGGCCATCGCCGCCTTCCCGCCCGTGGCGGTGTCCACCACCGCGGCGGTCTCGGCCGCGCCGCGGGTGCTCATCGAGGCGGCCCGTGCCCTCGGCGGCTCACGACTGGACGTCATGAGGGACGTCATCGTCCCGTCGGCGCTGCCGGAAATACTCACCGGCGTCCGGCTGGCCGTGGGCGTGACCTACTCCTCCCTCGTCGCCGCCGAACTCGTCAACGGACTGCCCGGCATCGGCGGCATGGTCAAGGACGCCGCCAACTACAACAACACCCCGGTGGTGCTCGTCGGCATCATCACCATCGGAATCTCCGGTCTTGTCATCGACGGTCTGCTGCTGCGGCTGGAACGCGCCGTCGTCCCCTGGCGCGGCCACTCCTAGGCCGCCGGCCGCCGCTCCCAGGCCGCAGCTCCGTGCCCATCGGGCCGTGGCCCGTACGCCGTTGGCCCATCAGCCCGCGGCCCGTCCGCCCCCGGCCCTTCGCCCCGCAGCCCGTACTCCCCTGGTTTCCCAGGTCCGGCCCCCGTCCCCTCCTCGCACAGAAACGGCTCCCCATGTCCCCCTGGAATCCCCGCGCTGCCGTCGGCTCCGCCGTACAAGGACCGCCGCGCCGCCTGCTCCTCGCCGGCGCGCTGGCCGCGGCCGCCGCCGCTCTCACCGGCTGCTCCTCCGACAGTGACGGCTCGTCCGGCGGCTCCAAGCGGCTGCGCATCGGCTACTTCGCCTTTCCCAGTGGCGACTTGCTCGTGAAGCACCACAAGCTGCTGGAGAAGGCCCTGCCGGACTACAGGATCAGCTGGATCAAGTTCGACTCCGGCGCCACCGTCAACCAGGCGTTCCTGGGCAAGTCCCTCGACATCGGCGCCCTCGGCTCCAGCCCGTTCGCCCGAGGGGTGTCCGGAAGCTCACCGATCCCGTACAAGGCCGCGTTCATCCTCGATGTCGCGGGCGAGAACGAGGCGCTGGTGGCCCGCAAGGACACGGGCATCTCCGACGTCGCCGGTCTGAAGGGCAAGACCGTCGCCACCCCGTTCGCCTCCACCTCGCACTACAGCCTCCTGGCGGCGCTGGAGGCGGCCGGTGTCAAGCCGTCCGACGTCAAGCTCGTCGACCTTCAGCCGCAGGCGATCCTCGCCGCGTGGCAGCGCAAGGACATCGACGCCGCCTACGTCTGGCTGCCGACCCTGGACGAACTGCGGAAGTCCGGCACCCAGCTCGTCAGCAGCAAGGAGATCGGCGCCGCCGGCAAACCGACCCTGGACCTGGCCGTGGTGTCCGACGCGCTGATCGCCAAGGACCCGCACGCGATCGACGTGTGGCGCAAGGCGCAGGCGCAGGCCCTGGGCCTGCTCAAGTCCGACCCGGAGGGCTCGGTCAAGGCCGTCGCGGCCGAGCTGAACATCAGCGCCGACGACGCCAGGAAGCAGCTCGCGCAGGGGGTGTTCCTCACCCCTGACGAGCTGACCTCCGCCGATTGGCTGGGCACGGACGGCCATCCGGGCAAGCTCGTGACCCACCTCACCGGCACCGGCCGGTTCCTGGCCGACCAGAAGCAGATAGCCGCGGCGCCGTCCGAGGACGTCATCCGCAAGGCTCTGTATCTCAAGGGGCTGCCGGATGTCCTCAAGTGAGACCAGTGAGATCACCGATCACACGGCCCCCGCACCGGCCGGCACCACGCGCGCCGGAACCATCCGGCTCGACCAGGTCACCCATCAGTACGCCCAGGGAAGCGAGACGGTCACGGCGGTGGGCCCGGTCGATCTGGACGTGCCCGCCGGCGAGTTCCTGGTGCTCGTGGGCGCCTCCGGCTGCGGCAAGAGCACACTGCTGCGGCTGATCGCCGGATTCGAGCAGCCCACCCACGGCTCGGTCCAGGTGTCCGGCACCGCTCCGCTGCCCGGCAGGGCGGCCGGCATGGTGTTCCAGCAACCGCGGCTGTTCCCCTGGCGAACGGTGAAGGGCAATATCGACCTGGCCCTGCGCTACGCGGGAGTCGACCGGGACGAGTGGCCGCGGCGACGTGCGGATCTGCTGGCGCGCGTCGGGCTGGAAGGCACCGAGAAGCGACGTGTCTGGGAGATCTCCGGCGGCCAGCAGCAGCGCGTCGCCATCGCCCGCGCCCTGGCCGCCGATCACCCGCTCCTCCTGCTGGACGAGCCGTTCGCGGCGCTGGACGCGCTGACCCGTGAACGGCTCCAGGAGGACGTACGTCAAGTGACCGCCCAGGCCGGGCGGACCACCGTGTTCGTCACCCACTCGGCGGACGAGGCGGTGTTTCTCGGATCCCGCATCGTGGTGCTGACCAAGGGCCCCGGAACCGTGGCCCTCGACCTGCCGATCGCCCTGCCGCGCGGTGACATCGACGCCGAAGGGCTCCGCGACTCCGACGACTTCGCCGACCTGCGCGCGCGGGTGGCACACACCGTCAAGGCAGCGGCGGCCTGACGCCCGCCGAATCCCGCGCCGCCCCTTACAGAGGAGGAGACACAGGTGAGCATCATCAGCCCGCAGTCAGCCACCGCCAACGCCGGCGCCGACCGCCCGGCACCCCCGGACCTGCCGATCACCCGGCTCGGTCCGCGCTTCGGCGCCGAGATCCGCGGCATCGACCTCGGCCGCCTCGACGACGGCCAGGTCACCGCGATCAGGGAAGCCCTCGTGGAGCACAAGGTGCTCTTCGTACGCGGACAGGATCTCGACGACGCCGCGCAGATCGGGTTCGCGCGGCGCCTGGGCGACGTCACCACCGGGCACCCGGTCCACGACTCCGGTGACGTGGCCCCCGAGGTGTACGCCGTCGACAGCCAGGACAACGGATTCGCCGACGTCTGGCACACGGACGTGACGTTCGTACGGCGTCCCCCGGCGATCTCCGTCCTCCGGGCCGTGGTCCTGCCGCCCCACGGCGGGGACACGTCGTGGGCCGACAGTCAACTCGCCTACGAGTCCCTGTCGCCGGGGCTGCGCACGTGGGTCGACTCCCTCACCGCGGCGCACGACGGCACCCGCGAGTTCGGGTACTACCTGGCCCAGCGCAGAAAGGGCCGCGGAAACCTCTGGGAGGGCGAGGTGTTCACCGACCTGACGCCTGTGGAGCACCCCGTGGTACGGGTGCACCCCGAGAGCGGGCGCAGGGGACTGTTCGTCAACCCCGGGTTCACCTCGCACATCGTCGGCGTCTCGGAGTACGAGAGCCGGGGCGTGCTCGACATCCTGTACGCCCATCTCACCAAGCCCGAGCACACCGTGCGCCACCGGTGGCAGCCCGGTGACGTCGCCCTGTGGGACAACCGCAGCACGGCTCACTACGCGAACCGGGACTACGGTGACCGGCACCGCGTCATGCACCGCGTCACGCTGCGCGGGGACATCCCGGCCGGCCCCGCGACCACCCCGACCTCCCCTCGGCCCGCCGAGGACAGCCACCGGGAGGTCGCCGCCGCACCGAGCCCCCTCGGCTGACGACCACTGCCCGACGGTCGGCGCGTGTACCGCGTCGAGGGCCGCGTACCGCAAGGCGCGCGGCCCTCGATGGACCCGCCGTGGCCCCGAGTTGTCGTCGCTCTGCGCCGGGGTCCGGCCCACCGAGGACGCCCCGCGCCGCCTTCCCCCGACCCCAGCGGGCCGTCTCCTCGTGGACGGCCTCTCCCACAGCGGGATCGCGGCAACGCTCCTGGTCAGCCCGGGGAGACCGGCAGAGCCTTCGCCTCCCGCATCCTCGCCTAGCGCCAACTCCGCTATCAGGACCGGGCAGTTGTCCGCGCGTACCGCCGCAGCCCGCTGACCTGACGCTCCACGGGGGCAGCGCGAGTACCGGTGGACCGTGGCGGTGGGACGGACCGGGGCGCCCGGAACGTATGTCCGCTCCCCCGGCCACCGCCCGTACGCGGGTACTCACCAGCGCGTTTGGCCATCCGTCCGTGGCCCGCCGTTTGCCCGGCCCGGCTAGCTTCACGCACGCACGCCCCGCCGACGTGTGCTGCCCGTGAGTTGCTTCTCCCCGAGCCAGAGGTCGCCTGATGACGCTCACCACCATCGAGCCCCCGCCCATCGACTTCCCGTCCACCGAGTCCCCGTCCGCCGACTCCCCGTCCGTCGAGAGTGCCGCGGACGGACTCCGTGTCACGGACGAACTGCGTGTCACGAGACGAAGAATGCTCCAGACCGCCGCCGTCGCCCTCGGTGCCATCGCCACCGGCACGGTCGGCGCGGCGAGCGCGGCCGCAGCCCCGGCCGAATACGTCCTGCCGAAGGGCTTCAACGGCGACATCTCCGATCTGAAGCACGTCGTGATCCTGATGCAGGAGAACCGTTCCTTCGACCACTACCTCGGTCAACTGCCCGGCGTGCGCGGGCAGAACGACAAGCAGGTCCTGAAGTTCCAGGACGGCACCGACGTCTTCCAGCAGCGCGACGCCAACGGCACCGTCGTACCGCCGACCGTCTCGACCGCCACTTGGGGCGACAACCACAACTTCTACGGCGCCAACGGCGGCCGGTGGAACACCTGGGTGCAGGACAAGGGCGCGCAGTGCATGGGGTACTACACCCCCGACCACATGCCGTGGATGTACTCGCTCGCCTCCCAGTACACCGTCTGCGACATGAACTTCTGCTCCCTGCACGGGCCGACCATCCCGAACCGGTACTACCTGATGACCGGTACGTCGAACGGTGAGACCTCCAACGCCGGGCAGAACAACTACAGCAGGACGTGGCTGACGGTGCCCGAGCAGCTGGAGAAGGCCGGCATCAACTGGCGGGTCTACTCCGACAACAGCGGCAACGGCGTCACCGGCAGTCTCCAGAGCGGCTACATCGGTGAGTACGGCTGCAACGTGACGAACAGCTTCCAGGCGTTCGACCCGCGGTCGGCGAGCGCCGACGACCTCAAGCCGGGCACCGGCAAGGTCTGGAAGGCGAACTCCTTCGTCTACTCGGGCGCCACCACGCCCAACGACGACTCCGAGGCGAACCTCGACGCGGTGCTGAGGGACCTCATCGCGGCCTGCGAGCCGGGCGCGGAGTCCCCGCTTCCCGAGGTCTCGTGGATCGTGATGCCGGCGGCGTGGAGCGAGCACCCGGGCTTCGACACCGTCCACGGCGAGCGCTACATGAACAAGGTGCTCCAGACGCTCCAGAGCAACCCCGACATCTGGAACCACACCCTGGTGATCATCACCTACGACGAGAACGACGGGAAGTTCGACCACGTACTGCCGCCGCGCCCCGAGCCGGGCACGGCGGGCGAGTTCTCCGGCAGTACGCCGTACGGGTTCGGTCCGCGGGTGCCGATGCTGCTGATCTCGCCCTGGACGCGCGGCGGTTACGTCGCCTCGGAGGTGTTCGACCACACCTCGACCGTGAAGTTCCTGGAGACCTGGGCCGCGTCCCTCGGCAAGCCGTTCACCAACCCGAACATCACCGACTGGCGCCGCTCCATCTCCGGCGACCTGACCAGCGCGATCGACTTCGCCCACCCGCAGCCCGGACCCGCGGACATCGCCGACCCGGTCCACGGGACGCCGCCACCGCTCTCCGCGGACCGGATGAAGCCGCGCGGCCTGTCCTTCCACCCGCACGCCACACTCGCCGAGAACCGCTCGGCCGGCACGGTGACCGCGTCCATGACGCTGACCGGCGGCCCCGACGGCAAGGCGGTGAGCCTCCAGGTCTTCCCCGACAAGTACCTCGCCTTCTCCAACACCCCGTACACGGTCTCCGCTTCGAGCCCGCGTCAGTACACCTGGGACGTGAAGAAGACCGACGGCAAGTACGCCTTCTCCGTCTACGGGCCCGACGGCTTCGTGCGCTCCTTCGCCGGACAGGTCGTCCCCGCCGGCCAGAAGAACATCGCGATCCCGCGCGCCGACGTGGAACTCGTCCCCGGTTCCGACTTCGGAGTCCGGCTGACGCTGCGCAACGACGGCACCGGCACGGTCCGCTACACGCTGACGGCGAACGACCACCTCGGCGGCACCCAGACCTACAGCGTCGCCGGCGGAACGTCGGCGGTCGTCGACTGGCCGACCCGGCTGGGCTACTACGACGTCGTGATCACCGCCAACACCGGCACCGGCTGGACCCAGCGGTACGCCGGCCGCGTGGCGACGGTATGAGGAGCGAGGACATGAGACCCCGAACCATGCCGCCCAGGACCATGAGGCCCGGCACCAGACTTTCCGTGGCCCTTCTGACGACTCTCGCCGCGCTGCTCGCGCCGATCTCCCTGATGGCGGGGACGGCGAACGCGGCGGCACCGGCCTCCGCGGCGCGGCAGGCCACGCCGGCGGCGGTCACCGTCCCCGACGCGGGCGTCCTCGACGTCGACTTCGCGGACGGCACGCCGGCCGACCACGCCCAGCGGCTCGCGGTCACCACCAAGGGCACACCGTCGGTCACGCGCGACCGGACGGCGGGCAAGAACGTGGCCACGTTCAACGGGACCACGGACGCCTACACGTACCCCTTCTCCGCTCAGTGGTCCAAGCTGACCGGCGGGTTCTCCGTCGAGTGCAGATTCCGCTGGAACGACGCGTCGATCCCGACGTCGGGGCAGAAGGCGATCTGCTCCAACGCGCAGTCCGGCGGCGCCGATCTCCAGATCGACAGCGGTCAGCTGGCCTTCTCGGTGAACGTCGGCGGCTACAAGTACACCCACGCCCCGATCGTGCCCGGCCGCTGGTACGACGCCGTCGCAACGTGGGACGGCACGAACGTCAAGCTCTACGTCGACGGCGTGCTCGCCTCGACCACGGCCGCGGCCGGGTCCTTCACCGTCCCGGTGGCAGGGGCGCAGAACTGGACGCTCGGCGCCGACTCGGCGGCGAACGGCGGCATCGAGACGCCCTCGCCGGTCAGCCTCAGCACGGCCCGCGTCTGGGATTCGGTGCTCTCCGCCGACCAGGTGGCGGAGTTCGTACGGCAGAACAGCGCGCCGCCGCCCGGCGCGCCCGACTGCGCCGCGTACGAGCGGGAGATCGCGGGCGCGGCCGACGCCGCCGCCGGTACCGTCGTCCTCGACGAGGACTTCTCCCGCGCGGACTCGGCCGACTGCTGGAACCAGGCCACCGGTTCGGTCCCGTGGAAGGTGCGCGACGGCCGGCTCGTCGGCGGCTCGCCGGCCGCGGGCGACCAGCCCGTGATCACCTTCGGCCCGCACCTGGACGACTACCTCTTCGAGGCGACCGCCCGTTTCGACAGCGTGCTGAAGCCGGCCGGTCCGTGGTTCGCGCTGATCGCGGACACTCCGGAGTCCGGGGTACGTCCGTACCCGGCCTTCGCGCTGCGCACCGACACGACGGCCGCCGACGGCGTCCGCGCGATGACGCAGAACGTGACGTCCTCGTCGGCGCTCGCGAGCGCGGCGTACGGCTCGGACCTCGGCACGGGCGGCGATGTGGACGTCGCGCTCGAAGTGCACGGCACGCTGGCGAACTTCTACGTCGGCGGCAAGCTCGTGCTCGGCGGCGTCACGATCCCGCGCACGACGAAGGGGGCCCTCGGTTTGTACCTCGACTCGGCGACCGTCTCGTTCGACGACGTCAAGGTGACCAGGCTCGGCCCGCTGGAGACGGCCGGCTTCATGACCGACACCTTCCGCCTTCCCGCCGTGCCGGTCTCCGGCGCCGTCCACCAGCCGCTCGCCGGACTGTGGAACAGCGGCTGGGTGGGGCAGGGACAGGCACCGGTCACCTTCGCCAAGGAGTCCGGCGACAGCTGGCTCTCTGTGAACCCCGACGGTGTCGTCACCGGCACCGCCCCCGACGAGGTGCCGCAGGACGACGGCGAGATCACCGTCAAGGCCGGCGACGGCACGACGACCTCACGGATCCAGGTGCAGATCCCGGTGGCCGCGGCCGGGGCGGCGCCGCGGATCCAGAGCGCGTCGTGGAACGCCTGGGACGGCGGCGGCCATGTGACCGACGCCGTCGCGAAGAACGTCGCGGTGATCGCCACCCAGGGCATCGACCTGGTCGGGTTCCAGGACGGGGGCGCCGCCATGGCCCGCAAGGTCGGCGACGCCCTCGGCTGGCATGCGTACGCCGCCGGT
This sequence comes from Streptomyces sp. NBC_00223, assembly GCF_036199905.1. Classification (NCBI taxonomy): domain Bacteria; kingdom Bacillati; phylum Actinomycetota; class Actinomycetes; order Kitasatosporales; family Streptomycetaceae; genus Streptomyces; species Streptomyces sp. NBC_00223. The sequence goes on along the minus strand of NZ_CP108109.1, from coordinate 4,394,661 downwards.
GATCTCGGCGTCGTCTCGGCGTACCCGATCTCGGACGCCGACCGGGTCGGCCCGACCGGCACCGCGCCGGCCGCCGCCGTCACCCTCGACGTGGCCGGGACGCCGGTACGGGTGTGGGACGCCCACCTCGACGAGGCCGACTACGGCCCGTACCGCGCCTGCTTCGACGGCGCCAAGGACCTGGCCGCCCACGAGAAGACCACGACCCGGTACGCCCAGGCCCGGGCCATCGCCCAGGAAATGGCCGGCGACCTGTCCGGTGACACCCCGGTGCTGCTCCTCGGCGACCTCGCGTCGCCGTCGGGCGCCGACTGGACCGCCGTCACAGCGGGCGCGCACTGCGACGCCGGCGCCGTCGACTGGCCGGTGCCGGACGTCTTCACGGACGGCGGACTGACCGACTCCTACCGGGTCGCCAACCCCGACCCCGAGGCCGACCCCGGGAACACCTGGTCGCCGATCACCTCGACCCACGGCAACGGGCGGGACGAGCCGCAGGACCGTATCGACTACGTCTGGTCCGCCGGCGCCGAACTGCACGTGGAGGAGGCGCACGCGCTCACCGTCGGCTGGCCGTCCGAGGACGACGTGGCGGACAACTCCTGGGCGAGCGACCACGCGGCGGCGGTCACGACCTTCACCCTCGGCGAGGGCTCCACCACCCCGGCGCCGGACCTGCCGGTCGTCTCCGTCGACAACCGCACCATCGCCTACCAGGTGGGCCACGGTCCCGTGGACGCCGCCGCGTTCCTCGGCGACATCAAGGCCACCGCCGATCCGGCCGACGCGACCCTCGCGGCCGACCTGTCCGGGGTCGACTTCGGCGCCCCCGGCTGGTACACGGCGCTGGTCACCGCGACCAGCGGGCGCTACACGTCGCACCCGGTCGCGATGACCGTGCGCGTCGCCCCCGTGCCCGGTCTTGTCCTCTCCTCCGACACCGCGACGTTCGGCGTCGGCGAGACCATCGACGAGCCGGCGGTCCTGGCACGGCTGGAGCCGATCCTCGACGTGCCGGGTGCCGTGAACGTCGGGCTCTCGGACGTCAACAGCCGGGTTCCGGGCCGGTACCCGGTCACCGTGACCGCGACCGACCAGTGGGGCTTCACGGTCACCCGGTCCGCGACCGTCGAGGTCGTGGGCACGCCGGACACGACCGCCCCGGTCATCACCACCTCGGTCGCGCCGGGCGCGCCCGACGGCCGCGACGGCTGGTACGTGTCCGCGCCGGCGATCACGGCGGGCGCGAGCGACGACGACGGCTCGGCGCCGACTCTTGAGTACCGGGTCGACGGCGGCGCGTGGGCGCCGTACGCGGGCACGGTCACCGTCGACGACGGCACTTGGACGTACGACTTCCGGGCCACCGACCGGGCCGGGAACGTATCGACGGCGTCGGTGACGGTCAAGGCCGACCGGGTCGCCCCGGTGACGACCGCGTCCGCCGCGCCGGGTGCCGGCGCCGGTGCTCCGGTGACGGTCACCCTCACCGCCACGGACGCGACCTCGGGCGTGGCCCGGACCGAATACCGCGTCGTCGACGGCGGCTGGGCTACGTACACCGCGCCGTTCACGGTGACGCCGACGGCCGCGGACCAGGCGGTCGACTACCGGTCGACCGACGTGGCCGGCAACGTGGAGAAGGCCGGCCGGCTGGTGATCCCGGCGATCACCCGCGTCACCCCGACCGTCACCGCGACCGCTCCGGCGGCCGTATACGGGACGGCGGCGAAGGTGACGGTCACGGTGAGCGCTCCCGGACTGCCCGCGACCGGCGTCGTCACCCTCACCGAGGCCACGACCGACGGCCCGAAGGCCCGCGGCACGGCCACGCTGTCCGACGGCAAGGCCGCCTTCACCCTGCCGGCCGGTCTGGCGGTGGGCGGCCATGACCTGACCGTCTCCTACGCGGGCGGCGACCTGCTGACCCCGGCGACCGCCAAGGTCACCGTGACGGTCGCCCTTCCGGCGGCCTGGATCTCCTCGACGGTCTACAACACCGGTGACACGGTGGGCTACCAGGGCAAGCTCTACCAGGCGTCGTGGTGGACGCAGAACCAGAAGCCGGGCGACCCGAACGGGCCGTGGCAGGAGATCACACTGGCCGAGGACGGCACAGCGATCTGGACCGCGTCGAGAATCTTCGACACCGGGGACGTCGTGACCTACCGAGGCACGACCTACAAGGCCAAGTGGTACACCCGCAACCAGGAGCCCGGCGACCCCAACGGGCCGTGGCAGGAGATCACACTGGCCGAGGACGGCACCGCGATCTGGACCGCGTCGAGAATCTTCGAGGCCGGAGACGTCGTGACCTACCGAGGCACGACCTACAAAGCGAAGTGGTACACCCGCAACCAGGAGCCCGGCGACCCCAACGGACCGTGGGCGGTGATCGGCTGACAACCGGCTCTTCCGACTGACCCAGCGGATCCCGGCCCCCACGTGGGGGCCGGGATCCGCCGCGTTTCCGCGCTCGGTCGCGGACGGGGGGCGCCGCGCCGGATCGACCGACCCGTCACACACCCATGGCCGACGAAACCTGCCCGAACCGCTCCGTTAACATGTTCGAACCCACGACGACCGCCGTCAACCGCTCGTTCATCGGAAACCACGAGGTCCCGCACGAAGAGCGAACCATCCGGGCAGAACCTAACAAATCACCCAGACCATTGATATTCATAGCATCAGGGCTGTTTTCGCGAATGAGCCGAATAAGCCGCAGAGTTACGTCCGTCGCGCGGCACCAACCGCAGGCGACGCTGTGGGCTGCGGCGGGTGCGGTGACCGTCGGATTTCTCGTCACGCTGGAGATCGTCGCGCATCACCTCGGCGTGCCGGGGCCGATCACCAGCCAGGTGCGCGAGGTGGTGTTCGCCCCCAAGTCGGGTTTCCTGCTGTACGCCAGCATGGCGTTGATGATGGTGGTGCTCACCTGGCGGCAACGGTTGATCGCGGTGGGCGCCGCGATCGGCATCGACGTCGTCTTCCTACTGGTGCGGTGGGCGGCCGGCGCCAGGCCGACCTTCGGCAACGGCGCGTTGTGGGTCATTCTGGGCTGTGCGGTCATCGCCGTCACCCGCCGCACCGGCCGGGAACGGGCGCTGCTGCTGAAGGGTGTCGGGCTGAGCCTGCTGCTGGTGACCGGCCGCAAGGTCGGGGACACCTGGCTGCTCACCACGTCGAAGGTCCGCCCCAATGTGCTCGACCCGTACGTGGCGACCGCCGATCGCGCGCTGGGCGACCCGTCGTGGCTGGTGGGCCGAGCGGTCGCGGCCACCGGCCCGATCGGCACCCATCTCCTGGACTACGTCTACATCCAGCTCGCGGTGGCCGCGGTCGCGGTCGCGCTGTACCAGCTGCGTCATGTGGCGGTCGAGCGCCGATTCCCCCGGCACCACCTGGTGCGCACCTTCCTGGTCATCGGCCTCCTCGGGCCGGGCATCTACATGATCTTCCCCACGGTCGGACCGGTCTTCGCCTACGGCGCCGACGGCGGGCACTGGGCGGCGGCCAACCTGTGGCCGCACACACTGCCGCCGCTGAGCACCCCGCACCCGATGCCCTTCGACGAACTCACCCCGCGCAACTGCATGCCCAGCCTGCACACGGCGTGGGCCACCGCGATCTTCATCCATTCCCGCAGGGGCCCAAGAGCTCTGCGCTTCGCCGGCGCGTTCTGGCTGGTCGCCACCCTCACCGCGACGCTGGGATTCGGCTACCACTACGGCGTGGATCTCGTGGCCGGCGCGGTGTTCGCGCTCACGATCGAGGCGGCGCTGCGCGCGTTCGACCGCGGCTGGGACACGTCGGGGGTTCAGCTGGTCGCTTACGGCGCGGCGGTCTTCGCCGCGCTCCTGGTGTCGTATCGCTGTCTGCCGACGCAGATGGCCACGTATCCCTGGGTGTTCGGGCCGCTTCTCCTTCTGGCGATGGCCTCAGTGATCTACGGCTATGTCCGGACCACCAGGCAGTGGGAACCGCGGCCCGAGCCGGCCCGGCAACCGGAACGGCAGCCCGTACTGGCGTGATTCCTGTCGTACCGGCGCGCCGGAGGGGCAGAATGGTCGCCATGTCCTCACGCTGGTCGATCGGTTCGCGCAACTCGCTGCTGTCCATCGCCTCCACGGAGTCCGTGCTGTCCATCGGCTCGGCCGGCTCGGCCCTGTCCATCGGTTCCGTCGCGTCGTTCGGCTCCTTCGGCTCGCTCGGGTCGAGCATGTCCGCCCTGTCGATCGGCTCGTTCCAGTCGTTCGGCTCGTGGCTGTCGGGCCAGTCCAGCGGCTCCGCGCTGAGCTGGCAGTCCGACGGCGCCGTGCTCTCCCGCCGTACGTACGCCCCGCCCGCGAGCCTGCTGCCGCGCGCCGCGCTCGCCGTCACGGCCACGGCCGTCACCGGGCTCGCGTGGTGGCAGATCCGCCGCGCCCTGCGATGAGCCGGGCGGGAGGCGGGCCCCCGCGACGTCACATCACCTTGTACCCCGCCACGTCCGGACCTCCGCGCGGTTCCGCGCCTCACCGGGCCAGAGCCGCCCGCGCGGCCCCGACCGCCTGCTCGGCGTAGCCGCGGCCGAACAGCGCCGCGTGCACCAGCAGGGAAAGAGCTGGTGGAGGGGAACCCGGTCCGCCCACCCGTCGGCCAAGGGCGCGACCTCGCCGTAGGCGTCCAGCACGCGGTCCGGATAGGGGCAGCCGAACAGCCGGAGCACGGCCAGGTCGCCCTGGGCCGTCACCGGCCTCTTCGACGCGCGCCCGGGCCGGGCACCGAGCGGGGACGCACCGGCACGGGGCGGTTGAACACGGCGCTGAGGGGACGGGAACGGTCGAGGGCGCCCACCTTACGGGCGAGGTTGTCGGCCCCGACCCCTTGAGCACCTCCAGCCCCAACGGCATGCTGGGACCTCACATCGCGCTTGACATGAACCCGACCGGTTACCGAAAGGACAACGATGACTTCGTCCTCTTCCCCCTTCGACCGTCGTACCCTTCTGCGCGGAACGCTGGCCGTCGGCGCCGGCGTCGTACTGGGACCGGTCCTGGTCTCGGGCTCGGCGTACGCGTACTCGTGGTCGCGGACCCTCTCGCAGGGCGCGAGCGGCGCCGACGTCACCGAACTGCAGATCAGGGTCGCCGGCTGGGCCACGAGCAGCCCCGGCCAGACCCGGGTGGCCATCGACGGGAGCTTCGGCCCCGGCACCGCCACCGCGGTCCGCCTCTTCCAGTCCGCCTACGGTCTGTCGTCCGACGCCGTCGTCGGGCCCGCCACGCAGGCGCAGCTCAACGCCCTGGAGCAGTCGGACGGTTCCACCGCGCACTTCAACTTCAGCGAGTTCACCGACCGCGTGAGCGGCACGTTCGACGGCGGCAAGGTCAGCGCCGCCGCCGCCAAGGAGAACGCCCGCCGCGCGATGTACAAGCTCGAAGCGCTCCGCAAGAAGCTGGGCAACGTCCCGATCACCGTCAACTCCGGCTTCCGCAGCATCGCGCACAACGCCTCGGTCGGCGGAGCGAGCGACAGCATGCATCTCTACGGCACGGCCGCCGACCTCGACGTTCCCGGCGTGGCCAACAAAACCGTCTACCAGAAGGCGGAAACCTGCGGCTTCTCCGGCCTGGAGACGTACACCGAGGACCACCAGCACGTCGACAGCAGGGCCGACCTGGGCCGCGCGTGGTGGTGGGAGAACGGCACGATCTGACCTGCTGTCGGCTCTGGTCGACTGCCGCCGTGGCCCTCAGCGGTGGCGTAGGCCGGGGCCGACCGCCGCGGGGGCACAGGCTCGCGGACGACCCGGCCGACCGCGCCGTGCCACGGCCGGTTCCGGCGGGGTGCTTCCGGCAGGGTGCTTCCGGCGGCGGATCGAGCCGCACGGTTCTGCCATACGGCACAGCTCGCGTGCGGTCGCCGCAGCGCGGCCACACTGTCGCGCGCCGGCGCCGGCGCCGCAGTCGTGACGGCCGGCCAGGCCGTCCCCGTACGGGTGCGGGCCGGCCGGTCAGCGCTGGGCGCGGCCGACGCGGCGGAGGCGAGGCATCGCCCTCCGGCTACGGTCACATACCGGATGCGTACGTCACGGCGCTTCTACTCGTCTGTCACAGGGGTGTCCTGGTGTCACCTCCCTGGAAACCGCGCTGGTGATGGGAGTGTCCGGAAGGACAGAAGGGCTTGCTCGGCACGAGCGGGCATCCGTTGTGGAGGAGAAGCCATGCGCGTCCAGAAGATCTCGGTCATTGCCCTTGTCGCGGTGACCGTGGGCCTCTCGCTCACCGCCTGTGACAGCGATGACGCCAACGGCTCTTCCACCTCGTCCAGTTCCCCCACGTCGGCGGCGGCGCCCACGCAGGGCGGCACCGGTTCCGCCAGCCCGACGGCGCCGCAGGCCGACACCTCCGTGAACGGCAAGGGTGCGGCGGCCACCAGCGACTCGGGCAAGGGCTCCTCCGACGGCTCCGGTACGGCCGACGGCGGTGTCTGCCAGACCGCGCACCTCTCCTTCACCAGCTCGTTCGGGATGGCGGAGGGCGAGGTGCTGATCAACCTCACGAACACCGGCGCCGGCGCGTGCACCATGCACGGCTTCCCCGGGGTGGACCTCAAGGGCCGGTACGGCACGGTCAGCGCGGAACGCAGCCACGTGACCGCGCCCGACGTCACCCTCCGGTCCGGTGAGGCGACCCGCTTCACCCTGCACTTCCCGCCGAACAACTCCGGCGGCAGCGGCGTCACCTTCACCAGCCTGGTCGTCACCCCGCCCAACGAGACCCACTCCCACACCATGGCCCTGTCCATCAACATCCCGGCCGGCGACGGCTCCGGCCCCACCATCACCGTCGACCCGGTAGGCGCAGGCAAATAACCCCGCCCGACAGCATTGGCGTACGAGCCCGCCTCGCGCCCGCGATGCTGGACGAACCGCGTACGGGGTCCTACGCGGGCGCCGCGCGCAGCTGACCGGCTCGGCGGGGCGGTCTGCGAGGTCGGGGGGTGGGGGGTGTTTACGGGCTTGGGGGCCCGGGAACGTCGCCGGGGCAGGCAGGGGCGGAGGCCGGTTACGGTCGGCGGGCAGGGGGAGAGCATGGCGGAGATGGTGGCGTTCACGATCGGTGACGGCGAGGCGCGGGTGTTCGTCGACGTCGCCGACGACGAGAGCGGGGTGCAGCGGGTCTCCCGTGGCGGGGACGCGATCCGGGCGGCGACGGCGACGTTCGAGGCGGGCTTCGGCCACGTACGGGACGCGGCGGCGCACGCGATCGCCCAGCTCACCGCGCTTCCGCAGCGGCCGTCCACCGTGGAACTCGAGTTCGGGGTCAGGATCAGCGCTCAGGCCGGGGCGGTGTTCGCCCGCACCGGGGCCGACGGGCATCTGAAGGTGCGGATGGTCTGGGAGAGCCACCCACCCGCCGCGGGCGCGTCCTCGGAGGCCGGCGCGGACGATGACGACGACGACGCGGACGCCAACAGCTGAGCAACAGCCGACCGGGCCCCCGTACACCTCCACGCCGTACGGCTCCGGATCACCTGGCGTCCTCCGGCTCGGTACCGCGCTGCTGCGGCGGCCGCACATCCTCGGGCGCCTCGGCCGGGATCGAGTGCGCGGCGGCCACGATCGGCCCCGCGGCCACAACCCGCCCGCCGCCAGCCCCCGGCGGCGTACCCGGGCCCCCGGCAGAACCCCCGTCCGCCACCTCCAAAAGCGCCCCACCGTCCAGGACCGGCCCGTCCCCCCGCCGCTCCACCTGGCTCCGGTACAGCGTCGTACGCCCGACCACCACGCTCGCGCACAGCACGCCGACGATGCCGGGCGCGAGCAGCGACGCGTCGCCGACCGTCTCCACCGCCATCACCAGCACGGCCAGCGGCGCCCGCGCCACCGGGCCCAGGCACGCGGCCATCCCCACGACCACGCAGGCCAGCGGGCTGTGCGGCACCAGGCCGGTCGGCTCGAACAGCCGCCAGACGACGGCCCCCACGCCCGCCCCCACCACCAGGCAGGGGCCGAAGATCCCGCCTGAGCCGCCCGAGCCGACCGACACGGACGTCGCCACGATCTTCGCCAGCGGCACGGCCACCAGCACCCACGGGGACAGGTCCAGCAGGACCTGGCGCTGCGTCAGCGCCTGCATCAGCCCGTAGCCGGTGCCGAGCACACCGGGGACCAGCAGGCCGAGGCCGCCGACCATCAGGGCCCCCACCGTGGGGAACAGCAGCCGGCGGACCGTGGTCCGGGCGACGGGCTCGACGTGCTCGTGCACCCAGTAGAAGCAGAAGGCGTACAGGCGCCCGGCCGCGCCCGCGAGCAGGCCCACCAGGGCCAGCGGCAGAAACCCCCGCAGTCCCCCGAAAGAGGTAACCGCGTGCGGGCCGAAGAAGGTGCCGAAGCCCAGACAGGCGCCGAAGGTGACGAACCCCGCGGCCGAGGCGAGCAGGGCCTTGGGCAGGACGGCCGGGTCGGCGTCACGCCGGTAGAGGAGTTCCGCGCCGAGCAGGGCGCCGCCGAGCGGTGCCCGGAACACCGCGCCCACGCCCGCCGCCAGACCGATGACCACGGCGGTACGGGCCTGCCCGGGGGTGAGCCGGGCCCGGCGGGCGATGATCGAGCCGAAGGACGCCGAGATCTGGGCGGCCGGGCCCTCCGTACCGCCCGATCCGCCGGCTCCGATGGTCAGCGCGGAGGCGACCAGCTTCACGAAGGGGACCTGGGCGCGCATGCTCAGCGGCCGGTGGTGGGCCGCCTCGATCGCGGCGTCCGTGCCGTGCCCGCTCGCCTCCGGCGCGAACCGCACCACCAGGACCGACGCGAGCAGCGCCCCCGCCCCGGCGACCAGCGGGACCGCCCAGGGGCGGCTGGAGGAGTGCGAGTGTTCCAGAACTCCCTTGGCGGTGGTGCCGTAGGGGCGGTAGCCGCCGATGTCGCCGAGCAGCCACTCGGTGCCCCAGTGCACCAGCTCGTAGAGCGCCACCGCGCCCAGCCCCGCGACCGCGCCGATCAGCAGCGCGAGGACGATCCAGCGGGGAAGCGTGTCACCGGGCCCGCCCGCCGGCCCGCTGGGCAGCCACCTGCGATCGCCGTCGGCCGACGCCCCGCGCCCACCACCACCGTCAGCAGACGCCCCGCGGCCCGGCAGCCATCTGCGCCCACCACCGCCCGCGGCCGGCGCCCCGCGCCCACCACCGCCGGCCGTCGCCGACCTCGACGAGAGCCGTAAGCCCCGCCGCTCGGGCTCCGCCGACGACCCGCGTCCGCGGCTGCCGGTCTGGTCCGGCCCGTCCTGAGCGCTGCCCAACATCGGTCCATCCGGTTCCGGGGAGCCGACCGCCGGTGGCCCGGACTACAGGGGGCGGGCCCGGCACCGGTAGTGACGCCCTATCAGTCTTCGGTGAGCTCGCCTATCCTAGAGGAGGTTCCGTCACTCCTGAGGAGAGAAGGGGGAGCTGATGAACGGGGAACAGGGGGAGTTCGCGTCGTCGCTGCCCGATCTGACGGACATTCCCTTGGACGAGATCCTGCACAGCACCGACAGCGCGCTCGCCCACGCGCTGCGGCGGGTGCTCCAGCAGGCGGCGGGCGCGGAGTCGCCGATCTCCGCCTATCAGTCGGGGGCGCAGTTCTTCCCTCCTGACGACGACGGCTGATGACGGTGACGGGGGCACCGCCGTACTGGCCGGACGAGGCCCTGGACGTCCCGGCCCTGCGCGCGGCCGGTCTGCGGGCGCTGCCGTTCCAGGAGTTCCTGCTCAAGGTGCAGAGCAGCTGCAATCTGGCCTGCGACTACTGCTACGTGTACCGCGCGGGCGACGAGAGCTGGCGTACGCAGCCGCGCAGCATGTCGGCGGAGACGGCGGAGCTGGCCTGCCGCCGTATCGCCGACCATGTCAGGACCCATGGCCTGCGGTCGGTCCGTGTCATCCTGCACGGCGGTGAACCGCTGCTGGTGGGACCGGCGTTCATCGACGGCCTGGTCCGCCGGCTGCGCGCGCTGCTGCCGGAGACCACCAGGGCCGAGTTCACCATCCAGACCAACGGCACGCTGATCGACGACGCCGTACTGGAGTTGTGCCACACGCACGGCATTCGGCTCGGCGTCAGTCTGGACGGCGACCGGGCGGTCCACGACCTGCACCGCCGTTCCCCGGGAGGGGCCGGCAGCTACGACGCCGTGGCCCGGGTGCTCGCGCGGCTGGGCGACGACCGCCACCGCCCGCTGTGGGCCGGGCTGTTGTGCACGGTCGACATCACCACCGACCCGGCGGCCGTCTACGGCCATCTGCTCTCCTTCCGTCCGCCCGCGATCGATCTGCTGCTGCCGCTCGCCAACTGGGGCCGCCCGCCGCTCGGTCGTACGGACGATCCCGAACGGGTGCCGTACGCCGACTGGTTACGCGTGGTCTTCGACCTCTGGTACCACGCGCCCGCGCAGCCGACCCGGATGCCCTTCTTCGAGGGGATCGTCGATCTGCTGCTCGGGGGCAGAAGCGGCGTCGAGAGCGTGGGCGGCGGCCCGGCCCGGCTGGTGGTGATCGAGACCGACGGGACGCTGACCCAGTCCGACCTGCTCAAGACGGCGTACCCGGGGGCGCCGTGGACCGGGAGCGATCTGCGCCACGACGCCCTGGACAGCCTGCTCGACCATCCCGGCTTCGTCGCACGGCAGTTGGGCCCGGACGGCCTGTGCGAGGAGTGCCGGGCCTGCCCGGTCGTACGGGTCTGCGGCGGCGGGCTGTACGCCCATCGCTACCGGCCCGGCTCGGGGTTCCACCATCCTTCGGTCTACTCCCCCGACATGAGGGCGCTGATCACCCACATCTCCCGTACGGTCAGCGGCGACTTCGCCCGGCTCGACGGCGGACCGGGCCGGTGAGCGGGCAGGGCCGTCACGGACGCGGCTGGTACGGACGGGGCATATGAACGCGCGGAGCCGGACCTTCACCCCGCTGGAGTTCCCCCGGCAGGCGCTGGACGCGCTCGGGGCGGGCGGCGGCGGTCCGCAGGCGTTCGCGCTGCTGCGCTCGGCGCGCCGCAGCCGCAATCTGCTGCTGTTGCGGGCCCTGCGCGAACGGGCCCGCGCGGCGGAGCCGGACGGTGGCGGCGGGCGGGTGCCGGCGTATCTGGAGGACGGCCTCGATCTGCTGCGGACCGTACAGGCGCACGCGCCCGCGGTGTTCGACGCGGTCATGGACGACCCGATGACCGGTGCCTGGCTGGGCTGTTGGGCGCGGGGCGGCCCGTCGGCGGAGACCGCCGCGGAGGCGGCGTCGCTGGCCGCCGCGGCCGCGCACCGGGCGGGGCTGCGCTTCCGGATCGAAGTCCCCGTACGTTCCGGCGCGGTGATGCTGCCCGGACTGGGGCTGGCGCTCCCGCCGGGCGCGGTGGACACGGCCGAGGTGACCGGCGACGGCGCGCACTGCCGGGTGGACGGTCCGGCTGGCGGCGTACGCGTACCGGAAGGGGACCTTGCGACCCGGGACGGCGACGGCTGGTACGGGCTGCGCCGGGTGCGCTGTGTCGCGGAAGGTCGGACCTGGACGTTCCGTCTTGACTCGCTGAACCCCTTCCGGCTCGGCCACGATCCGGTGGAGCCCCGCCCGCTGGACGCCGAGGAGGCCGCCCGGTGGGAAGCCGAACTCGGCGCGGCCTGGCGGTTGTTGGTCAGCCGTCACCCGGCGCGGGCCGACGAGGTCCGGGAGGTGGTGAGTTCGGTGGTGCCGCTGCGCGGGGAGGGTCCTGCGGTCGACGGGCGCGGCGGCTGGCTGAGCGCGACCCTCGGCGACGCGGTGGGTCTGGTCGCGCTGGCCCCGCACCCCGGCACCCGGACGCTGGCGGCGGGGCTGGTGCACGAGGTCCAGCACTCCAAGCTGTGCGCGCTTCTGGACCTCGTCGACCTGCTGGAATCCCCGCCCGGTACGCGCTGTTACTCGCCCTGGCGCGAGGAACCGCGCCCGCCCTCGGCCCTTCTCCAGGGCGCGTACGCCTTCATGGCGGTGGCCGCGTTCTGGCGGGACGAGACGGCGGCCGTACGGGCCGGGGTGGCGCCGGTCTCCGGTACGGCGCCGGGCCCGCTGCCGGCGGCCACGCAGGAGAAGGCTCCCGACGACCCGGCCTCAGCGACGAGCGCGCCGATCGGGCTCCCGCCGCAGGCCGGGCCCGGGGCTCCGCTGGTCGCGGCGGCCGAAGCCCCGGCCGACGCGTCGCCGGAGACGCGGTTCGCGCACCGGTACCGGCAGGCACGCGCGGCCGTCGCCGAACTCGACGCGTCCGACTGGCCGACCGGGGACGGCCGACGGTTCCTGACGGCGATGCGGCGCACTCTCGACTCCTGGAAGGACACCGCGCCGGGCCCTCGGCACCTGAACCGGGCGGTGGTCGGCGCGGCGGAGCACCGGGTGCGCTGGCGGCTGCGCCATCTGCCGCAGCCCCGGCCGGCGGTGGAACTCCTCGTCTCGGCACGGGCGGCGGGCCGGCCGGCCCCGGTGGCGGCGGCCGCGCTGCTGCGGGCGCCCGGCACTCTCCCCCCGGACTGCTGGGAACTCCCCGCCGCGCCGCCGCCCCCGGACACCGCGGGGACTGCGGCGGAGCTCGAAGCCCTGCTGAGCGTGCCGGACGCGGGCGGCCCCGAGCAGTGGGCAAGGCTGGCCGCCGCCGCGCTGCTGCTGGCCGACGACCGCGCTCCGGCGCTGGCGGCGATGCCCGAACTCGTCCGGGCCGTGCACACCGCGCTCGGGCCCGCAGCGGGTCAACCGGCGCCGGGGGCGCGGGGATCGGGGCCGGTGGGAGCGGGGACGGCCTGGTCGCCGCTGGACCTCGCGCACTGGCTCCTGCCGGTCGTGGCGGCCTACCCGAGCGCGCCGGGCGCCTGACGTCGGCGTCGGGGCGGCGCCGACAGCAAGGCCCCGGGTACCGAGCCGGCAGCACGGCGCCGGGCCGTTCCCGCGCCGACCCCGTAACCCTGCCGGGACAGCCCCGCGCCGCCGCCCCGCGCCGAACGCGTAACCCTGCCAGGACAGCCCCCCGCCGCCGCCCCGCGCCAAACGCGTAACCCTGCCAGGACAGCCCCCCGCCGCCACGCCGCGCCGACCGCCCAGCGGCGCCCGGCCCCCGACGCCCGGCCGAAGCCGCGCCGAACGCGTAACCCTGCCGAGACGGCCCCGCGCCGCCGCGCCGCGCCGAACGCGTAACCCTGCCGGGACAGCCCCGCGCCGACCGCCCAGCGGCGCCGGCCCCCGACGCCCGGCCGAAGCCGCGCCGACCGGTAATCCGCCCGCCGCGAGGCACCCGGCCCCCGCCCCTCAGATCGGCGGCGGCTCCAGGTCGCACTCCGCGCGCAGCCCCGCCAGCGCGTTCCGCGTCTCCGGGTGCTGGTCGCCGAGCGTCGTCCGGTAGCGGCGGCGTACCTTCATCAGCAGGTCCTCGGACCCCTCCTGGTCGCCGGTCTCCTCCAGGTCGAGGGCGAGATTGCGCAGGGCCGCGAGCGTGTGCGGGTGGCTGTTGCCGTACTGGGCCTCCAGGACTTCCGCCGCCCGCCTGCCGAGGACCGCCGCCGCGGCCGGATCACCGGACGCGGACAGGCCCGTGGCGAGGTTGATCCGGGCGATCTGCACCCACACGTGCTCGTCCCACAGCGAGCCGACCAGGCCCGCCACCGTCTCCTCGTCCAGCCGCTTGGCCTCCAGGAACTCCCCCGACGCCCGCAGCGCCGCGGCCTGGTTGACGGCCGCGATATACGTGAAGGGGTGCGTCGGGCCCAGGACCGAGCGGTAGGCCCGGAGCGCGTCGGCGCCGGCCTCCCGGGCGCCGTCGGGATCGCCGGTGAGCCGCAGGTCGTTGGCGATGTTGGCGCGGGCGGCGAGGGTGTCCATGTGGTCCTCGCCCAGCACCGCGCGGTAGTTCGCCAGGGCCTCCCGCTCCAGCTCCAGTCCGCGCTCGCGGTCGCCGGCCTTACGGCAGCTCACCGAGAGGTTCTTGATCGCCCGCAGGGTGTGCGGATGGGTGTCGCCGTAGAACTGCCGGTACAGCGCGACCGTACCCTCCTGGAGTTCCACCGACTCCGTGAACCGGCCCAGCTCCCGCAGATCGCGCGCGACGTTGTTGACGGCCAGCAGCGTCAGTTGCGACGCCGGCCCGAGCGAGCGCAGATAGATCTCGTTGGTCTTGCGGTCGAGTTCGTAGGCCTCGGCGAACCGGCCGTTCATCCGCAGGCTGACCGAGTAGTTGTGGCCGGAGGTCAGGCTGGCGGGGTCGTCCCTGCCGTAGAGCCGGACGCTGTGCTCGAAGACATTGCGGTCCAGCTCCAGCGACTCGCGGAACTCGCCGGTCACCCGCAGGTCCGCGGCCACCAGCCCGGCCAGGGCAAGGGACTCCTCGTGGTCCTCGCCGACCGTGCGACGGAGGCGGTCCAGGGTGGTCCGGTTGAGGGCGCGGGCCTCCTCGTACGAACCCTGCGCCCACAGGGCCGCCGCGAGCCGGCGGTTGGCGCCGAGGGTCTGGAGGTGGTCCTCGCCCAGGCGCGCGGTCCAGGTGCGGACGATCTCCTGGCACAGCTCGATATTGCTCTGGAAGTCGCCCTTGGCGAAGAGGTACCTGGCGACGTTGAGCACCGTCCAGCGGGCCTCCTGGTCGTCGCTCTCCAGCATGCCGGAGGGCCGGATGTGCGGCAGCAGGTCCTGGTACTTCTCCCAGTTGCCTGCGGCCTGCGGGTCGCCGGGGTCGTGGGCGACGAGCGCCTGGTGCACCCGGAACCGCATCTCGGCGGCCTCTTCCGCCGTCAACTCGTCCTGGAGCACGCTGCGCAGCAGGCGGTGGAGCTGTACGGTCCCGACGTCGGTGGTCAGCAGCGAGTAGCGGCCGGTCTCGGCGATGGCACGGCTGCGGGCGATCCGGTCCCGCAGCAGTGACGCCAGCGGCTCCGGGAAGCCCAGCAGCCGCGCGTCGTGCAGGAAGGACTGCTGCACCGGGTCGGGGCCGAAGAAGGCCAGCAGCCGCAGGAGTTCCAGTGCGCCGGGGTTGCGCTCCTGGAGGTCGCGCATGGAGACCTTCCACACCGCCGCCACGGACTGGGTGCCGGGTGCGGTGCTGGCGTTCTCCCGGCGCACCCGGGCGCCCTGGGTCTCCAGGAGGTCCAGATACTCGTCGACCGTCAGGCCGCTCTTGACCTTCATGGCCGCCGCCTGCTCCAGGGCGAGCGGCAGGTCGCCGAGGGCGAGCGCCATCCGCGCGGCCTCCGTGTCGGAGATCCCCGGGGCGCGGCGGCGCAGGAACTCCACGCTCTCGCCCCGCGGGAAGACGTCGACGCGCAGAGACGGGACGGAGTCGGCCCAGCCGGAGTTCCTTGACGTGACGATCACATGGCCCAGGCCGTCCGGGACCCCCGCCATGTACGGGAGGTAGCGCTCCACTTCCTCCGGGGAGCCCGCGTTGTCGAAGACCAGCAGCCAGCGCTTCACCGGCCGGCCGGACTCCAGTGCCGCGATCACCTGGTCGACCGCGGTCCGCGCGTCGGCGTTCGGGATGCCCAGGCGCGGGGCGAGGGCGGCGAGCGATCCGCGGATGACGGCGGGCTGCTCGGCCTGCACCCACCAGACCAGCTCGTAGTCGCCCGCGTACCGGCGTACGTACTCCAGCGCCAGCTGGGTCTTGCCCACGCCGCCGAGTCCGTAGAGGGCCTGCGGCAGCAGCGCGGCGCGGACGCCTTCCTTGAGCGCGGCGCGCAGTCGGCTCAGCTCCTCCTCGCGCCCGGTGAAGTACGCGCCCGGCCGCGGCACCCGTCCCGGCTCGGGAAGGTCGCCCGGGGCGGACGGCGGCGGCACCGAACTCCCCGGCCCGGCGGGGGAACCGCTGTCCGGTCCGGCCCCGGGGCCGGACCGGCCGGTGTCCGTGCCGACCGGTTCCGGGCCCGGCTCCGCCGTGTCCGCGTCGGGGCCGGCGGTCTCCGGCGAGAGCTGACGGGGGGCGGCGCCGTCCATGGCGGGTGTCCTCTCCGGGGAGGTGTCCGTGCCGCCCGCGGTCACGGGGTCCGCTTCCGTGGCGGCCGGGTCCAACAGGTCGGTGTCGGCGGCGTGTTCCGGCCGGGCGGGGACGACCCGTTGCCGGTCCCCAGTGTCCTCTGCCCGTGCCACGCTCCGGGCACGCTCGGCCATATGGGTGTACGCCGAACCGAGGGCGGCGAGCGCGGGCTGCATGGCGCCGATCAGACGGCGTTCCGGCGACGACAGGCCCGCGCTGTGCACCTCGTCCGGCGCGCTCAGCAGCCGGCCGGCCAGGTCGTCCCGCACGCCGAGCACCTTCGCGGCGACGGCGGAGGCGACCGGCAGCGCGCGGAATATCTCGGTGCGGCCGAGCCCGCCGAGCAGATGGGCGCGTACGCCGTCGACGAACTCGAAGACCGGTCCGCGCTCGCCCTTCCGGTCGCCCGAGGCGGGACCCGGCGCGGGGCCGACCTGCTCCAGCAGGCCGCCCAGCATGATCTCGGCGAGCGGCAGGAGTCCGGCGTCGGGCAGCAGACTCGTCCGCTCGGCCTGCATCACCCGGAGGGTGAGCGGCACCATGGCGAGCCGGGTGGCCAGCCGCTGTGCGGCGGGCGAGGCACCCGTGAGGAACCGCCGCACCAGCTCCGCGGGCGTACCCGGCGCGGTCTGCTCACGGCGCTCGGCCGGCCAGGGCATCCGCAGCCCGTCGTGGTCGACGAGCAGGACCGAGGCGGGCGTCCACCCGGCCGACGCGCCGGCCACCATCCGGGCCCAGCCGGTCAGCCACTCGGGGTCGATCTCCAGGACGGGGACGGGTACGGGTCCTTCGCCCGCGCCCGTACCGGTGTACGGGGGGCCGCCGCGCATGTCGAGCCGCGCGTTGGGCAGTCCGCCGGCCCCGGCGCGCAGCCCCACGTCCACCGGGACGCTCTCGGTGTCGTTCCACAGCCGGCTGGGCAGCGGGTTGAGCACGGCGACCGGCTGGTGCCTGGCCCAGGTGCGCAGCATCCGGGGAACGGCTCCGCCGGCCCAGGAGTCGGCGACGCAGTCGCTCAGCACCAGCACCAGCCGCCGGTGTTCGGGGTGCAGCAGCTCCGCCGGGTCGTGCACGGCGGTGCCCTGCTCGGAGTACAGGACGGCTTCCTTCGACCCCCAGGTGTCCAGCCGCCACACCCGTACGTCGCGGAAGGCGCCCTGCCGGTCCAGGAGTTCGGCCAGGGAACGGCCCACGCCGCGCCACAGCAGCATGGAGGCGCTGTGCTCCACCACCAGGGCGACATCGAGCCAGTGACCGGGGACCTGGTGCATCACCGGGTCCCAGCGGCCCAGTTCCACCGAGCGGACGGCCGTGGCCTCCTCGTCGAAGGCGCGCTCGTGGGGGTGATACCAGCGGCGGTTGAACGGCCGCAGCGCCCGGCCCAGCGCGAGGGTGTCCCGTAACCCCGGGTGGTCCGTGGGGACTTCGGCGGTGCCGGCCCTGACGGTGGCCGGGTCCCGGCGGGCGGGCGGCGTCCGCGCGCCCGCGTCCGGCGTCCCGGCGGCCACCCGGGCCGGTGGCTGGGAGGGTACGTCGGCCGGTTCGCGGGCGGCGGGCGGCCGGTCGTCGGCGGGTACGGGCGTCGGCTGTCCGGAGTCGTCGGGCGCGGGCGTCGGCCGCTCCGGAGCGGCGTCCGGCCGGCCGACGTCGGGCGGGTCGGCGTCCGGCGGGTCGGCGGCGTCCGCGCCCATCCGCCGGCGCAGCAGTAACGCCTCCGCCCACTCCCGCGCTGTCGGGTCGCCCGGCGGCTCGTGGTGGCGCGCGCCGGCGCTCATGCCGACGGGTCCTGGGCCGCGGAGTGCCACAGCGCGTCGCACAGCCGGTCCCAGGACTCCCGGTCCGGCATGGCCTCGCGGTTGGACAGCATGTGCACGGTGTTGAGCAGCCGGTCGGCCGCGAGCGTCCCGCCGTCCCTGCCGCGGACCAGGAACGACCTGATCAGCTCGGCGGTCTGCTCGTCGCGGCGGCCGAAGTGGGCCTCCACCATGGCCGCCAGCCGCTCCGGCCCCGGATCGGGCATCCGCACCTCAAGGCAGCGGCGCCGGAACGCGGGCGGGAACTCCCGCTCGCCGTTGCTGGTGATCACGACGATCGGGAACTCGCGGCAGCGCACATGCCCCTTGGCGACCGTGACCGGCTCGCCGTGGTCGGCCGTCAGGACCGGCACCTCGGGCTGCCGGCCCGCCACCCGTTCGAGTTCGCGGATCCGGAACTCGCCCTCCTCGAAGACGTGCAGAAGGTCGTTCGGGAGGTCGATGTCGCTCTTGTCGAGTTCGTCGATGAGCAGGACCCGGGGCCGCCGCCAGGGCAGCAGCGCCGTACCCAGCGGACCCAGCGTCAGATACGCCCCCACGTCCGGGAGCGGGCCGACCGGCGCGTCGGGGCCGCCGCCGGGCGCGTCCTGCACCCTGCCGATGGCGTCGTAGTCGTAGAGGCCGTCCCGCAGGGTCGTACGGCTGACCACCGGCCACCACAGCACCGGGCCCAGCCGCAGTTCCGCCGCGATCTGGTGGGCGAGGCTGGACTTCCCGGTGCCGGGGGAACCGGTCACCAGCAGCGGCCGGCGCAGATGGACGGCCGCGTTGACGATCTCGACGACCGAACGGTCCAGCGTCCGCCCGTGTGCGGCTCCGAGCCGCCGTGCGCCGTCCGGGGCCGTACCGTCCACCGGCGGCTCCAACGGCTCACCGGCCGCGCCGCCGCCGAAGGCCCGCCACGGCGGCGGAGGCGGCAGTTCCGGCTCGGGCCCCTCCGGCCCCGGCGGCGCCCCGCTGTCGCGGAAGACCCACCAACGGGGGGCTTCCGGCTCATCGGCCGGGCCGGACCGCCCGTCATCCGACTGACTGTCCATCAGGCTCCAACCCCCAGCTCTTCGGCTGCCTGAGCGCTGCCTTGGTCCGTTTCAAGCCCTCCGGGCTGTCCCACAACAGGGAGACATGCCGATCGAGGTCGAGGGTGTCGGTCCGGTGACCGTTCGACTCCCTGACCCGTGTTTCCCGTCGCAGGGCCCATACCCGCTCCGGAAGATCCTTGAGCGCGCCGCGCAGACAAGTTTCCATTCTCCGCCGCACCTCGTCCTCGGCGGCGGGGCCGCGCACCGCGAGCACCACCGGGATCCCCGTCTCCATCAGTACGGGGAAGTAGTCCACCAGGGCGTTCCAGGTGTGGCGCGGAGGTTCGAGCAGGACGTAGACCACCGGTGTCTCGGCGGTCCCGTTGAGTTCGTAGAACAGCTCGGCGGGCTCGATCCGCTGCTGTGGGCTCACCCATACGACGGCTCCCTCGTGGTCCTCCACGGCGTGGTTCTTCAGCCAGTTCCAGCGCTTCTGGAGCGCCGCGTGCCACTCGGGGAGGCGCTGCCGCTCGGCGCTGCGCACCACGACGTTGCGGTGGCTGCCCAGGGTCCGGCCGATCGCGCCGTGCGGCTCGATCACGGTCTGGTCCACGGGCAGCCAGATCAGGTGCCACGGCAGCAGGAACTCCACCCGCATACCGGGGGCGAGCGCGGCCAGGGCTTCGGACGCCTGGTCGTGCAGGGCGTTGACGCACCGGTCGAGCTCGGCCTGTCCACGCGCCCGCAGGGCGGCCTGGAGCCGGCTGGGCTCGCGGCCGCCGCGGCAGAGCCAGGCGTCGATGTCGTAGACGTCGGGGGCAGGGGCGCGTGAGTGGATCTCGATGAGCAGACAGCTCTCCTCCGGAGCCCGGCCCACCTCCATCGCCGCCCGCGAACGGGCCTCACGCATCAGGTCCACCGGCCAATTCTGACGCATGGTCAGCTTGCCGTTCCACCAATGGAGTTTTTCGCGCAGATATGTGTCCTCGGGCGCGGCGGCCGACTCGACGAAGGCCGTCAGCGGATGGATCTGCCCCGGCACCTCTGGCGAGTCCTCCAGCACCGCGACCAGCGCCGTCAGATCGGTCTCCGCCCGGCGGAACCGGGCGCGCCGCCGGGCCAGGCGCTCGCCGAAGCCCTCGTCGTGCTCGACCGCGAACCTCAGCAGGTCCTCGATGTTCGAACGCGCGAGATTCCGCATCAGTTCGAAGAGCCGGTCCCGTTCGCCCGGAGTGAGCAGGGGCTCGGGGTAGTTCTCCCGCAGAAAGCGCTCGGCGGCCAGCCACGGCCTCGATCCGCGGTAGTCACCGCCGACCGCGTCGAGGAGCTGGTGCAGTCCTCCCGTGAATTCGGCGGCGGCCTGGACCATGCCGAGCACGTCGAGCAGCATGCGGTCGCTGCGGGGCGCCGAGGCCAGGATGTTGGGCTGTCTCCTGGCCAGCGATCTGACGACGGCCTGCCGCCCGGCCGGCTCGCGCATGTGGTCGAACCGGGTCAGGAGTTCGGCGAGCCGGCGCTCCAGCGCGTCGTCGGGGCCGGGGTCGTAGCCGTAGGGCTGGGGGTCGAGGCGGTACGCGTCCTGGGCGTCGCCGTATCCCTGGCTCCGGGATGCGACGCGGTACTCGTCGGGGCCGTCGCCGTATCCGCGGCTCCGGGGGACGATGCCGTACGCGTCCGGGCCCGGGCCGTCGCCGTACCGGTCGCGCTCGACGCCGTGACCGGTCTGACCGCCGTACCCGCTGTACCCGCCGTGTCCGTCCCGGTCGTACCCGCTGTACCCCTCGCGCTCGCGCTCGTCCATGTCAGCCGCCGTCCGGGCGTAAGGAGAGCCAGACGGCGTCGAATTCGGCCATGGGACGCGAGCCGCGTTCGTACCAGCGGGCCGCCGCGGCCAGGCGGTCGATGCCGTCGTCGTACTGGAGGCAGAGCGAGACCAGGGCCCGTACGTCCTGGAGCAGTACGCCCGAGCGCTCGGTCAGCAGGGCGATGTCCTCGCCGGTGTCGCGGATGACGCTGTTGCGGCGCTGCGGGTCCTGGATGCTGGGCAGTCGTACGAGGGCGTCGGCGAGGCGCTGTTCGGCCCGCGACGGCCACTCGGGGAAGGGGTCGGGGGTACGGGCGGCCCTGTCGGCGGCGTCGGTGGTGACCGCGTCGGCGAGGAGCGGGCAGTAGCGCAGGACGGCCTCGACCGGGATCATCCACGCGGTGCCGGGGCCCTCGCCCCGCGCGGCGGCGACCACGATGCCGCGCACCGAGCCGTCGGCCGCGTCCACCACGCCGGCCCCGCTGTAGCCCCGGCGGACGCGCTCGCCCGATACGGTCAGGAGGTCCATCTGCACCCAGTCCGGGCTCAGGCCACCCGGTCCGACCAGCACGGTCCTGGCCCAGGCGCCCGTCCCGGCGGCGGCCTCGCCGTAGACCCGCACCTGGCGGTCGGCGGCCGGCCCGCAGCGGCGGAGCGTGGCCGGTGCGGTGTCCGCGGGCGGCGCGGAGTCCAGCTCCAGTACGGCGACGTCGGCGCGTTCACCGGTCCGCGGGGCCCAGCCGCCCGGTACGACCCCGGCCGTACGGGTGCCTCCGGCGAGCGAACCGGGGAAGTCGACCGTGACCGACGCGCCCTCGGTGACCTGGCCGGCGTCGTCGCCGAGCGCGCTCTCGACCACGTGCGCGCAGGTCAGCACTCGGTGACCGGTCAGCAGCACCCCCGCGCCCACTGGCCCGTCCGGCCCGTCAGGTCCCAGCACACGGACCCGCCAGGGGTCCTCAAGACGTTCCCGCACCCCCACCCACACCCCCGTTGTGCCGCGGCCCGACACCGTCGGCGGGACGAGCGACACGGCTCACTTCATTCACCGTGTCGAACCACACGGTACCTACGGTGTACCCCTCCGCGGGCGGACTGCACAGGCAGACACCCCATAGCCCCGAAGACGTCACGACCCACGGAACGGTTGCCGTTTTTCGCCCGGGGGCGGCGCGGCAGCGGACAGCGCCGGCCCGTTCCGGGCCCACCGCCGCCCGACGGTGACGAGCGGGCGCCGGCCCAGCCGTTCGTACCGCGCGGGCGGCCTGGCGCCCGCGGAGCTTCCTCGGTGCTCGTGCCGAGAGCGCGACCATCACGACTTAAAGCACCCGTCCGACTCCGAAAAGTCACCAAGCTTGGCCCACTGTGCTAAATTCGCACACATGGAGATCGGTGCGCGCGTCGCTGAGGCCAGGTCGGAACGCGGAGCCACCCAGGCTCAGCTGGCGGCCACCATTGGGATGGACCGCACGGCCTTGGCGAAGATCGAGTCGGGCAGCCGCGGTGTGTCCGCCCTGGAACTCGTCGCGATCGCACGCGCGCTGGGGCGCCGCGTGGAGTGGTTCGTCGACGAGACCCCACCCGCGCTGGCCTCGTACCGCGGGGCGCATCCAGGGGTGGCCGTTCAGGCCATCGACACCGAGCTCGACTCGCTGGTCCGCGAGGTCGAGTTCGTCACCTCTCACTGCCCGGAACTGGTGACGGGACAGCCGGAGCCTTTGCCGCACCCGGCCACGCCGGAGGATGCGGAGGATCTGGCCGCCACTGCCCGCCGGCTTCTCGGGCTGAAGCCGGGGCAACCGGTACACGAACTCTCGAGACTGGCCGCCGCCATAGGACTGTTGGTGTTCAGCGTGGACCTCGGGGAAGGTGCGGACGCCGGCACGGTTCTGTTGAGGCGTGGCGGTGTCGCACTCATCAACGGGCACTGGCGGGTGGGCCGCCGCCGCCTCGCCGCCGCCCATGAACTGGGGCATTACCTCGTGGCCGACGAATTCGCTCTTGACTGGCGGGTGGCCGCGACAGAGGCGAGGGGAATCGAAGCCAGACTGGATCGCTTTGCACGAGCCCTGCTCCTGCCCGTTGAAGACCTCCGGCAGCGCTGGGCGCAGTGGCTGACCATTCCGGACGAGACGTGGCGTGATGCCGCAGTGCGTGCCGCCAGTCATTACGGAACGGACATGGCGACCCTGGCACGCAGACTGGTGGAAATCGACTTGGTGGACAGGAGCCGTTCGGACGAGATCCGCCGGGTGCAGACCAAGCAGGCCGACATCGTGGAGAAGAACCTCGTCGTCCGGGATGAAATGGCGCCGGTGGCACTGCCACGCCCCTACGAGCAGGCTGTACTGAAGTTGTACCGACGCGAAGTGATCACCGCCGATCGGGCCCTCGGGCTGCTCCGTGGCAATTTCGACCTCGACGCTCTTCCCACCCTGCCTCCGGCGCCGGAGGCAGAGATGTGGGAAGTGACGTCGTGACCGAGACGCAGACCACGTACGTACTGGACACAGGTCCGCTGAGTCATTTCGCACACGCTCAATGGCTGGGGGTTCTCAAAGTCGTTCTGAAGGACTGCCGAGTACTGATCCCCGATGTGGTCGCGGAGGAGTTGCGCAACGGAACCGAGCAACACCACCACTTGCGTCACGTGCTCGAGGCCGACTGGATAGAAACCGTTCCTCTCAGAACTTCGGCACAATTAGCGGCGTTTGTCCATTACGAGCGTCGACTGGTCGGTCCGGACGGACGCAACATCGGCGAGTGCGGCGTACTCGCCTTGGCGGAGTCACTGCCGCATGCCGTGGCGGTCGTCGATGATCGGGTGGCCGTGGAAGCGTCCCGAGGGCGCCCGGTCACACTGCGCCGCACCTTGGGTCTGCTGTGCGACGCCATTCGCGCCGGACTCCTCACGGTACCGCTGGTGTCCGCGCTCGCGGACGATCTTCTCCAGAGTCACTATCGGCTCCCCTTCAAGCCGGGGGGATTCGCCGAATGGTGCGCCAGGGAGGGACTCTTCTGAGCCGCGAGCAGTTCCAGCGCCTCTTCCCAGCGAATTCGGTCCGCACCGCCGCCTGCTTCGGGGAGCCGGTCGCCTCGCGCGGACGTGGGCGGTCTGTGGCGCGTTCGGAGTTCTCCGACGTGGCCCGGACGGCGTCGGGCGTCTCGCTGGAGGCCCTTCGGTCCGGCCAGGGCGTCACCGCCGAGCGGGAGACGGACGTCCCGTACGTCCGCTGAGTGCGGTCGCGCGGCGGCAATTCCGGGGCGGGCGTTGGGGATTTGCGGGGGCGTTCTACCAGGTCGTGGCGAGCCAGGCGGTTGTCGCCGCGAGGGCGATGAGCGTGACGTTGAGGCCCGTTTCCTTGACCTCACCCCGGGACAGGTGCAGGCCGGTCGCCAGGAGTTGGAGCACGACGAAGCCCGGGAATCTCGCAGCGCATGCTGACCCGTACGGTCCGGCACCTTGAGCGCGACGGGCTCGTGGCCCGCACGGTGTACCCCGAGGTCCCGCCACGGGTCGAGTACGAACTCACCGCGACGGGACGCACCTTGATCGAACCCGCCGTCGCGCTCGCCGAGTGGGCCGTCGACAACAACCCCGGCACCGACCGCAGCCAGGCGGCGTACGACTCTCAGCGCCCCTGAGCCTGAGCCACCGCCGGAGCGGCGCCGCCCCCGGCGACGGCCTCAGACCGTCGCCGTACGGAACGGGCGGAAGAACGCGCGCAGTTCCTCCGCGTACAACTCGGGCTCCTCGAACGCCGCGAAGTGCCCGCCGCGCGGCGGCTCGCTCACGTACACGACGTTGGCCGTACGCTCCAGCCACGCGCGCGGCGGGCGGACGATGTCGCCGGGGAAGAGCGAGAAACCGGACGGCACCTCGACCCGGCGGGCGTGCTGCGCGGGCGGGATCGCGGCGTTCGCGCCGTACATGCGCATCGAGGAGCCGATCGTCCCGGTGAGCCAGTAGAGCGTGACGTTCGTGAGGATCTCGTCCTTGGTGAAGCTCCGCTCGACGTCGCCGCCGCAGTCGCTCCACGCCCGAAGCTTCTCGACGATCCACGCGGCGAGCCCGGCCGGCGAGTCGTTGAGCCCGAAGGCGGCCGTCTGGGGCTTCGTACGGTGCACGGCGGCGTACGCGCCCTCGCTCGCGCCCCAGGCCGCGGCGCCCTCGATCCACGCGCGCTCCTCGGGCGCGAGGTCGGCCGGATCGCCGGGGAAGACGGGTACGCCCGCGTCGGTGCGGTGGACGCCCACGACCCGGTCGGGGTGGTCGAGCCCGAGGTAGCGGCTCACGTGGCTGCCGATGTCCCCGCCCACCCCCGAATCCGCCCTCTGCCCTGCCTGCTTCGACCGTTACGCACCGACCAGCGTGCGGCGCGGGTCCGCGTGGCGGCGCGGGCGACCCTGTCGCGGCCCGGGAACGGGCCCAGCGACTGCCGCTCAGCGCGTAACAGGGCGTTCGGCGCCCGTGGTTGGTGTGGCCGCCGACATACGGGTACGAGACGCCGTGCACGCCGCACCCACCTGGGCGCCCGACCGACGGTCAGGCCCCGGCCGTACCCCGCCCGGCCCGGCTGTCCGGGGGAACCGCGTTCCTCAATCGCCCAGTTGGAGCTGGTCGAGGGCGAGGAGTGCGTCCGCCGCGGTGCTGGAGGCGGGGTGGCGTACGCCGTACGCCGTGACGCGGTCGCGCTGGGACGGCAGCCAGCGGACGATCATCCGGGGGTCGCCGTCGAACCACCAGTCGAAGTCGAGTTCGTCGCGCAACACGTCCGTGGCCCAACCGAGGACCAGGCGGACGACGCCCGCGTCCGCCCCGGGGCCGCGCAGCGCGCCCACGTGGTCGAGCCACCGCTCCAGGCCGCCCGTCGCGTGCGCGATCCCCTCCACGAGTTCGGTGACCTCCCACGCCGGCCGGCCATCGGTCACCGCCACCGTCAGCAGCGCCCCGAAAGCCCGCTCGACCGCGACGTGTTCGGCCGTCGGCCACTGCTCCAACCGCGCCCCGAAACGGCCGAGACGGCCCATCTCCAGCGACGTTGTCCCGCCGGACCCGCCTTCCGGCCCCCACGAACGCAACGCCCGGGGCAGGAGCCGGCGCCACAGTACGGCGTACTGGTCCGCGTCCCAGTGGGCGACGGCCTTGCGCATGAAGGACCCGAAGAGATCGTCCGACACCGCGGCAGGGTCACCGCTGAGAGCGAGCAGGTCCGATTCCGCGAAGCAATGCGTGCATCCCTTCACCGGACGGTCCGGCCCGGGAATCCGGGCGAAGACCCGGTCCGCCTCGGCGAGCGCGTCACACCACACGGCCGAGGGATCGGCGGCGTCAGAGCCGGACATCACAGTGCCTCCGGGGGTTCGTGATCGGACGGGGACCCTCCGCCGGGCCGCCGTCGCGGGGGTGAACCGACGTGCACCCCCGTTGCCGCCGCGACGGCGGTTGGCGGGGGTGGTGAACGGGCCGGGTCGGTCGGGGCGACATCGCCGGGGCGAGGGTACCTCCGGACGGACGGCCGGCGCGCATACGCTGGGGTCCGTGCCCGGATCCCGTCTGCATCGCGTCGCCGTCCTCGTGCTCGAAGGTGCGAAGCCGCTCGACGTAGGGATTCCCGCGCAGGTGTTCACCACGCGCGCGAGCATGCCGTACGAGGTGCGGGTGTGCGGCGCGGCGCCCGGTCTCGTGACGGGCGGCGACGGCCTGTCGTACCACGTCGCCCACGGACTCGACGCGCTCGCGTGGGCCGACGTCGTCTTCATCCCCGGCTACCGCTTCCCGGACCGCGACGTCCCGCCGCCGGCCGTCATCGACGCGCTGATCGCCGCCCACGCCGGGGGCGCGCGGCTCGCGGCCATCTCGACGGGCGCCTTCGCGCTCGCCGCCACGGGCCTGCTCGACGGCAAGCGCGCCACGACGCACTGGCACTACACGCGGGCGCTCGCGGCGGAGCACCCGCTCGTCCGGGTGGACGAGAACGTCCTGTTCGTCGACGAGGGCAGCGTGCTGACGTCGGCGGGCGCGGCCTCGGGCATCGACCTGTGTCTGCACATCCTGCGCGGCGACCTCGGGGTGGCCGCGTCGAACCACGCGGCCCGGCGCCTGGTCGCGGCCCCCTACCGCAGCGGCGGCCAGGCGCAGTACGTACCGCGCAGCGTGCCCGAGCCGCTGGGCGAACGGTTCTCCGCCACCCGCGAATGGGCGCTGCACCGGCTCGGCGAGCCCCTCACCCTCAAGGCGCTCGCCCGGCACGCGGCGGTGTCGCCGCGCACCTTCTCGCGGCGCTTCGTCGAGGACACCGGGTACACGCCGATGCAGTGGGTGATGCGCGCCCGTATCGACGTGGCCCGTGAGCTGCTGGAACGTTCGGAGCGCGGCGTCGAGCAGATCGCCGCCGACGTCGGCCTGGGCACCGGTACGAATCTGCGGCTGCACTTCCAGCACATCCTGGGGACCACGCCGAGCGAGTACCGGCGCACCTTCGCCCAGGGGGAGTAGCACGCCGACCCCGAGTCACCCGCGCCCACCGACAGCGACCACCCAAAAACCACCCGACGGCGACCGCCGGTGCCCCCGCACCGTGGCGCGATCCTTTCGAACCCAGGCGCTCACGCCGCTGCCACCGTCGAACGCCGCGCGCGAACCTGGGAAGCGAACCGAAGGGACAGGGACACCACCATGACTCGTATAGCCATCAATGGATTCGGCCGCATCGGACGCAATGTGCTGCGCGCGCTGCTCGAACGCGACAGCGACCTCGATGTCGTCGCCGTCAATGACCTCACGGAGCCCGCCGGCCTCGCGCGGCTGCTCGCCTTCGACACGACGGCCGGCCGGCTCGGCCGCCCGGTGAGCGTCGACGGGGACGTCCTCGTCGTCGACGGCCGTCGTATCAAGGTGCTCGCCGAGCGCGAGCCGGAGCGGCTGCCGTGGGCCGATCTCGACGTCGACATCGTGCTGGAGGCGACCGGCCGCTTCACCTCGGCCGCCGCCGCACGGGCCCACCTCACCGCGGGCGCCAAGAAGGTGCTGGTCGGCGCGCCGTCGGACGGCGCCGACGTCACGCTCGCGTTCGGGGTCAACAGCGACGCGTACGACCCGGCCGCGCACACAATCGTCTCGAACGCCTCCTGCACGACGAACGCGCTCGCGCCGCTGGCCGCGGTGCTGGACGAGCTGGCGGGCATCGAGCACGGCTTCATGACGACCGTGCACGCGTACACCCAGGAGCAGAACCTCCAGGACGGTCCGCACCGCGACGCCCGCCGGGCCCGCGCCGCCGCCGTCAACATCGTGCCGACCACGACGGGCGCCGCCAAGGCGATCGGCCTGGTGCTGCCGAACCTCGAAGGCAGGCTGTCGGGCGACTCGATCCGCGTGCCGGTCCCGGTGGGCTCGATCGTCGAGCTGAACACGACCGTCGCCCGCGACGTGACGCGCGACGACGTGCTGGCGGCGTACCGCGCCGCGGCGGAGGGCCCGCTCGCGGGCGTACTCGAATACTCGGAGGACGCGCTCGTGTCGTCCGACATCACGGGCAATCCGGCCTCGGCGATCTTCGACTCGGCCCTCACCCGCGTCGACGGCCGCCACGTCAAGGTGGTCGCCTGGTACGACAACGAGTGGGGCTTCTCGAACCGCGTGATCGACACGCTCCAGCTGCTCGCCACCCGCTGACCGGCCACCGGGGCGGCCCCCACCTCGGGAGGCCGCCCTTTCTCATTGCGCCGACCCGGAGCCGGTGACGGATCCGCGCGCTGATCAGCCCGCCGGCACCGGCCGCCGCAGCAGATACCCGGCCACCGCGCCCGACATGACGATCACGCACGCCACGAAGATCACGCCCGAGCTGCGCAGGCCCACGGCCAACGCCAGCGCGCCGATGCCGACCACCGGCAGCGAGATGCCGACGTAGGCGGCGACGAAGAAGGCGGAGATCGTCGCGCCGCGCTGCTCCGCGGGGGCGAACCGGCTCACCGTGGCCATGGCGCCGCGGAAGCCCAGGCCCTGGCCGAGGCCGCTGACCACCGCGCCCACCACGAGCAGGGCCATCGACTCCACCAGGAGCGAGCAGCCGAGCAGGACCAGCCCCACCATCAGGACCAGGCAGCCGAGGGGCAGTGCGCGCGCGTGGCCGAACCGGCCCATCAGCGACTGCCCGACCGTCGAGGCGATGAAGACGGACAGGACGACCGCCCCTGAAACGGCGAGATTGTCCACGTGCAGGTACTGGGCGACGAAGGACGGCGCCACCGCGGTGAACAGGCCCAGGACCGAGAACCCGGCGAAGGCGGCGAGCGCGGCGGGGACGAAGACACCCCGCACCTCGGCGGGCACGACCATGCCCTGCGGGCGCAGCGGCGGCCGAGGGTCGGGGCGGGTCACCGTCTCCGGCAGCAGCCAGGTGATGACGCAGGAGACGACGAGCAGCCCCAGGTGCACCAGGTACGGCAGCCGCAGGGGGTGGGGCGCGTACTGCGCCAGCAGTCCCGAGAGCAGCGGACCGCAGCCGAGGCCGCCCATGTTGGCCACCGTCGCCGTGAGGGCGGCACGGCCGCGTTGCCCGGGAGTGGCCAGCTCCATGACGGCTGCCGTGGCGGTGCCGCTGAAGAGCCCGGCCGAGAAGCCCGACAGCAGACGTCCCACGAACAGCAGCGGCAGCCCGTGCTCGAACACGAAGCAGACCGCGCTCAGCATGGACAGGCCCAAGCCGAACAGCAGGATCGGGCGGCGGCCGAGCAGGTCGGAGAAGTTGCCGGCGATCAGCAGCGCGGCGATCACCCCGCACGCGTAGACGGCGAAGACCACCGTCACCATGAACTCGGAGAACCCGATCTCCTGGCGGTAGAGCCCGTACAGCGGTGTCGGCAGCGTGGTCCCGGCCATGCCCACCGCGAACACCACGGCGGCCAGGGCGTACCAGGGCACGGCCCGGCGCTCTCCCGCGCCTGGAAACGTCATGATCACACCGTAGGCCGACATTTGGTATGGAAGCCGTCATGACTCCCCCTTGTCGCACCTCGCTTCGCCCGCACCCCCCGATCCTGGCCTCGGCCCACCCGAACAAGCCGCGAGCCCGAGCCGCGGACGTCGTACAACCCTTGCCTCAATGTCCGATTTCATACACTACGTGATAAATAGGCTTTTTAGCTGATCTGGACCGATATTCAGACGATTGACTCACGACATCAGAACCCGCCGCGGACAGCGCCGCCACGAAGCCGTCCATTGCTCCGCGCGGCCCCTTTCAGGGCTGTCCCGCGTGATGCGCGACATAGGACGTAAATCACCTACGAAGCCGGGTAGTGCATGGGCCGGACGCCGTAAGTCCACTTTTCGGTCCGGGTGCGACAGGACACAATCACGTCTACTAAGCGGCTTAGCACAAAGGGCAATTGTCGATCAATTTCCCTGCTGCTAACAATGTGCTCGCCGCAGCACACCGCTAATCGAAATGCGGGTCGGGACAGACGAGGGGGGCCGGCAACTGCGGGCAAGCAATCCTGGAAGAGGTCCGCACCATGCCCAAACACGCCTTCAACCGCTCGATCGGATCGCGTCTGCTCTCCGCGCGCGGCGCCGTCGTCGTCGGCACCTTCGCCGCCCTCACATGTGGGGGAGTCATGTCCGGGACGGCCCAGGCCGCCGACTCCTCCTCGGCCTCCACCACCACCGAGAAGACGCCGGGCCAGTCCGTCGGCAAGACCACGTACACCGTCAAGTCCGGCGACACCCTGATCGGCATCGCCGGGTCCCAGAACGTGACGGCCGGCTGGCAGGCCATCGCGTCGGCCAACAAGATCTCCAGCCCGTACATCATCTACCCGGGCGAGGCCCTGACGCTGCCGACCGGGTCGGCCTCCTCGACCTCCTCGACCTCCTCGTCCACGGCGACCGCGGTGACGGCGTCGGCGACCACGGCGACGGCCTCGACGACCACCGGCAGCCAGACCTACGCCGACAACCTGGACGGGTGGATCAACCACTCGCTGGCGATCATGAAGCAGAACGGAATTCCGGGAAGCTACGACGGAATTCACCGCAACATCATCCGTGAGTCCTCGGGCAACCCGAACGCGATCAACCTGTGGGACTCCAACGCCGCCGCCGGTCACCCCTCCATCGGCCTGCTCCAGGTAATTCAGCCGACGTTCACCGCCTACCACGTGACGGGCACCTCGACGAACATTTACGACCCGGTCGCCAACATCACCGCCGCGTGCAATTACGCGTACCACGTGTACGGCTCGATCGACAATGTCAACGGCCCCTACTGATCCCTCCCGGCCGCTTTTCTGATCCAACCCGTGTCCCGAGCAGGGGCAGTTGACCCACGGTCCGACCGTGGGCCTTCCGTACGGGCGCGAGCGAGTTCCCCGGGCCGATTCCCGGCGCGGGGAACCGCTCGTTTTCCGCTTCCGGCCAACGCTCCCCGGTTTACCGGGCTTTCGGCCCACCGAGTGCGCCGAGTGCGGGCCGAGTGCTCCGACGCCGACCGTGCCCGCCCGAGCGGAGCCGACCGGAACGTACGGCCTGCGGCAGCCGCGTACCGTCCGCGCGAGGCGCCGAAATCCGTCCTCCGCCGAGGGCGGCGGTCCTATCATCGCCTGCTACACGCCTCGGACATCGGTGTGCGCGGCGGACGAGCGGTGGGGGAGGGCGTGCCGACGATGACGGCGCACGCGGGGAACTGGTCACTGGCGATCGACTTGGGCGCGCGCCACGTCGCGGCGGCCACGTCGACATCCGCACGCGAGGGGGGCAGCCCGACCGCCACGGTCCTTCCGCCGGCGAGCGGTGGGACGTCCATGCCCTCCCTGGTCTGTCTGGACGACAAAGGTCTGATCCTCACCGGCGAAGCCGCCCGGAAGGCCGCGGACCGATCGCCGGAGCGCACCGAACGGGCCGTCGTGCGGGCGCTGGTGGAGCAGGAGCGGACGCTGCTCGGGGGCCGTACGGTGTCCACCGTCGACCTGGCGGCCGCGGTGCTCTCCGACGTGCTCGCGCGGGCCAGGTCCCGGCACGGCGGCGCCCTGCCGGGCCGGACCGTGCTCACCCATCCCGCCGACTGGGCGCCTACGCGGCTGGCACGGCTGGGCGCCGCCGCCGAGGCGGCCGGGATCACCCGGCCCGCATTCCTGGCCGAACCGGTCGCCGCGGCCCGCCATTACGCGGCCGACCCGGGCCCGGGGGGTCTGCGCGACCTTCCCCAGGGCGCCCGGTGCGCGGTGTACGACGTCGGCGCTGCCCTCAAGGTGTCCGTTCTCGCCTGGGACGGCGCGGAGTTCACCGTCGTGCGCACGGCGGGCGACCCCGATCTGGGCGGTGACCAACTGGACGACTGCCTGCGCGAGTTGCTGGCCGAACGAGTGCTGGACCGTGACCCGGGACCGTGGCAGGAGCTGTGGGAGGGCGACTCCCCGGACGCGGCCCGGCAACGGGCTTCCCTGAGCCGCGCGTTGGTCGCGGCCCGGGAGGCACTGTCCGGCAGCGCGAGCGTCGACGTACGGGTGCCCGGCTACCCGGAGCCGTTCCTGATCCGCGCCCATGAGTTCCGTACCGCCGCGCGGCCGGTCGTCGAGCGCGGCTACGAACTGCTCGCCGACACCGTGCGGTTGGACGGCCGGGAACCCGCCGATCTGCCCGCCGTACTCATCGCGGGCGGCGCGGGCCGTACGCCCCTGGTCTCCGACCTGATCGTGGAACGCACCCATCGGCTGCCGCTGTTGGCCGCCGCCCCGGAGTCGGCGGTGGCGCTGGGGGCGCTGACGACACCGAGGGCCGTTCCCCACCGGCCGCAGCCGGCCGACGAGCAGCCCGTCCCGCCGCCCGAGGCCAAGTCCCCCGGTAGGCCGGCCGGTTACTTCATCCCGGACGACCTGGGCTTCGAGTTCTGAGACCACCGAGGCCACCGGGACCGCTGTTCCCCGCCGTTGCCGCCCCGCGAGTGATTTCGCTCCGGGGCGGCACAGTCCGGCCCCCGCCGCCGTCCAACGTGGGTGCCCGTGTGTTCGGCACGAGGCTTTCCGTACGTCACGAGGAACCCCATGGACATAGTGATGCTCGGCCACAGCGCGGCAGGCAAAACGACCTATGTCTCCCTCATGTACGCCGCCATGCGCGAGGGCGTCGAGGGGCTGAGTCTGCGGGCGGAGGACCCGTACGCCCACCGGTCCCTCATGCGCGCCGCCGAAGCGGTGCTGCGGGGCCACTACCCCCCGGCCAGCGACCAGCGGGCGGTGTTCGACCTCGTGCTCCAGCACAACGGACGCGATGTCTTTCCGTTCCGCTGGCGCGACTACCGGGGCGGGACGCTGCTGGAGCGGGCCGGCACCAGTCCCCAGGCGGCGCAACTGCACGAGGATCTGACCCAGGCCCAGGGCATCATCCTGTTCGCCGACGCGCCACGGCTACTCAACCACGCCAGTGCGGCCGGCGAAGTACGGCGCATGACGGTGCATGTGCTGCGGGCGTTGCAGGCTCGCGGGGAGGCCCTGACCCCCGTCGTGCTGACCCTCACCAAGTGCGATCTGGTCGACATGGACGACGAGGGCGTACTGGCCCGACTCATCGAGCCCTTCCAGCAGTTGATCGACGGCATCGCGGCCACCGAGCACCTTTTCGGCGCCCTGGTCCCGGTGTCCTGCGGTCCCTCCCCGGTCAACGTGGCCGTCCCGGTGCTCTGGAGTCTGCACTTCGGCGTCGTCGGACGGGCGATGCAGCTCAGGGCGTCGGCCGACGAGCGGTTCACGGCGGCGCGGCAGGCGGCGGCCAAGGACACCCTGGGCGACCGGATCAGCAGCTGGTGGAAGAGCGAGCCGTCGTGGGCGGCGATCAGCGCCCGGCACCAACTGGAAGCACAGGCGGAGCTGGCCCGGCTGGAGCCGCTGGCGGAGCCGGCCGAACGGCTCGGGTCGCTCCTGGAGGACGTGGCCAGCTTCTGACGCCACGTCACTCCCGCTAAATCCAGAGCCAGTTCCGCACCCAGGACGCCAGTCCCCGAGAGGAGAGGAAGCACCACGATGGACATCCCCCGGATCACCATGACCATGCTGGGAGCATCGGGCTCCGGCAAGACCACCTTTCTGCACGGCATGTACGCCGTACTGTCGTCGGGAATCAGGGGTTACTTCATGTACACCTCGGACCCCGACGCCGATCTCGACCTGTCCGACGCGTGGCGGGACCTGTGCCTGAAGGGCACGCTGCCCCTGCCCACCGCCGAAGTCCCCACCGGCCACGAGTTCCGCTTTCTGCACGGGGTGCTTCCGCTGCTGGAGATCGACTGCGTGGACTTCCGGGGCGGCGCGGGCACCGAACGCGGCAACCGTGAGGACTCGCCCGCCGATGTGGCGCAACTGCGGGCACGTATCGCCGTCTCGGACTCGGTCTTTCTCGTCCTCGACGGCGAGCACGTCGCCCAGTGGATCGCCGACGGCGCCCTCCCCCACCGCAACCCGGCCACCGACCCGATGCGGATCGCCCACTTCTCCCGGGCCATCAACGGCGTCATCGGCGACCGGCTGGCGGCCGACGAGCCCGCTCCCTCGCTTGTCATCCTGATCACCAAGGCCGATGTGATCAGCGGGATCACCGGTATGACGACCCGGGACGCCCTGGCCACCGCCGCGAAGAACCTCGGCAATCTGGTGCCGGTGGCCATGGCCCAGGGGGTCGACGCCATGCTCTGCCCCGTTCAGCTGGGCTCTTTCGGCCAGACGAAGAGCAAGACCGTCGATCCCGGCAGTGTCAGTCCCAAGAATCTGCACAACCCGGTCATCTTCGCGCTACTGCATTACCTCACCGAGGGCATCGACCGCAATGAGCGGCAGATCCGGCAGATCACCGGACAGATCGGCACACAGAGCCAGGAGTTGGCCGGGCTGAGCGCCGGGGGTCTCAGCAGGATCTTCACCGGCGGCCGCAGGCGG
This sequence comes from Streptomyces sp. NBC_00223, assembly GCF_036199905.1. NCBI lineage: Bacteria > Bacillati > Actinomycetota > Actinomycetes > Kitasatosporales > Streptomycetaceae > Streptomyces > Streptomyces sp. NBC_00223. The sequence continues at coordinate 4,360,095 of NZ_CP108109.1, read as the reverse complement.
GAGGGGACCCAGAAGCTCCGGGACCTGGAGGACCAGGCCCGTTTCGTCGAGGAGCACGTGGCGGAGGCGCGCAGGCGCGCGGAGTTGCTGGCGGAGGAACTCCGCGGCCTGGCCATCTACCGCTCCGGGAAGCTACAGGAAGGCTGACAGGCGACATGGACATCGGCGAGGCGAAGTACGGCGGCTGGTCCGCCGTCGTGTACGGACGCACCTACTACGTGGACCGCTGGTGGCGTGCCCACCCGGACGGACTGGGCGAGAAGAGCCCGGTGGGACAGGCCGTCCGGGCCACGGTGGCCGGGGGGAAGCGGCTGGACGCGGGCCCGCGCTTCGTCCTGAGCCGAGGGTCCCATGGACTGCTGGTGGGCGCGGCCTGTGCGCTGTCGGCGGTGACCGACACCATGAACGAGGACGAGCACCACCGCCCGCTGTACGGGTTCGTCGGGTGGCACATCCCTGATCCGTACGCCGCTGTGCCGTCGCTGGACGCCCTGCGTACGGGGTTCGCGGCCTGGGCCGGGCCGGTCTACCGCGAGTGGGCGGAGCCGGCGTGGGAGGAGTTGTCGGAGGACGCGGCGGCCGCGCGGACGAGCCGGCCCGGCCCGGCGCCGTGGGAGGCGCCGGCCGCTGACCCGGCCGAGGCCGTCGGCGAACAGCCCCGTCCGGTCGGGGAGTTCGCCGCCCCGACCTCACCGCCCGACCCGGACCGCGCCTCCTTCCAGTCGGCTCCGCCGCCCGGCGCCGGATCCTCCTGGCTGCCCGCCGAGCACTACACCGTCCACCTGCTGCCATCCGACGCCGCGGACCACCTGTGGGCGGCGGCCGCAGCGCACCCGCACAGCCGGGTCGTCCTGGTCACCGGCTGGCGCGAGACCCGCGACGCGGACCTCACCGCGCTGACCCACCTGTGCGGGGACGACATCCGGGCGTACCGCCGGGAGCAGTTGCCCCTTCCGCCTCCGCCGCCGCGCCCTCCGCACCGGACGACCAGGACGTCGTCGGAGTCCCACCGCTGGCGCCCGGGCGCGCGCCGACCCGAGAAGGACAAGGACAAGGAGAAGGAGAAGCCCCCGTCCGGTCCGTCCGGGTCGTGGCTGCGGAGGTCCCTCATCTCCCCGATCGTGGACCAACTGCGGGACGTCGGCGAAGAGTTCGTCAAGGGCTTCGAGGGCCCGCCGCCGACGCCGCCGTCCCCTCCCTTGAGCGGATTGCGCGGGCAGCGCGCCTACGACGAGGAGCCGTCCGACGGGCGCCGCGGGTCCGGCGAGGCGCGGGGACGCGGGGACGAGCGGGGACGCGGGGACGAGCGGTACGGAGCGGCCGGGTGGGCGGCCCCGCGACGCGAGGAGCCCACCGGCCCGGCCGACCCCAGACGGCGCGAGACGCGGTACGACGACGCCGAGCCGGGTACGGGCCCGGCGTCGACGGAGAACGGTGCCTGGTCGCGTACCCCGGCGGCCGCGCCGCCCCCGCCGCTGTTCGGGCACAAGCGCGAGGTCGACGCCGCGAGCGCTTCGTACGACGGCTACTTCGGCGGGTTCGACGACGATCCGCCGCCGCCGAGCCGTACGGAGCCACCGGCCGACGAGGCCGCTCCTGCGGCTCCGGTGGGGAACGCCCAGGACCGTACCGGCGGCCACCGGACCGACGAGGAGGGCGACGCTCAGGCGACCCCCGACACCGGCGGGGCCGACCCGATCCGCGACACCCGCGCCCCCGCCGACCCCCGCGCGAGCGCCGACCCCCGGGAACCCCGCGACCCCCGTACTCCCCTGGACGACGACCGCCCCGACCCCCCGGCAGGAGTGGACCGATGACCACACAACCCGTACCGCCCGGGCAGCGGTCCCGGCATCCGCTCGAATCCGCGGTGCTGCGGCTCGCCGAGGACGCCGCCGGGGTGCTCGAAGCCGCCGCCCGCGCCACGGGCGGCGGACGTGGACCGGGCGCCCCGGACGACCCGACCCCCGAAAGCGGCCCCGCGCCCGTAGGCGACTCCGCGCCCGAGAACGCCGCGGTCTCCCCGGAACTCGCGGCGGCCGTCCGCGCCGAGGCCGCCCGGGTACGCGCCGGGGCCGCCGTACTTGTCGTCGTCGGTGAGAAGAAGCGCGGCAAGAGTTCGCTGATCAACGCCCTGGTCGGCCACCCGGGGCTGCTGCCCGTCGAGGTCGATGTCGCCACCGGGGTGCACCTGGTGGTCCGTCACGCCGACCGGGCGCAGGCCATGGCCTTCCTGGAGGGCCGGGCCCAGGGACATCCGATCCCGGTCGCGGAGATCAGGGAGTACGCGGCCCTGGACCCGGTCTCCCAGCAGGCGTACCGCGACGACGTGCGGTACGTGGAGGTGGGGGTGCCGTCGCCGCTGCTCGCCTCGGGTCTCGTCCTCATCGACACGCCCGGCGTCGGCGGTCTGGTGTCCGGCCACGCCCGGATCACCATGGCCGCCCTGGCCCGCGCCGACGCCCTGGTCTTCGTGGTCAACGGCCAGAGCGAGTTCACCGCGTCGGAGCTGCGCTTCCTGGAGCAGGCGACCGAGCGCGTCGAGGAGGTGATCTTCGTCCTCACCCAGACCGACAAGTACGGCGGCTGGAAGGAGGTGCTGGAACGCAACCGGGGGCTGCTGGCGGAACACGCGCCGCGCTATGTGGGCGCGCCCTGGTTCGCGGTCAGCAGCCGGGCGAAGGAGGACGCCGACCTGGCCGTGGCTGAGGGCCCGACCGAGAACGCCGCCCCGGAACGGCTGTCCGCGAGCGGCTTTCCCCCGCTCCTGGCCGCCCTGGACGAGCGCGTCGCGGGTCGCGCCACGGAACTGCGCCTGGCGAACTGCCTGCGCGCGGTCACCTCGGCGGTGGCACCGCTCGCCACCGCCGAGGAACGCGCACTGCGCTCCCTGCGGCAGGACCCGACGCTGCGCGAGGAGGTACGCGAGCGCCGTGACGCGCTGCGGGCCCTGCAAGGCGAGGACGCGACCTGGCGCAGGACCCTCACCCGGTCCGGCCGTGAGCTGGAGCGCCGGCTGCGGCTGGGCTTCCAGCGCAATGTCAACGACCTGCGGCAGATGGCCGAGGAGAAGATGGCGTCCTCGCCGCCCGACGTGCTGGCCGCCGAACTGCCCCGCGATCTCCAGGCCGGGGCCGAGGCGATCTGGCTCGACCTGGACACCGCCGCCCGCCAGGGGACCGCCGAGCTGATGGCCACGATGGAGCAGGCGTGCGGCGCGGACGCGGGCGGCACCGCCGGTGCCGAACTCGTCCTCGCGCGGCCGCCGCGGCTGGAGGCGCTGCCCGAGGTGGTGCACACCGACGACCTGAACGGCGGGTGGCTCGGCGTCGTCGAGCGGATCATGCCCGCCTGGGGGGCGGGGGGTCTGGTCGCGGGCATCACGGTGCTGTTCACCAGCAGTGTCGTGGCCCCGCTCGCCGCGGGCTTCGGCATGGTGGCCCTGCTGTCCGGCCGCCGCAAGCGGCGTCAGGAGACGGTACGGGCGCGCGCGGACGCGGCCCGCTACACCAACCGGCTGGTGGCCGAACTCACCACCGAGATCCCGCCGCAGATCAGCAGTTCCGTCGAAGCGGTCACCGACCGGCTCGCGGAGCAGCTGACCGAGCGGCTCACCGCCCAGCGGGCCGCCCTGGAGGACGAACTCGCCGTCCTCCAGCGGAATCTGACCACTGCGTCCGAGCAGCTCGTCCGCGCACGCGAGCGCAGTCGGCGCCGACTGGACACGCTCGAATCCCTCCTTGCGCGCGGCCGCGAGCTGACCGCCCGGCTGGACCCGCCCGCCGCACTGGAACCCTGATGAAGATCGTGATGCTGGGCCACAGCAACGCCGGCAAGACCACGTACATCGCGACGATGTACGGGCTGATGCGCTCGGGGTACCGGGGCTTCCGGGTCCGCGCCACGGACGAGGCACAGGACCGGGATCTGGCCGCCAGCGCCCGCGCCATCCGCAGCGGCCGCTACCCGCCGCCGTCCTCGCGCCGGGACGAGCACTCCTTCGAACTGACCTACCGGGGACGGCGGATCGCCGACTTCACCTGGACCGACTACCGGGGCGGCGCGCTCGGCGAGCGGGCGAGCGACGCGGAGACGGCGGCCGTCCTCGCCGAACTCGGCCGCGCCGACGGGCTCGTGCTCTTCGTCGACGCCGCCCGCCTCGCCGCGGCCACGGCCGGCGACCACGAGGTGCGGCGGCTGACCGTACTGCTGCAACGGGCGATCGGCGCGCGTTCCCGTACCGTCCCGGTCGTCCTCGCCTGCACCAAGGCGGATCTGGTGTCCGGGGCCGACGCGTGGAGCCGCGCGGTCGCCCCCATCAGGGAGTTGGCGGGCGCGATCACCGGTTCGCCCCGGGTGGCGGGCGTCACGGTGGCCGTCTCCTGCGGACGGACCCCGCAGGCGGTGCATGTCCCGGTGCTGTGGTGTGTGTTGCAGCATCTGTCGGCGCGGGTCGCCGAGTTGCGCGCCGAGGTCGAGCGCTCCCGGCGGCTCAGTCTGGCCGCCGGGAGCGGGGCCGGGCTGTGGAACAGCCTGGTGTCCACGCTGGACGGCTCGGAGAGCGAGCACCGCCGCCATGTGCGTCTCGCGCGGGAGGCGCGGGAGCGGCTGGGGGAGCTGGAGCCGCTGGAGGAGCCGGCCGGAAAGCTGATCACCGCGCTGCGAGGATCGCGGGCGACCCTTGTACCGCCCTTCACCGCGGGGCTGCGATGAGCGCCGGCGCCGGCCCGGCCGACGGGGAGCTGTGCGGCCGGGTGCTGCGGCTGTGCGAGTCGGCGCAGCCACTGCTGCCGCCCGGGCCGGCGGCCGACGCCGTCGCGGCCGTACGGGAGCGGCTGGGCGAGCGGACCTTGCGGATCGCGGTCGGCGGCCGGATGAACGCCGGGAAGTCCACGCTGGTCAACGCGCTGTTGGGGCGCCGGCTCGCGGCCACGGCGGCCACCGAGTGCACCATGCTGGTCGCCTGGTTCCGGCGCGGTGTGCAGAACCGTGTCGAGGTGCGCCGTACCGACGGGCGCGTCTACCACGTGGGCGGCGCTCCCGGCGGGGGCATTCCGCGTGATCCGGCGCTCCTGAAGTCCCCCCGTGAGGAGATCGAGGAGATCGTCGTCGAGGTCACCGACAGTCTGGGGGCCGACGATTACGTCCTCGTGGACACCCCGGGCATGGACACGTTGAGCGGCCTGGACGACGTGGCGATGCGCGCGCTCGGGCAGGCCGACGCGCTGCTGTACGTGATGCCCCACCCGGGCGCGGGGGACGCGGAGGCGTTGCAGGCGCTGCGGATGAAGGCGGACGCCCGGATGACCGCCCTCAACGTCGTCGGTGTGCTCAGCCGGATCGACGAACTCGGCAGCGGGGTCGGCGATCCCTGGCCGGGCGCGCGACGGCTGGCCGCGACGTACACCCGCCGGCTGACCGGCATGGTCACCGAAGTCGTCCCCGTCGCGGGGCTGTTGGCGCAGACCGCGCTCGGCGACGACTTCACCGAGCGGGACGCCGTGCTCGTACGGCGGCTCGCGGACGCGGACCCCATGGAGCTGGACCGGGCGCTGTACTCCCCGGACGACTTCCTTCGCTGGGAGAACGGCCCGCTGTCCGCGGACCAACGGCGGCGCGTCTTCGAACTGCTGGGACGGTACGGGATCGCGACCGCCGTGGCGGCGGTCGCGGAGGGTACGACCGGCGCCCGCGCACTCCTCGACGAACTGCGGCGGGCCTCGGGCATCGACCCGCTGCTCGACCACATCGGGCGGCGCTTCGTCGACGCGGCGGACCGGCTGCGCGCCTCGGCGGCGCTCGGCGCGCTGGAGAGCGCGGCGGCGCAAGGGGTCGCGGCTGCCCAAGAGGGCGCGGCGCAGGGGGTGGTGGACGAGTTGCGGGCCGGGATCGAGGCGATCCGGCGGCATCCGCTGATGCGGCAGCAGGAACTGGCGGGCGCCCTTGCCGACTTGGCCGGCGGACGCCTGGACCTGCCCCAGCCGGACAGCGCCGCGCTGATCGCGCTGGCCACGGGCACGACGGCGGCGGCCTGCCTGGCCCTTCCGCCCGACGCGCGCCCCGCCGCGTTGGCGGCGGCCGCCGCCCAACAGGCCGCGCACTGGCGCCGTTTGGAGTCCACGGCCCCTTCCCGCCCTGCCCGCACCCACGCCCGCACAGCCCGCGAACTCTGCGAGGCGTTCCTCTTCGACTCCGCCCAGTAACGCCTGCGACGCGCCCCCCGCCCACCACCGCCCGCAGCCCTCGGCCCCCTTCCCTGCGGCAACCCGCCCCCGTCGGCGAGCAGAACCGCCCGGCCGCCCGCACCCCCCGGCCGCCAGGCCCGGCCCGGCCGACCGCCACCGACGCCCTCGCGGAGACCACAACGACCGCCGCTGACTACCACTCACGCGGCACGGACGCCGGTCCGCCGCCGCGGGCCCGATGCTCGACGCCGTATGGCGTCCCAATAGGGCGTTGATCAGGGCGGACCTCCCGGTGTCCACCCGCCCGCCCACGCGCAACCCGCTGCCCGGCCCCGCGACACGGGATCGGCGGCCCCCGCCCACACCGACCCCCCCGCCCGCCCGTCGCGAAGCGCCCGGCGTTCGCCGTCGCAAGGGCCGACGCGCATCGCCGCTCGTCACCGCCGACGCGGTAGTCCACGCCCGTTGGGCGTGCCCGACCGAACCGCCCCACGTAACCCGGTGTCCGCCCGCCGCCGGGCGGAACCCGCCGGGCGCCGCGCGGGGTGCGGGCCGACACCGGGCGGCCCCGGGCTACTCGTTCAGGCTGCGGCGCAGGTCGCGGCCCTCCGACAGCAGGCCGCCCACGTCCTCGCGGGTGGCGCGGACTTCCTGGCGTTCGGGGACGAGTTCCGCGTCGCGGCGGGCGCGGTTCTCCCGGAGGGCCGTCAGGGCGTGTTCGACCTCGTCGCGGCGGTCGGCGATCTCCCCGTCCGCCTGGCGGACGAGATCCGCCTCGACGTCGCGCAGCATCTCCGTCACCATCGGCATCAGTTCGTCCGCGCAGGACTCCAGCAGCCGTACCGCCTCGCCCCGCGCCTGGTGCCGGGCGATGTCCGTCCGCTGCTGGGTGCGCACCTTCCACACCGTCGCCCCCAGGGCGACCACCCCGGCGGCCAGTCCCAGCGGCACCGCCACCCTGGTCAGGCGGTTCGCCGCCTGGTATGCCGTCCTGGCCTCGCCCAACGCCCGCCACACCATTTGCGCGGGCGTCCTCGGCGCGGACTGCCGTCCGGTGATCCGGTCCAGCCAGTTCGTCGGCGCGGCGGGCACCGGCAGGTTGTCCGGCGTCCGCGTCAGCGCGTCCATCACCTTCCTGGCCCGCTCACCGACCCGGCTGAGGTCGATCTCCGTGCCGACCACCCGGCCCTCCAGCGGCTCCTTGCGCCAACTGTCCAGCCCCGGCGCGGGCGTCAGCACCTCCAGCCCCTGGACGGCACAGTCCTCGGTGAGTTGGGCGGCCAGCTGACCGCACTCCCGGTACACCTCGTTCTCCAGTTCCAGCCGCAGCCCGTCCAGCCCGTCCCGTACGGTCCTGGCCACCGTCTGCGGAAGCTCCTGACCGCCTTCGGCGACCTGCGTCTCCACCGTACGCCGCAGGTCCCGCAGCGAACGGCCGACCGTGCCGCGCAGCCGGTGGTCCGCGGCCTCCACCCGGGTGGTGAGCCGGCGCCGCCAGCGGGCCTCCGGAGCGGCCAGCCGTTCCAACGCCCGCTGCCGCTCACGCAGTTGCTCGTCGTCGGCCGCTTCTGCGGAGAGCTCCTTCTCCCGCAGTTCGAGCGCGCGGTCGCGCTCGCCGAGCGCGGCCTGCGCCAGATCCAGCACGACGGCCAGCCGGTCACGTTCGGCACGCCGGACGATGTCCCCGCCCAACTCCTTCGCCAGCGGCCGGAAGCCGCTGCGCGCGTGCAACTCGTCGGCCCACGCCTGATCCCCGCGCTCCCGGGCCCGGATCCCGTCGATCCGGTAGCGGTTGCTGACGGGATACCAGGGCGCGCGCGAGAAGGCCGGGGCGTGCCGGGCCAGCAGGGCGTGGTTACGGGCGAGGACCGACTTCCACTGCGGGTAGGTGTCGATCTGGGTCAGTACGAACACCACCGTGACGACCTGCCGGGCGGCCTCCTCCAGGAACGCCAGCTCGGACTTGGTGAGTTCGCTGGAGCCGTCGACCACGAACAGCAGCGCGTCGGCCCTCGCCAGCGTGGCCATGGTGATCGTCGCGTGGCCCGAGACCAGGCCGCCGACGCCGGGTGTGTCGATCAGCGTGAGCCCGTCCTCCAGCAGGGCGGCCGGAACGCCGATCGCCACACCGGTCACCTCCGGGTGCAGGCTGCCGCGGGTCTCCGGATCGACGGCGGCGTACTCCGCCAGCCGGTCCAGGGGTATCTCCACGCCGCCCGGCCGGTCGTCGCTCAACGCCCGCGCGCTGTCGGCGGCCTCGTACCGTACGGACAGATGGACCGCGGTGGCCACGTCCGCGTCCACCGGCAACAGATCCGGCCGCTCCAGCAGGGCGTTGATCAGCGAACTCTTGCCGCGCTTCTTCTCGCCCACCACGACGACGGCCGACGGGGCCAGCCCGGCGCCCGCGGCCTCGGCGCGCAGCGCCTCCGCCCTTGGGGCCGCGCCGAGTTGTTCGACGGTGTCGGCGCACCGATGGACGTACTGGATGACGGCGGGGGCCAGTGGATGCCTTTCGGCGCTGCTCATGCGACGGTCCCTTCGTCCTGCCGGTGTGTCTTCCGCGGCGCTCACGGACGCCGCCGCGGACGCGCTGCCACCGCCGTCACCAGGCACTGTCGTGGTCGCCGCCGCTCACGGGGTCGGGCTCGTAGCCGTCGTCGCCCGCGATGTAGTCGGAGACGGAGGTGTAGCCGGTGTGGTCTGCGGCCTCGATCACGTCGTCCTCGGCGAGACGGCCGTCGTCCCAGGTCTGCCCGGTGTCGTCGGCGTAGCTCATGGGGAGGTCTCCTTCGTCCGGGAGGTGGTGTTCCTGGTGGTGCTCCTCCTCGATTGGACGTTCGTCAGGGCCCATGTGTGCCACGCCGGCGTCGTCGTGAGCCGGCCAGTCGGTGACGGGGTCGTGGTGAACGGGGTCGTGGTGAACGGGCGGGTGGGTCACGGCGTCGTGGTGGACCGGCGGGTCGGTCACGGTGTCCGCGACCGGTACGTCACCGCCCGCCCACGCGTGACCGCCCGCCGCCTCGCCCGGCGCGTCCCCCAGCAGGACACCGCCCAGGGAACCGTCTCCCAGCAGCACGTCAGCGGCCACCAGGGCGCCGCCGACCAGAAGGACTTCGCCGACCAGCCGCGAGACCCGCCCGCCGCCGAACCGGCGCCCGGACGACGGCTTTTCGGGTGCTCCGAGCGGTACGGGGACCCCGTGCGTCGGCGCGCTGATCCACGCGTCGGCGGTGAACCGCTTCTTCGGTATGGCGATCCGTACCCGCCGGAACTCGTTCGCGGGGATTCCCCCGGTGCCGGTCGCGAAGATGTCCGCGTAGAGGTCCGCCGACACGATCAGCGCCATGTCGCTGCGCTTGGCCTTCGCCAACTCCTTGCGCAGGCTGGCGGAATCCAGCAGCCGGCAGCCCAGCTCCACCGACCAGGCGACGTAGCCCAGCGGGGCGCGCTGCACCGAGCCCTGCGTCAGCGCGACCCGCAGCCGGATGCCCTCGCCGACGGCGGCACTGGCGTTGAGGGTGAACAGCGCGTCCCTGAGCCCGAGTACCAGCCCCGGGACCGCGCGCTCCTCGTTGACGTCCGTCGGAAGCAGCAGCAACTGACCGTCGCCGCGGTCCTGGAGTTCGCACGACGCGCGGGCGACTCCGGCGCGCTCGCAGGCGTGGTCCAGGGCCCGCGCCAGCGCGGTCTGCGCCCGCTGCTGCACCGGGTAGGGCTTTCCGCTGTACGCCTCGATGTCCACCACCAGGCACAACCTGCGCTGCCGCGGACCCGTTTCCTCGGTCATGACGCCATCCCCGGGGCCTCCCCGCCGACGTGCCCCGCCGCCACGGCCCGCAGCAGGGAGACGTCCCGGACCACGACCGAGCGGTACTCGGTCGCCACCGCGCCCGACGCCCGCAGCACCCGCAGCGCGCGCTGCACACTCGCCGGGGACAGTCCCGCCAGGGCGGCCAGGTCGGCGTTGCTGAGCGGTACATCGATCCGCAGGCCCTGCGGCGTCGGGCGCCCGTAGGACCGTACGAGGGTGTCGAGCGCGCGGGCCATCCGGACCGGCACCGTCCCGCCGACCGCGTCGATGCGGTAGCGGATCGCCGCGCGCAGCTTGCCGACGACGAAGCGCTGCATCTCGGCTGCCGCGTCCGGGCGTTCGCGCAGGAAGGCGCGGAAGGTTGTACCGCTGATGACCCGGGTGGACGTTCCCCGGGCGGCGACCACCGTCGCGGAGCGCGGCCTGCCGTCCAGCACCGCCAGTTCCCCGACGACGTCGCCGGGGGCCCGTATCGCCAGCAGCACCGAGCTTCCGTCCTCGGCCCCGACCGTCACCTTGACGCAGCCCTCGAGCAGGAGCACGACCACGGTGTCCAGGCCGCCTTCCACCATCAGCGCCTCGCCCGGCTCGTATCTGCGGAAGCTGCCGAGCCTCAGCAACGCCTCGCGGTCCGGCCCGCTGAGACTGGACATGAGACTGCCTCTCGGCCATCTCCGGGCGGGAATCTGCTGGCCGAACATGCGGCGCTCCTCTGCCGAGGACGGTGCTGGCAAGGGGAAAGTAGCGCAACGGGCGGGCCGGGTCAGGAGGATACGTACATCCTGCGGTTTGTCGCACCTCACGTCCGACGTCCGTCGCCGTCGCCTGTGGATCATTCGGCGGAGGAGGGGTGCCGAAGCGGCGCGAGCGGGCGGGATGGGGGGCGCCCGCTTGGTTCGCCGCGGGCTCGCGTGCTCGCGTGCTCGACGGCGGGGGCCGCCCCCTCAGTGCTCCGGGTGCTCCCGGCCCGTGTTCGTCATCAGCTCGCGCAACCGGCGCCGGCCGCGGCTGAGTCGGCTGCGTACGGTCGGCTCGCCGACCCCGCAGACCGAGGCCGCCTCCGCCGTGGTGCAGCCGATCAGATCGATCAGCGTGACGATCACCCGTTGCTGGTCCGGCAGACAGGCCAACGCCCTTGCCAGATCGACCGAGGCGACGACCGTGCGTTCCGGGCCGGTGAGCGCGGAGGCCGGCACCCTGCCGACGTCGACCGTCGCCAACCGGGTCTCCTGCGGCCAGCGCGCCCTGCGACGGGCCTCGTCGGTGGCGGCGTTGACGACGATCCGGTACAGCCAGGTGCGTACGTCGGAGTTCCCCAGGAACCTCTCCGCGCCGCGCCAGGCCCTCAGCAGCGTCTCCTGCCGCAGGTCCTCCGCCTCGACGGCGGTACGGGTCCGCGACGCGCACCACCTCGTCAACGTGGCCCGGTGCCTGGACTCCAGCAGCGCGAAGGCGCGTTCGTCGCCCCGCCCGGACCGGCGGACCAATTCCGCGTCGCTCAGCTGCGACGTCGCGGTTTCTCTTGTGGTTTCACGGTATTCCGTGGCTGTGGACACAGTCGGACTCCCCCCAGACTCCGCGCGGACATGATGGACAAATGCGGTCCATTTCCCGGCGCGGTTTCAGGGTAAAAGCGCAGTGCGTCACAAGACCTGATCACCGGATCAGATCTCGGCAACCCACCCGACTCAGGGGGCGCGTGGCCCCCTGTCGCCCCTGGTGAGCCGCAAGTCGACCCCCGGGTGGGCCTGTTCGGGGGCGGTTCGTCTAGGGCGGCCGACTGCGGGAGACGTAGGTTGGTTCGTTCATGAACGGGGGAATGGGGCGGGGAATAACGTGCCCGGCATGAAACGCAGTCACAGCCGAAGTCGCATAGCAGGGGCACTCGTCGCGGGGATCGCCGCGCTCGTATTGGTGGGATGCGGGTCGGCGGCGCCGGGTACGCCCGTGGACACGCCGACAGTGGGGACGACGTCACCGAGCGCGGCCCCGACGACCACGGAGGCGACGGCGGCGGCCGAGGTCGAGGCCACGGCGGCGGTGACGGCGGAGGCGCCCACAACCACGCCGCCGACCACACCGCCCACCAAGCCGCCCACCAAGCCGCCGACGACGCGTCCGCACACGACGCCGCCGACCACCCCCGCCGTCCACCACACCACCAGCGCCCCGGTCGTCCGGCGAACCACTCCCCCGCCCCCGCCGACAACGCGGGCGAGCGTGACGAAGCTGTGCAGCATCAGGTCCAACGCCGGCAACTGCTACCGCGCGGGCCAGTTCTGCCGCAACAGCGACCTCGGCAGGTCAACGACGGACGCGTCCGGCCGCTCCATCACCTGCGTCATGCAATCGGGCCGCCCCCACTGGCACTACTGACCCCCGGGGTGCGGACGGGCGCGTGGTCGGGGCGGCCGCGTGCCCGCCCGCGCGTCAAGGACGTGCCGAGCCGCCGTTGTCCGTGCGGTGGTGGGCTACTGGGCCGCGTGCGGGCTGTTGAAGGCGGCGCCGAAGCCCCACTGGCCGGCGCTGATCGAGGTCGCGCCCGCGGTCCCGCCGCCGAGGTTGACGGAACCCTTGGTGACGGGAGTGGCGGCGCCGCGGGCGATCCAGACGCAGCCGCTGTTGCCCTCGCCGGGGACACCGACGAAGACATCGGCCTTGCCGTCCTTGTTGACGTCCCTCAGGTCCACCGCGCCGCCGAAAGAGTCGTCGGTCTCGGCGGCGCCGGGCACATTCGCGGTGTTCTGGTTGTACGCCACGGACTTGTTGCCCGTCAGGCCGGAGGCGGAGCCGAACAGGAGGGTGGCCTGCCCGGCCCACCGGGCCCGGCCGATCCCCTCGAAGGGCGCGCCGACCAGGACGTCGGCGTAGTGGTCGCCGTTGGTGTCGCCCACGCTGAGCGCGTAGCCGAATCCGTCGCCCTTCTCCCCGGCGCCCGGGACCTTCGCGGTGTCCTGGGAGTAGATGTGCGGGGCCTGACTCGCGGTGATGCCGTTCTTGCCGCCGTACAGCACTTCGATCTCGCCGCCGATGTGGGCGTCGTTGGGACCGGTCGGTCCGAACTCGTCGTCCGGGGCACCGGTCACCAGGTCGCCGTAGCCGTCGCCGTTGATGTCGCCGACCTGGCCCTCGTAGCCGTGGCCGAGCGGCAGGTGGATGCCAGTGCTGATGATGACGTCGCCCGTGAGCGGCGCGTTGTCGATGTAGATGTCGCCGCGGGAGTTGCCGTACGTGTTCCCCGGCAGCCAGAACAGCTCGGCCTTGTGGTCGCCGTTGACGTCGCCCATCACCGCGCCCCGCGACTCGCCCGTGGAGAACTCGCTGCGGACGGCCGCCGCCTTGCCCGCCCGGGTGAACGGGCCGGTGTAGAGCACGCCCTCGCAACGGGAACCGACGGCGAGTTCCGGGTGGCCGTCGCCGTTCATGTCGCCGACCGCCAGCGAACCGCCGAATCCGCAGTCGTCGCGGCCCCGGCTGTAGCCCGCCGGTACGGAGATCGTCGCGGCGCCCTTGAGACCGGACGGGCCGCCCCAGATCACCGTGACCGTGCCCCGGCCCGCCGCTGCGCCGACCGCCTCGTCCGGTACGCCGACGACGAGGTCCGCGTAGCCGTCGCCGTCGAGGTCCGCGCTCGCCGTGGTGGCGCCGAAGCCGTCCCACGCCTCGGCGGCTCCGGGGACGCCCGAGGTCTGCTGGGTGATCACCGTCCGCTTGGACGAAGCGCGCACGCCCGACGCGGAGCCGTACAGGACGACCGCCGCGCCCGCGCCCTCCACCTTGCCGTTGGCCGCGCTGGGCGCGCCCACGGCGAGGTCGCGGTAGCCGTCGCCGTTGAAGTCGTCCTGCACCGCGGCGGTGTTGGCGCCCCGGTAGTGCGGGGCCGAGGCGGCCGAGGCCGACACCGGAGCCATCACCGCGGCGAACGTACCGAGCACGACCACGGTCGCGAAGGATCTGCGCACGAATTCTCCTGGTCCCCCGGGGCGACGGCATCGCCCATAAATTGAGCAGATCATACGACCGAGAGGGGCCCCTGCCGACGCGCAGAACCGCGGCCCTGGACGGGGGCGGCGGGCGATACGGCGCCGCCCCGACCACGCGGCCGACGCGGCGCGGCCCGGCAGGCCCGCCCGGGTACGGGCGCGGTGGCCGCGCGCCGGACGAGCCCACCGTGCCACACCCGCTCCGACCAGGGGGAACGGCCGGGCCGCCACCCGGCCGGACCGGCGCAGAGCCGAACCCGCGCGGAGCCGAACCCGCGCGGAGCCGAACCCGCGCGGAGCCGGACCGGCGCAGAGCCGGACCGGCGCAGAGCCGGACCGGCGCGGAGCCCCGCGCCGCGAGCCGCACCCCCGCACGCATGGCCATCGTGCGGCGGGCACGCGGACGCGGCGGTGTGCCGGCACCCGAGGCGGACATCCAGCGGCCACGCCGCCCCCGCGCTGTGGGATCGGTCACGTAGGGCGCGGACGGCCGGCGCCGACGGCGGGGCGGATCGGCGGGCGGGGCGGCGGACTTGGGCCGACGGGACGCCCCGGGACGGCTCCCGGAGGCAGCAGCCCATTTTCGACCGGCCATAGGGAGATGTGCCCCTCCTGTCGTACTTTTCCAGGATGTGGGCGAAGGGCCGCGCAGCGACCCCGCGCCCACACCGGCGAGCAGCGCCCCGAAGCGCGCCGCACGCCACGCGAAGAGCCTGGTCGGACCGGGCCGCGAACGGACAGGCACCGCAAGGGCGTCACCGTACGCACCCGACCCGACACCAGGCGTGAAACACGTCACTCGGGTTCTCACTGGAGGGGATGGACATGTCGGAGCGGAACCTTCCGGGCTCTCCGGATCTTCCGGACTCCCCGGACCGTCCGCGCTCCCAGGACCGTCCGGACGCCTCGAACGCCCAGCACGCCCAGGACCGTCCGGACGCCTCGGACGCCTCGGACTCCCCGGACGCCCGGGACCACCGCCCGGCGCCCGCCTCGCCGCGCCGCCTGGACCGCCGCGCGCTGCTGCAAGCGGCCGGCGTGGGCGCGGGAGTCTTCGCCGCCGGCGCCATCACGGCCGGCCGCGTGGCCATGGCGACCGGCACGCACGGCGCCAAGGCGAACGCCGCAGCGAGCGCCGACCTGCCCCTGACCGGTGGCCGGGACTTCCCGATCGGCCTGTACTGGCCGCCGCACCCCTTCGAGACCACCCTCTCCCGCTACCGGGAGATCACCGACGCCGGCTTCACCTTCCTGCTCACCGGCAACTACCAGCTCGACGAGGCCAGCGCGAACCAGGCACTGGGCATGGCCGACCAGGTGGGCCTGAAGGTGCTGGTCGCGGGGGACCCGCGGGTGGCGGCGATCGCGCAGCACATGACGGTCACGGACGACCGCAAGGTCCCGTCCTCGATCACCACCGCCGACGCCGCCGCGTGGGTGCGCTCCTCGGTGGCCGGCTACACCCGGCACCCGTCGTTCGCCGGGTTCAGCCTCTACGACGAGCCCGGCTCCGCGCGTTTCCCGAACCTCGGCGCCCTCACCGAGATCGTCCGGGAGACCGCCCCCGCCCTGCTGCCGTACGTGAACCTCAACCGGGGGAACGGCGCTCGTTACGCCAAATTCCTGCGCGCCTATCTCGATACGGTCCAGCCCTCGCTGCTCTCCTTCGACCGTTACCCGATCCTCACCGACCGTATCGACACGGACTACTTCGACACGTGGGCGATCGTCCGCGCGGAGGCGCTCAAGGCGGGGGTGCCGGCGTGGACGTACATCCAGTCCACCGGCTTCAACGGGCACGCGACCCCGACGGCGTCCCAGCTCGCGTGGCAGGTCAACGTCAGCCTCGCCTACGGCTGCAAGGGCATCCAGTACTTCACCTACTGGACCCCCGACCCCGCCCGTGGCGAGGGTTATACGGAGGCGCTGATCACCACCGACGGTCGGCAGACCCCGCTGTACGCCGCCGCGCGCACGCTCAACCGCACATGGCTGCAACCCGTCGGCCGCCAACTCAAGCCGCTGGTCTCGGAGTCCGTCCAGCACGCCAACGACACACCGCTGCCCACCGGCACGACGCCCTTCACGCCCGGCCGCCACCTCACGACGGCGACCGGCGACCCCGCCGTCCTCGCCCTCTTCAAGGGCGCGCCCGACAACGGCACCCGGCATCTGCTCGTCACCAATCGGGACCCCGACCGGCCCGCCACTCTGCGGATCGGTCTCAACCGGGCGACGGTGAAGGCCGTTTCGCGCTTCGAGCCGGCCGACGGCACGTATCCGCGGGCGGACCCGCCGACCACGCTGACCGTCGAACTCGCCGCAGGGGCAGCGGCCCTCTACCGTCTGACGCCCAACTGACGCCACACGCAGGTCAGTTGGGCGAACCGCCCGTTCGCCGGAGTACCCGCACCGCCCGGACCGGCCACGACAGCCGACCCGGGCGCATCCGGGCCACCCCGCCAACTCGGGTGACCCGTCAAGCGGTTACGCCGTCCCCACCTTGCTCTCGAAGATCCCGTCGAAGTAGTTCTCGGACTCGTCGATCTGGGCCTTCGTGTATTTGTTGATGAAGTTGTCGACCTCTTCCCTGAACCAGTCCTCGTCCCGCCAGGTCTCCAGTTTGAAGGGGGTCACGAACTTCTCCACCCGGAAGGCGAAGTGGAATTGCTGCGCGCTGGCGCAGCCGACGCTGATGTTCCAGGTCTCCTTGGTGAAGGAGGTGAAATACGCCCGGATCTTGGGAACGTACACCCATTCACCGTCCTCGACCTGGAACATCTCGTGCACGATGCCGACGCACGCGTACTGGTAGCTCTCGGTCGAACTCCCGCCGTAGATCCGCATGGTCTCGCCCTGCGAGGTCAGGAAGCTCTTGAAAGCGGCGAGTTGACCGCCCTCGCCGGAGACCGCGTCGATCAGGATGTTGAGGAACTGGGTCGCGATGTCGAGTCCGCGCACCGTCCGGTCGTAGGTGGTGATTTCGGAGGTGAAGCCGCCCATGAAGGGCGCGAACCCCTTCTCCATCGGCGTCGTCCACAGATCCGGCTTGTGCTTGGCCGCGTCGTCCGAGCCGGCCGCCTTGAGCACGGCCGCGGCGACGATCCCGGTCAGCCCCTCCAGCACACGGGACATCGCCACCCGGTCCTTGACCAGCTCCGGAGGCGGGTTGTTGGTGGTGGCGTTGATGTACGTGACGAGGCCGTCGCTGTCGTTGATGTTCGGGTCGTACGGGTCGTTGCCGAGCCCGAGCGAGTCCCAGTACGACTGCGCCTCGGACAACTGCTGGTAGAACTGCTCCTTCGTGACAGGGGGTGCGGAGGAGCCCGTCGGGGTGGGCGTGGGACTCGCCGTCCCGGTACCGCCGCTTCCGGTCGGGGTCGGCGTCGGGCTTCCGGTGCCGGTGGGGCCCCCGCTGCCCGTGGGGGTGGCGTCGGGGTGCGCGGCCGCGCCGGCGGAGGCGGTGGAGGCCGCGGCCAGTCCGGCGCTCAGAAGCGCGGCGGTGCCACCGAGGGCGGTGGCGGTCTTGAGGACTTTTCTACGGGTGAGCGATCGGTCGTCCGTCGGTTCCGGCATGGGGGTCCCCTCGGGTGGTCGGGTGGGGGGTGGACGTGGACCATGCGCACGAAAAACTGCGTGAAAAGCTGCACGAAGGCCGCGCCAAAAACTGACTGTGCGACGCACATGGATGTGCGAACGGGCACAGGATGGCGTACGTGATTCCGAACCGGAAGCTCTGCGGTCCCATTCACGCGGACGCGTGGCCGTATTCCGCGTGGAAAACACGGTGGTGGGGGCCGGGACCGCGTATGACGGTACGGAGCAAGGGTTTGCGCCGCAAGACCACAACCGGACATCGGGGTCCGAAAACAGCCGCAGCGAGCCGGGGGGCATTGTTGCCCAATGGGTTCATGGTCGCAAACGGAGGCCCTATGAGCGGCGCAATGCATTTCCGGCCATGATCGGCCGCCCGCGATTTCGGACG
Organism: Streptomyces sp. NBC_00223; assembly: GCF_036199905.1. NCBI lineage: Bacteria > Bacillati > Actinomycetota > Actinomycetes > Kitasatosporales > Streptomycetaceae > Streptomyces > Streptomyces sp. NBC_00223. The sequence continues at coordinate 4,342,128 of NZ_CP108109.1, read as the reverse complement.
TATTCCGGGCCGACCGTGATCGTAAGCCCGGTCGTGGCCGTAAACCCGGCCGTGATCGTAAACCGGCCGTGCCCGTACCCCCGGTGTTCCCAGGTGCTGAAACGGCCCCGAGGGGTCAGGCTGGAGATACGGGTGCGGCCGCCGTACAACCCTGCCCGCCGCCCGACGACCGTACGACGCCCCGCACGCGCGTCACCCGCTCCGGCCACGCCCTCCCGGAAAGGACCGGAAAGGAGAAGCCGTGGAGAACGACGAGACCGACCGTTTCGTACGCGTCCGGGGCGCCGCCGAGCACAACCTGCGGAACATCGACGTCGACCTTCCCCGGGACGCGATGGTCGCCTTTACCGGTGTCTCGGGCTCCGGCAAGTCCTCGCTCGCCTTCGGCACGCTCTACGCGGAGGCCCAGCGCCGTTACTTCGAGTCCGTCGCGCCCTACGCCCGCCGGCTGCTCCAGCAGGTCGGCGCGCCGCACGTACGGGAGATCACCGGGCTGCCGCCGGCCGTGGCCCTGCAACAGCGGCGCGGCGCGCCCAGCTCGCGTTCGACGGTCGGCACCATCACCACGCTCTCCAACCTGCTGCGGATGCTCTACTCCCGCGCGGGCACGTATCCGCCGGGGGCGCCGCGGCTGGAGGCCGAGTCGTTCTCGCCCAACACCGCGGCCGGCGCCTGCCCGCGCTGCCACGGGCTGGGGGTCGTGCACGACGTCAGCGAGGACCTGCTCGTCCCGGACCCCTCGCTGAGCATCCGCGAGGGCGCGATCGCGGCCTGGCCGGGCGCGTGGCAGGGCGTCAATCTGCGCAGCATCGTGAGCGGGCTGGGGATCGACGTCGACAAGCCGTGGCGCCGACTGAGGAAGAAGGACCGGGACTGGCTGCTCTACACCGACGAACAGCCGTCGGTCCTCATCAAGCCCGAGCGCGACCGGGTCGACTACGGCTACCACGGGACGTTCTGGAGCGCCCGCAAGCACGTCATGCATGTCCTCGCGGATTCCAGGAGCGAGCGGATGCGCGAGCGCGCGCTGCGGTTCGTGCGGAGCGTGCCCTGCCCCGACTGCCACGGCAGCGGACTGCGGCCGGAAGCGCTCGCGGTGACCTTCGCCGGGCGTTCGGTCGCCGAGGTCAACGCGATGCCGCTCACCGAGGTCGTCGCGCTGCTGCGGCCCGTCGCGGAGTTGTCCGGCGCGGGGGCGACGACGTCGACCGCCCGGTCCGGGGAGACGACCGAGGTCGCGGTACGGATCGGCGCCGACCTGGTCGCACGGGTCGAGGTGCTGCTCGACCTCGGCCTGGGCTATCTCAGCCTCGGCCGCCGCTCGACGACGCTCTCGCCCGGCGAGGCCCAGCGCCTGCGGATCGCCACCCAACTGCGCTCGGGCCTGTTCGGGGTCGTCTACGTGCTCGACGAGCCGTCCGCCGGCCTCCACCCGGCCGACGCGGAGCCGCTGTTGGACGTGCTGGACCGGCTCAAGGCGGCGGGCAACTCGCTGTTCGTCGTGGAGCACGACATGGACGTCGTACGGCGGGCGGACTGGGTGGTCGACATCGGGCCCGGCGCGGGCGAGGGCGGCGGGCGCGTGCTGTACAGCGGGCCCGTACCCGGGCTCGAACGGGTCGAGGACTCCGCCACCAGCACGTATCTGTTCGGGCGCGCGCGGCCACCGGACCACCGTCCCCGTACGCCTCGGGGCTGGCTGCGGCTGCGCGGGGTCTCACGCCACAACCTGCGTGACGTGTCCGTGGACGTGCCGCTCGGTGTGCTGACGGCGGTGACCGGGGTGTCGGGCTCCGGGAAGTCGACGCTGGTCACGCAGGTGCTGGCCGAGGTCGTACGCGGGCACTTGGGGCTGGCGCGGGAGGAGGAGCCGGACGAGGAGCCTTCCGACGAGGGGACGCTTTCCGTCGACGTACGGGACGCGTCGGGGCTGGAGTCGTTCGACCGGCTGGTACGGGTCGATCAGCGGCCCATCGGCCGTACTCCGCGCTCCAACTTGGCCACGTACACCGGCATGTTCGACGCCGTGCGCAGGCTGTACGCGGCGACGGACGAGGCGAGGGCGCGCGGGTACGCGGCCGGGCGGTTCTCCTTCAACGTCCCGGAGGGGCGGTGCGAGACGTGCCAGGGCGAGGGGTTCGTCGCGGTCGAACTGCTCTTCCTGCCGGGGACCTACGCGCCCTGTCCGACCTGCCACGGCGCGCGCTACAACGCCGAGACGCTTGAGGTGACCCGGCGCGGCAAGAACATCGCCGACGTACTGGCGATGTCCGTCGACGACGCCGCCGCCTTTCTCGCCGACGTCCCGGCCGCCTCCCGGAGCTTGTCCACGTTGAGGGAGGTGGGGCTCGGCTATCTGCGACTGGGCCAGCCGGCCACGGAGTTGAGCGGCGGCGAGGCCCAACGCATCAAGCTGGCCACCGAGTTGCAGCGCGCCCGCCGCGGCCACACGCTCTACCTCCTCGACGAGCCGACGGCGGGCCTGCACCCCGCCGATGTCGCCTTGCTGCTACGGCAGTTGCACCGCCTGGTCGACGCGGACAACACGGTCGTCCTGGTCGAGCACGACCTCGACACCATCGCCACAGCCGACTGGGTCATCGACCTGGGCCCCGGCGGCGGCACCGCGGGCGGCCGCGTCATCGCCACGGGCCCTCCCGCCAAGGTGTCCCAGTCCAAGTCCAGCGCCACGGCCCCCTACCTGGCCCGCCGCCTGGCCTCCGCTTGAGAGGTCCCGGGGGCCGGCCTGTCGGTGGGCGCGGGTCAGCGGACGGTGTGGACGTCGTGGCAGTGGCCGGCCGCGTCGACTCGGACGGCGAGCATGTCCAGGTCGCCGAAGTCGAAGCAGATCTCCAGCTCGGCGGGAGAGGACACCGTGAACCCTTCCAGGAACAGGCGCTCGGCGAGCGGTGTCGCCGCGACCTCCGGGTAGGCGTGGTGCGGGGCGCTCGGAGCGTGCGCGACCACGTACGCCTTGATCCCGTCGAGTTCGGCAAGTGCCGTACGTACGCGGGCAGTTGCCATGTCCAGGAGGGCGTCGAGTGCGGCGGCGCTCAGCGCGGGCGCGGCGCTGATCAGCACCTCGGCGTCGGTCTCGCCGTTCTGCCGGGCCGCCCGGATCGCGGGGTCGACCTCGATCGTGGCGATCAACCAGCCGTCGCCGCAACGCCGTACCACGCCGAGCCAGGCGTGATGCGCCACGGGTTCCGGCCGTATCGAGTCGGTCATGGCGTCGTCAGGCGGTCAGGCGGCGGGCCATCAGGACGTCGTCGACGTAGCTCCCGTCGATCCAGAACTCCTCCTCGCACACGCCCTCGACCGCGAAGCCGCAGCTCTCGTACAGACGCCGGGCAGGCGCGTTGTGGCCGAGGACCCGCAACGTCATCCGCCGCGCACCCTCCTCGCGGGCCGCCGCGCACGCCGCCTCGACCAGGGCCCGCCCGATCCCGGCGCCGCGGACCGCCGGGTCCACGGCGAGCCCCTGGATCTGCCGCACATGCTGGTTGCTCGCCAGCCGCGTGGGCGGAACCTGGCGGATGAAGCCGACCACCACACCGTCCCGTTCGGCCACCAGAACCTGGCGCGGCGGCAGCGACTCGGAGAAGAAGGCCTCGCCCGGGTCGGGACGCGGCTTGACCTCGCTCAGCCAGGACCAGGCGGCACGGTTGAGGTCGGCGAGAGCCCCTTCGTCCGCGAGCGTCGCCTGACGGATCGTCACTTCACTGGTCGGCATGAACGCCATGTTAGTGAGCCGTTCACCCGCGAACCGGCCGGTGGCCGGACGGCGTTCGTCCGCTCCCGGCCCTGATCCTCCGAGACGGCCGTACGGGCGGGGTGGTACGGCGGCGGGCAGCCGTACGGCGAGGGTGGGAGGGGCGGCGGACGGCCGTCGTGACCGCGGCGATACCGTCCACCGCAGCCCGCTGAACTGCCGCTATCATCCCTTCGAATCGAATCGAACACCTGCGCCGGAGGGCCGATCGCATGAGCACCAGACCCGATCTGATCGGCGCCGTCGCATCAGCTCAAGCGCTCGGTTCCGTGGCGCTGCTGGCCGGGGGCGCCGGCTCCCTGCCCGTGCTGCTCGGGCACACGGGGTCGATGGGCGGCACGACGGTGGCCGTACTGGCCCTGGTGATCTTCGCGGTGCCCTTCGCGTGGTTCGCCGGCCCCCGCCGCGCCTGGTACCGCGAACGGCTCGCCGCCGCGGGACCCGCTCCCCGCGACGCCGTCGTCATAGCGGCGGACGATACGTTCCAGCGCGTCACGCGTCCGCTGACGCCCGTACTGGTCGGCGCCGCCGTGATCGAACTGCTGGTCGCGTACGGCACCGGCGTCCCGATCGGGCTGGCGCTCGCCGGAGTCGGGGCGGGCCTGCTGAGCCAGGCACGTTGGCTCGCCCGGCAGGAACGGTCCCAGGGCATCCGGCTCCTCTGCCCCTCCGCCCCGGGCCGGGTCGCCGCCGACGACCCCCACCTCGACGAGTACCGGGCGGTGCCGTTCTACACACTGTCCGAGGACCCGTCCTCGGACCCCTCGACCAGCTGACCCAACTCGCTGGGCCCTGACCGTCCTTGACGGACGCGCGCCGGGGGTGCGCCTTCGCGGGAACGCGCACCCGAGGGGGTACGGGGACCATCCCCGCAGGCGCGGGGAGCACATCAGGCCGGGCGCCTGGCTGGTCTCCGCCGCGGGACCATCCCCGCGGGCGCGGGGAGCACGGCCGCACGTACCCGCGGACCCACCCGGTGACGGGACCATCCCCGCGGGCGCGGGGAGCACTGGCACCGGGCGCACACCTGCTCGGGGCCGTAGGGACCATCCCCGCAGGCGCGGGGAGCACGCCGGCTACACCCGCGACGCCAAGAGCGACCTGGGACCATCCCCGCAGGCGCGGGGAGCACCTCGTCGCGGACCCGGCCGACCCCAACCCGTGGGGACCATCCCCGCGGGCGCGGGGAGCACGACGGAGCGCACGAGGTGCGCGGCGTCCAGACGGGACCATCCCCGCGGGCGCGGGGAGCACCTCGTTCTTCAGGGCTTCGTGCAGCTGAGGGCGGGACCATCCCCGCGGGCGCGGGGAGCACCGCTACGTCAAAGCGCTGTGCCCGCAGCAGAAGGGACCATCCCCGCGGGCGCGGGGAGCACCCTAGATGACCAGGGCGTTTACAGGCCGAGAGCGCCGGATTCCACCACTTTCACCGAACCCGACGTACAGACTGAATCAACCACCCCCACGCCTCAACCCCCACGCGCAGGCCAACCACCCCGTAGGCCGGCACCGCCATCTGTGGGCCACCAGCGGAACTCTCTGACCTCAGAAGCTGCCGAGTCCGTCATGGTTGTTCCCCAGCGCGGGACAGACGGATTTCCTGGGCCAGCGTTAGCCGGTGACGCCGGCGGGGAGCTTGGGGTGCACAGGTCTGCCCAGGTCCTTGAAGGTCGTGGTGACGGTGGGGCTGCCCCCCTTCTGCACGGCCTTGACCACGACGGCCGGTCCGGAGATCGCGACGTAGAGAGTGACGGTGCCGGTGGAGCCGGTCTGCGTCAGGGACACCACCTGCCTCCCGGCGACGGTGAACGGACCGCGTTCCTGCTTCAGCCCGTCGAAGTCCGAGGTGACGTTACTGATCGCTTCCGGCAGCGAGCACATCGAATCGACGTCGTAGGCGCCGAGCTGTGCCAGGGACCCCTTGAGCCACCGGTTGGAGAGGAGGCGGGCATCGTCAGGGTCGCCCTTTCGCACCGTGGCCCACGTCCAGAAGGCGGCGTCACCTTTCAGGAAGGGAGTCGAGCCGATGTGGATCACCTGTGCCTGTCCGCCGCCGGCGGAGACGCGTCCAACGCAGTCGCCGTTGGCGGCGACAGAAGACTCGGCGCGAACCGGATGGCCCTGCTCGTCGCGGAAGGCGATGGTCAACGACGCGGATTTCTGGCCTGCCATCACCGCCGAGGTCCGTTGCCACAGCTCCAACGGTGTCAGTTGCAGGGTTGGCCCGGTGGGCAACGGCTCGGCCGGGGTGCTGCTCCCGGGGGTCCCAGGGGCACCGGTCGGCACATGGATCGAAGCAGGATCGGGAGCCGACGGCAGGACCTGCGCGGGTGCGGACTCCTTGACTCGCGCTCCCTGGTCTTTGTCGTCGGCAGCCCCAGAGCCACCGGTGCAGCCGGCGAGGACTACTGCCACGAGGCCTGCAATGACGGCGGTGCAGGTGGACTTGTGATTCACGGGTGCGCTGTTCCTCATCAAGTGGGGGTTTCGGGCACGCATACGACAAGCCCGAAGCGCGAATGGTTGCGCCCCTCGGGGACTGGACTCGCCAGCTCCGCGATGGTGTCTGACTGGTGCACGGAGGTCAACAGCGTCTTCCGCGGACGAGGAATCAGGATGTCGCGGCCACGAACTCAAGAGCCGTCGCCACGTTGGACGAAAGGTCGACCACCGAATCCAGCACCAACCGGTGATCGGCCCACGGAGCGAACGCCTCCCGCTGCCGCTCGACCGCCTCCCACGTCGGCTCCACGAAGCCCTCGATCCCGCGCGACCGGCCTTCCAACCGCCGCCGATGTGCCGCCGGATCCGAACACACGACCTCGATGAACGCCAGCGGTACGCGATGACGTTTTGCCAGCGACCGCCACTGCCCGCGCGCTGCCTCCACGGCGTTGACCGCATCGACGATCACCGTCTGCCCCAGGGCGAGCACACCGTCCGCCACGGTTTCGGTCACGACATACGCGGCGAGGCCGGTGGGTTCACCACGGCCCACCCCGGCACGCCACATCGCCGCCTCGATCGGGTCGACGGAGACGACCGGAGCGGCCAGCTTCCGCCCCAACCCCACGGCGACCGAACTCTTCCCGGCCCCGGCCAGCCCGGCCATCACGATCAACATAACGCCACCCTCGCACGCCACGAGCGCGCGCAGCACGACCCCACCCACCGGTCCCGGATCTCGACGTATGGCCCATCCCCGCGCGTACGGGGAGCACCCTAGATGACCAGGGCGTTTACTGGATGCGGATGGCGGATTCCACCACTTTCACCGAAACCGACGTACGGAATGAATCACCCATCCGCCGCCCCTCGACCCGTACGCAAGCCAACCACCTCCGCCGACCGGTGACTTGCGCCGATCGGTCCCGCCTCGCCTGGGCCGACGGAGACCCGCCCGGAGCGTCCGGAGGGGCCGGCGGTCGGCAGTGCGTCAACCGCGCTTCGGCGGGCTGGTCTCTGCCGGGATGGGTCCGGGGGTGAGGTGCGGCGCGCGGCCTGGGCAGGCGTACTGCGTCACGCCGGGGCCGCTCGCCCACTCGACGTAGCGCGCCGCGGCCGGGGCAAATGTCTGCCGCTCACAACGGCTGTTCCGGCCAGCACCGAGCGGCCCGTCCCATGCAGCCCGCTCAGGGCTGTGGTGTCGTGGCCTTTGGCGGTTGAGCTGTCAGCCGCCGTCGGCGGAGTCGCCGCCGACGAGTTCGGGAGCGTCCCCACCGGTGATCGGGCGGGTGTGGGCGCACCCCATCCGGGTGCGGTGGATCTCGTAGACCGGGTAGGTCACCGGTGCACCGTCCACCCGCCCCTGGAAGACGGTGGTGCGGGTGAACCCGGCCTTGGCCAGCACGCGACCGGAGGCGGGGTTGTCGGGGTGATGCTTGGCGCTCAGCCGGTCCAAGTGGGTGGCGGTGAACGTGTATGCGATGACCTGCCGGACGGCGGCGGTAGCATACCCACGCCCCCAATTGTCTTCACTCAAGATGTAGCTCAAGGTGGCGTGACCAGCGCCACGGTCCCGGAACTTGATCACCCCGACCAGGTCATCAGCGGCTGTGACACCGAAGCACCACCGTTCGCGGGGGCTCACCCGAGCCTGGGTGATGGCGGTGGTGACGTAGGCGGTGGCCTCCCCGATGGTCATGGGGTGGCCGCGAGTGAAGGTGACGGAAGCGCCACTGTAGATCCTCTGCACGGCCAAGACGTCGCCGGGGACCAGGTCCCGCAGCGTGATCACTGGATCTCCTCGATGAGGGTGACCAGGTCGGCGGCGGTGGGCCTCTCGTCGGCGTCCGGTGCCATGCACGCGGTGATGATCTCCTCGAAAACGGGGAAGGACCACGGCCGGGCGTCATCGAATGGGAGGCGCCGTCCGGCGGCGATGGCCCTTAGCTTGTCCGTCCGCGGGGTGTCGTCGGCGTAGGGCACGGGGCGGTGTCCGGTCCAGCACCAGAACATAGATGCGCCCAGTCCCCAGATGTCGGCCGGTGGTCGTGCCTGGATGTGGGTGTCTGCGGGGGTGGTCAGGAGGGCGTCGGCGATCTCGGGGGCGGTGGTGTGGGTCAAGGCGCCCCGGTACGGAAGACGACCAGTCATCTCGGGCCCGCACGACAAGGCAAAGTCGAAGATGGCGGCACGGTCGTCGGCGGTGACGAGGGTGTTGGTGGGCTGCACGTCGGCGTGGGCCCAACCGGCGGCGTGCAGCCCTTCAAGCTGCCCCGCCCAGGTTCGGGCGATGCCCAGAAGCCGGGACCGCACCGAGGGCTGATCGTCCTCGGGGCCGCGTGCCGGGGCCATGGAGTTCCACAGGGGGGTTCCCTCGATCCAACGGACCGCCAGCCACCGGCCGCCCTCCCATGCGCCGGCATCGACCCGGTAGCCGGGGCTGAGGGCGCCCGCGTCGGCGAGGGCGAGCAGGTGCCGGTCCTCCTGGGCCATCTCCGCGGCCTTGTCACGTCCGGATACGGCCTCGGGGTTGTTGGCCTTCAACGCCGCAGTGCCCCGGGAGCCAATGACCTTCCACGCGCGGGAGCCTCGCCGATCACTGAGCGGATCGCAGGTGACCGGACCCAACAACTGCTCCAGAGCTGCTACTGCCTCGACGGGAGGTGCTGCGCCCACAGTCTGATGTCCTTCCAGTCGTGCCCGATATGGCTGAACACGTCGCGACCGTCGTCCCTGGCGGACGCCACGGCCTCCGCCAGGTTCGGAGTGCGTCGCAGGAACCGCCCGTCACGGGGCCGGACAGCGACGCGTACCGGGAGGAACGAAACCGGTGGTGGCGGGATGCTCCGGCCCGTGTGGTCGGTGCGATCCTCCCCCGCAGCGAACTTGCCGACCATCAGCCCCACGGGCCCATAGGAGGGCCCAACCCCGAGTGTGCGGGGAGCACCATTCACGCCGAATTCCGGCCAGTTTCAAGCCGGGACCATCCCCGCGTGTGCGGGGAGCACGGAGCAGGTCCTGTAGGTCCTGTAGGTCCTGTAGGTCCAGCATGTACGCGAGGCCGTCGGGGACCATCCCCGCGTGTGCGGGGAGCACCGTCCTGCCACACCATGCGGTGGAGGAATTCGCGGCGCCCGTCCGTGGCTGCGTAGTAGCCGGTGGGACCATCCAGCACCAGGGCACCGCGGCGGCCGGGGACGACCCCAGGGGACCATCCCCGCGTGTGCGGGGAGCACGCGATGATCAAGGGTTCGGCGCTGGCCGGCGTGGGACCATCCCCGCGCGTGCGGGGAGCACCCCATGGCCTTGCCGATGTGCTGGACGCTGTCGGGACCATCCCCGCGCGTGCGGGGAGCACACGGTCAAGCTGTCCGACGGTCGTACGGTCCGGGGGACCATCCCCGCGCGTGCGGGGAGCACCCTACTGCTGGTGAGGATTGAGGGCCCGAAGCCGGGACCATCCCCGCGCGTGCGGGGAGCACCCTAGATGACCAGGGCGTTTACTGGATGCGGATGGCGGATTCCACCACTTTCACCGAAACCGACGTACGGAACGAATCTCCTATCCCCCGCATCTCCACGTCAACCGTTCCCGTCAGCCTACGGTTTGCCGTCCCGACGGGCGGCGGGGAGTTCGCAGGGGCCTTGGTCCTGCGTGCCGTTACTCGTTGCTTCGCGGCGGGTGGTGGGTGGTCCAGTCGTTGCGGGCTGCGGTGAGAGCAGGGGCGACGTGGTGGTCGAGGTGGTCTGCGTGGGTGCGTAACGCGGTGGCGAGGTGGGCCAGTTCGACGGGGCCGAGGCTGGTGATCCAGTGGTCGTCGATGATGCGGAGGTTGACGACGGGGGTGTTGGGTTCGGGGTGGTCGGCGTAGGGGACGCATTCGATGGTGCCGCTGAGGATTTCGTTGGGTTCGGCGGGGCCGGCGCCGTGGACGGCCTGGACGCACAGGCCGTCGAAGGGGGCGCGGTGGGTGATGTCGGCGAGCTGCGCGGACAGCCGGTCGAGCGGTACGCCGGTCTCGCTCGGGTCCTCCTCGGCCCAGCCGGGCAGGTGACCGGTGGCGGTGAAGCCGTTGGTCGTGGTGAGGGTCCAGGTTCCGGCGGGGGTCTCGGCCTGTCCGGTGGTGGGCGGCGTGGTCATGGGGTCCGCGGTGGTCGGGTGCTGTGCCGTGGCGGTTGCGCGTGCGCGTTCGAGGACGACCAGAGGGCAGTTGAGGGCTGCGGCGATTCTGGTGAGGTTGGCGGGGGTGGCGCTGCGCCAGCCGGATTCGATCTCTCCCATGAGCACTTCGGAGATCCCGATCTCCTGGGCGAGGGCGCGTTTGGTCAGTCCGGCCTTCTCACGGGCCCAGGTCACGGCCCCGGGTTCCTGATGCAGCGTGCGGGGCCGGGTACGCAGGCGGGTGCGGGTCATGACCGGACGGTCCTCTCGAACGAAGTGGGGGTGGGGGTCACGCCGTCTGTGTCCGGCGTGACCCCCGGGGGTGAAGGTGTCCCGCTGACCCCGCCTGTGGCGCCAGGCGGAGGACCGGGCGCGGGCGCGTGTGGCAGTAGGGGCCTGCACGGGGGTGGACCCGGCCGTGCGGCCCCCCGCGCCTGCCGGCATCCGGTCGGGGAGTCCTTCACCGGCCTCGGTCCCGCGTGAAAGGGGTCGGGACCGAGGGGTCTGGGGTGGTCTGGGGTGGTGGGGGCTGCACGTCCGGACGTGCAGCCCCCACCGTGTGGGTCTGTCCGCAATGCGCTCGCAGTCGGTGAGCGCAGAGTCAAGCCGGAATCAGACCCCCTCACCCGTGCGGGGCGAACCTCTTCTCCCGCACCGGCAAGGAACTCCGAAAGACCTCGTGGTCGACCCGGCACGCGACCAGGTCCTGCACGAGATAGCCGCTGGCGGAGTACAGCGGGCTCGTGGAGTCCGCCGGGTGGAGGGCGAGGTGTTCGCGGGCGTAGGCGATCCGGTCGTCCGGCGACAGATCCCCGGGCATGGGCGCGATACCGTCCAGCGTCACGCCGAGCCAGGACAACGCGTCCTCGGGCCGGTCGAACGTCGCCGCATACACACCCCGCGGCCGGAACACCCACTCCCGCACCACCAACGGAGAAACCGCAGACACCGCCAAGGGCCGGGCCGTCCCTGTCGACACCGACGTGTGCCAGTGCAGGCCGGTCACAGCTTCACCACCAGCGCGCCGAGCACCACCGCACTGGTGAGGAGCCCCAGCAGCCAGATCGTCTCGATGTGATACCCGAGCCACGCCCGCGCACCGCCCGGGGAACGGCCCCGGCGTTCAGACCTGGACACCGGCCCCCGCCTCCCCGCAGCACGCCACCGTCACCCGCGCCCAGACCCGCTTGCCCACGCCCTCGCGCTCGCTGACACCCCAGCCGTCCGGCCCGACCACCGCCGCAACCAGGAACAACCCCCGCCCGCTCTCCTCGTCCTCACCCGCCGCGTGCTGCACGGGCATCCGCTCGCCGGCGTCATGCACCTCAATCCGCACACCACCCGCCTCCCGCGCAAACCGCGTCTCGACGTAACGGTCCTCGACCTCGCAGTGCTGGATCGCGTTGGTGAACAACTCCGAAAGCACCAACTCGGCGGCCGACACCAGAGCACCCAGCTCCCAGCGCTCCAACACCCTCCGCAGAGAAGAACGCGCCCGCCCGACCGACAACGGCTCACTGGCCCACCGCATCACAACCAGCGGCTCGGGATGGGCGGTTACTGAAGCTGCCATGGGCTGGACCTCACTCTCGGTGCATCGCTGTGCTCACAGTCCGCGGGCCCGACGTCCGTCGGGCAGGTCGTCCGCCCATTTCCGCCGGCCCCGGACCGCAAGAAATTCGTGCTTCCTCCGGCCGCCGAACCGACATCCCGTACGTCACGGCGAACGGCGAACAAGCCCACCGGGGCGCGCAGTTGAGGCACTTACGGACTCCTCGACCACGTCGCCAACCGTGGCTTTCGGGGCACCGCCCGTTCCTCTCCGTAGTGAAACCACTACCGGGAGCCCTCAATGTGGCCTACAGTCAGGGATTGTTCAACTGGTCTCTGGCGAAAGTGCAAATAGAGGGAGGGCGCTTGAATCGTCGAACACTTGATCCAACAAAGTCCCCACACCATGCCTTCGGATCACAACTTCGCACCTCACGTGAGGCTGCGGGACTGACGCAAGGTCAGCTGGGCGAACGGATGGGGTACACGAACACGTACATCTCCGCCGTAGAAGTCGCGCGCAAATCGCCTGCGCGCAAGTTCGCAAGAGCTGCCGACAAGACTCTGGGCACCGGCCAGACGCTCGAACTGATGTGGATCGGACTCCGCCGCCAGGGCTTCATCGACGGATTCCCGGAGCACGCTTCGCAGGAGGCGCGTGCGGCCGAGATCAGGATCTTCGAGCCGAACATGGTCCCGGGTCTTCTCCAGACTCCCGCGTATGCCCGCGCACTTGAGGCGGCAGCGGTGTTGCGAGGTGGAGTGACGGCAGAGCAGGCCGAGGAACGCGTACAGTTCGTGGCTGCCCGGCAACGGCTCCTCAAACGGGCCGCGCCGCCGTTGATTCACGCCATCATGGACGAGAGCGTCATCCGTCGGCCGGTGGGCGGAGCTGCGATCATGCGAACGCAGCTTGATCATCTGGCCGAGATGGCATCCCGGCCCTATGTGACCCTCCAAGTAGCGCCCTTCACCATGGCCGAGCATGCACCCTTCAGGGCCTTCCTCACTCTGCTGACCTTTGCCGACCGGTCGGTGGTCGGCTACACCGAGTCGGTGGAACAGGGCTACGTGGTGCGGGATGACGAGACCGTACGGGCCTGGGAGAGGGCCTACGATCGGTTGCAGGTGGAGGCACTTCCGAGAGCCGCAACCCTCGAATTCATTCGTAAGGCACGAGAGGAACAGCACCCATGACCGACATAGACCTGTCCGGCGCAACCTGGTTCAAGTCGAGCCACAGCGGCAACGGCGGTTCCTGCGTTGAGATCTCGTCCGACTTCCCCGGGGTCATCCCGGTCCGCGACAGCAAAGTCCCCGACGGGCCTGCGCTGATTTTCCCGGCCGCAGGTTTCGCCGCCTTCGTCGAGGCGGTCAAGGCAGGTGAGTTCGGCACCGTCTGATGCCGCGACCACAGCGAGTGCCCCAGGGACCCCATCACGTGCTCTTGGCGTGATGGGGTCTCCCGCTTTGTCCAGCGGCATGCCCATACTGACGGCCGGTCACTAGTTACCTGGCCGGAGCCACCTCTCAGACAGGCTCCTGGCCGTGATCAGCCGGCTGCGAAAGGGCACACCGTGACGTCCGAAACCCCGCGTTGGTTCACGTCCTCGTACAGCGACAACGGCGGCCAGTGCATCGAGGTCGCCGCCAACCTCGTCGCCTCGCGCGGCATCGTCCCCGTCCGTGACTCCAAGGACCCGAGCGGCCCGGTCCTGAACTTCCCCACCGACGCGTTCACCGCCTTCGTGGCGGGCGTCACGGCAGGCGAGTTCGGCACCGCCTGAAACCCAGCGGGACCCCACCACACGACTTGGCGTAGTGGGGTCTCTCCTTCCCCCGGCCGGTGCCCGCGCACACAACCCCGCACCCCCACCCCGCGCGTGCGGGGAACACATGGCCTGGCAGCCCGGCGCTGGCTGCGGTCCCGGACCACCCCCGCAGGCGCTGGGGGCCCTCACCGCCGCCCAGAAGCAGGGCCTGGGGCCATCCCCGTGGCTGCGGGGAGCACGACAGCTACGGCACCACCTTCCACCCCGGCGTGGGACCATCCCCGCTCGCGCGGGGAGGCACGAGGTTCCCGGGGACGTGCTCGCGGTCGTGCTGGGACCATCCCCGCTCGCGCGGGGAGCACATGTCGGAGTCCTACCCCGAGGCCCTGGCCTGGGGACTATCCCCGCTCGCGCGGGGAGCACACTAACTGACCAGGGCGTTCGCCAGGCGAGAGTGCCGGATTTCATCACTTCCGCAGAGGCCGACGTACAGGGCAAACCGCCCAACCAGCACCTCCCCACCCCCTGCCTGAGCCCCAACCAGCCGTCAGCCTACGAGTCTCGGCCAGGTCAGCGCAGTGCAGAGTACGCACACTGTCCGCGCGGAACACTCCTGATACCGGCTCTTCAAACAGATGACGGCCTACGCGCGCCACCACCCTGGGTCCACTCGCAAGACGAGAAAGGAACAGCACCCGTGATCGCCACTGACCTGTCCGGCGCAACCTGGTACAAGTCGAGCCACAGCGACAACGGCGGTAACTGCGTGGAGGTCGCCGCCAACCTCGTCGCCTCGCGCGGCATCGTCCCCGTACGCGACTCCAAGGACCCGAGCGGCCCGGTCCTGAACTTCCCCGCCAACGCATTCGCCACCTTCGTAGCGAGCGTCAAAGCAGGCGAGTTCGGCACCGCCTGAAACCCAACCGAGACCCCAACACGCGTTCCCAACGTGGTGGGGGTCTTCCGCGCCAGCGAACGCGTCCGCCCGCCGGCGCCCACACCGCCCAACTCCGCGCCCCCAGATTTCGGCAAGCCCATTCCTGCGGGTACGGAGAGCACCGCCCATGGTGAGCAGCCGTCTGCGACGCCCTCGGACCATCCCCGCACGTGCGGGGAGCACGGGTCCCGGAAGTCCGAGCAGGCCCAGGGTCAGGGACCATCCCCGCACGTGCGGGGAGCACCCGTTGCTGTGGTCCCAGGCGGCCTGGAGGGCGGGACCATCCCCGCGCGTACGGGGAGCACTAGGGGCCGCCGCTGGACCCGCTGACGGTGACGGGACCATCCCCGCGCGTACGGGGAGCACCCTTCCTCTTCCAGGCGCCGCCCGGAGAAGTCGGGACCATCCCCGCGCGTACGGGGAGCACGTCGAGGCGATGCCGACGGTCGCCGAACCGACGGGACCATCCCCGCGCGTACGGGGAGCACAGCAGGGCATTCGTTCCGTTGACGGCACCCTGTGGACCATCCCCGCGCGTACGGGGAGCACCCAACTTCATCTTCTGGCTGGTCGGGGTCACCGGGACCATCCCCGCGCGTACGGGGAGCACCCTAGATGACCAGGGCGTTTACCGCGTGGGAGTGCCGGATTCCATCACTTCCGCAGAAGCCGACGTACAGGGCGAACTACGTATACCCCGCGCACCTCCACGCCCCCGCCCAGACCCAACCGGCTGCCAGCCTATGGCTCGCGTCCCCGACAAGCGCAACGCGAACTTCGTACAGCGTTCGCGCGACGCGCTCCCCGTGCGGGCGCTTCACCGGCGACGTACGCCGCCGCCCGCGCCCTCAAGTCCCGGCCGACGTACGTCAAATCGGCAAGTCCCAGCCCGGCCCGGCCTCCGTGCCCAACCACACCCGTTGGCGGGCGGCCGAAACCGTGATGCCGAATCCCTCCTGGTGAGGTTCGCCAGCGGCCTGCCAACTCCGCACCGCCCGTTCGACCCGGTCCCACAGCCGTTCCGGCCCGCGCTGTACGACGGTCCACCCACCACTGGGGTCGGGTGCCGTCCGGGCCTGCGAGCCGGTGGACACGTCCCAGAGGATCTGTTCCGCCCCCGCCCCCATCCGTTCGGCCGCGGGAACCGCGAGCTGCGCGACCCACCCACCCGTCCACGTATCGAGTTTCGCGGGGTCGATTCGGCTCGGCCGCTCCTCCCCCGGCAGCAGGGCCAACGTCGGGCGGGGCGGCCGGTCATGGGGGCGGGCGATCATAAAGCTCGTATAGCCGGGCAGAAACTGGCCCGTGGCCTCCCCCGGACCGTGCACGGTGAGCAGCGCAAGGGCGTTGGCGTAGCTCCACCCGGACAGCGTGACCAGGATCTTTCCGCCCGGCTTCACCTGGTGCAGCCAGGGGAGCGGGATGTACCGGACCGAGCACGTGGCGATGATCCGGTCGTACCGGCCCCCGCCTGGATCACCACGAAGCCCGTCGCCGATGATCAGCCGGGGAGCGGAACCGGCCGCTTTGAGTGCCGCAGCCGCAGCCGCGCCTACCGCCGGGTCGTACTCGATGCTGGTGAGGTTGGCGTCCCCGAGCCGGTGCGCGCCGAGGGCGGTCGAGTAGCCGGTGCCCGTGCCGATCTCCAACACTCGGTGCCCGGCCTCGGTGTCGAGCTGGTGCCACATGCGCAGCACCAGCGACGGCAGGGTGGACGACGATGACGGGGAGCCGGCCACGGCAGACTCGGTCACGTCGTCGGGCCGGATACGGCCGTCGAGTTGCGTGATCAGCGTTTGGTCGGAGTAGACCCCCTCCAGCCACCCGGGACCGCCCTCGCGAACAACGCGGTAGCCGGTCGGCACACTGCCCGCCACCGGAGCGAAGTAGGACCCCACGAACAACTCGCGGGGAACCCTTCTGACAGCGCTGATCCACTCGGGCTCCGTAAGGATGCCGGCCTCGGCGAGTCCGTCCGCCAGAGCGTTGCGGAGCCGAGCTGATGTGCTCACGTGTTGGGGCCTTTCTCCAACTGGTCGGCGATGGCGTGGGCGATCGCCGCGGTGGTCTCCGCCGGCTGCCATGCCCATTGGCCGTTCGGGTTGCACTCCAGGAAGTACCAGAGGAAGTCGGGACCATCCCCACGCGTGCGGGGAGCACTGGCTGGCCCAGCGCCGCCGCGCCGACGCACCGGGACCATCCCCGCGCGTGCGGGGAGCACCTGCCTGTGGCAGCCATCAACCGTACGGGTCAAGGACCATCCCCGTGCGTGCGGGGAGCACGCTAGATGACCAGGGCGTTTACCGCATGAGAGTGCCGGATTCCACCACTTTCGCCGAACCCGACGTACAGGATGAATCACCCACACCCACCCTCCGCACCTTCTACTCCGCCCGTAAGCCAACCGGCCCCGTCAGCCCATGCCTTGCCGCCAGGCCAAGCAGCAGCAGCGCTTTGGTCACGGCGAGCGTCCAGCAGATGAGGCGCGCGCTCCAGAGCCGCCATGACCGCGACGGCGGCGCGGGATCGTACCCCCGTACCCCCGTATCCCCGACGGACGGCCGGCCCTCCCCCGCCGCGGCCATTGTCACAGGCGCTTACTTTGATGCGCGCGAGACCGAGGCTGGCCGCAACCGGGCAGGCAGCGATCGTCGCGCCGGCCGGAGAGGAGCGCTCGGTCGTGGTGCCGCATTCATCCAGCCGGAGGAGCAGGGGTACTTCCACGGGCGAGCCCCGCCCTGCGGTCGGTCGCAGGGCGGGGCTCGCCCCAGGTGGCCAGGCCCGCGTCGGGGCCGGGATCACGCGGTCGCGGGGCCGGAGGTCAGCCGACCTTGAAGTACAGCGTGGTGGGGTAGAGGCTGACGCCCTCGTCCCGGTCGATCGCGGCGACCTGTAGCCGGCATTGGTTGTCGAAGCCGGTGGGCTGCCAGGAGAACGTGCCGGTCCTACCCTGGAGCGTCTGCTTCCCGGAAAGGCCGCAGCTGCCGACGAACTCCCACTGGTATCCGGTGATATCGCGGTCCTTGTCGGCCTCGGCGGGCTTCACGTCCACGACGATCTCGCCGGCGATCGGGCTGCCCTCCTTGACTATGGTGAGCTGCGGCGGGCTCGCGTGCGTCGGCCGGGCCGGTGCCGTCCGGTCGACCGGGATTGCCTCGGAGGGCGCGCCCTCCCGGCCCTGGAGGTCCAGCGCTATGACGTAGTAGTAGGAGCGGCCGGCCGGCGCGGTCGGGTCGACGGCACCCCCGGCTCCCCGCTGGACCAGGGCGACGACGGTCCAACCGCCGATCGGATCAGTGCTCCGGTAGAGGCGGTAGCCGCTGACGGCCTTCTCGCTGGTGCCCGTCGGAGGCTTGAAGTACACGGCGTTGCCGTCGTCGAAGGCCGCGCCCCCGGTGGTCACGGGCACCAGCACGGCGGCAGGGGCAGGCCGGGTGACGAGCGCGGTGACGGTCGGAGAGGCGTTCCCGTACACGTCCACGGCCTGCACGCGGTACACGTACTCGATACCGGACCCGGCGTCCGCGTCGTTGTAGGACGTGCCGAAGACGATGGTCGGAGGGCTGTCCTTATGTTCGCCGGCAGGCCCGTGGAACATCTCGTAGTGATCGGTTTCGGGAGAGCTGGACGGCTGCCAGAACAGGGAGTTGCCCGCGGTGCTGCCGACCCATGTGAGGTTGGTGACCGGCGCGGGCGGGGTGATGCGGGGTGCGCCCGTGGTACCCGCGGCCGACGGCTGGGACTCGTTGCCTGCCGCGTCGCGAGCGATAATTCTGTAGTACCACTGCTGCTTGACGTCGGCACTGTCGTCCAGGTACGAGATTGGGCCCCACAGGCCGTGGACGGCCTTGTAGCTGCCGTCCGGCGTGTCCGAACGCAGTATGCGGTAGTACTGCGCGTCGCTCACTGCCGCCCAGCTGACCTGCACGCCTCCACGGACCACGGTGGCGCTGACCGATGCCGGCGGGGCCGGGGGCGTCCGGTCCACGGTGACGACGCTCTTGGCGGTGCTGCCCGGCGACTCGTTGCCCGCCTTGTCCTACGCGCGGACCTGGTAGAAGTACGTCTCGCCGGTGGGCGACAGGGTGCCGCTGTACGACGTGGATGCCGTGGTGGCGAGGGGCTTGGCGGGGAAGGAGCCGTTCTGGCCGCGCCGGTAGACGCGGTACCCGGCGAGATCCATCTCCTTGTTCTTCGCCCAGGTGAGCTTCGTCTTGCCCGTGGCCTTGTCGTACGTCGCGGCGAGGCCGGTGGGGGCGAGGGGCTTGACCTTGTCGACGCTGCTCGACGTGCGCGGGGTGTAGGTGAACTTGGCCTTCGCCGTCCCGGTCCGGTTCACGTAGTCGATCCGCAGGGTGTGCTTGCCCTTGGGGACGGTGACGTTGACGGTCTTCTTCTGGGTCGCGGAGGTCTTCTTCCAGAGGTCGATCTTGCGGCTGCCGTCGAGGTAGACGCGGATGCCGCCGCGCGCCTCGGCGGCGAGAGCGAAGGGCCCGCCGGAGCCGAAGTCGCGGGTGACGGTCCAGCGGACACCGAAGTTGTCCTTGGGCAGGCCGCGGGCCGGCGCGCCGGTCCAGGTCTGGTTGACGGAGCCGGCGCAGTCCTTCTTCTTGGGCGCGCCCGATAACGCGGTGTTGGCGAAGAACTGGCGCGTGAAGAGCGGGGAGGCGCAGGCCGTCGCGGCATAGGCGGAGGCAGAGGCGGAGGCGGTGAGCAGGCCGCCCACCGTCGCGAGTACGGCGGCGGAGGCCACCACGGTGTTCCTTGCTGGTTTCATGCGGTCCTTCATGCCGGTTTTGATCAATTCATATGATTACCGTATTGATTTCTTACCAACACTGACAAGACGTGAGTTCGGCGCCGGCCTCGTCGGGGGTGACCAGCCCCGGGGGGCGTCCGGTCGGCCGGACGCGGACCGGACTCATCGGGCGAGCACTTGGTCGAGGTAATCCTGTACGGGCGGAAAGAGCCCGTAGGGGACGTACTCCGCGATCTCGGCGTGCGCGCACCAGGCCAGCTCCGCCAGTTCCTCGTCATCAGCGACATGTGCGGTCCCCGACACGACATCGCAGGCTGTGTACGACATCATGCGATGCGTCTTCGGGTGAATACGCTGTCCCAGAAGCCTGACCGCCGCGACAGTGAGTCCTGTCTCCTCAAGCGTTTCGCGAACAGCCGCGTCCTCCGGTGACTCCCCCGGCTCGATCGCCCCGGCCGGGAACTGCCAGGAGAGTTGCCCCTCCGCAACACGCCGTCGCACCATCAGGACACGGCCATTGTGGGCGATGATCGCGGCCGAGATGCCAGGGGGCTCGTCAGCGGGCTGGTCGGTCATGATGGGTCCTCCAATGCTGCGATCACCGGTGGTGAGATCGTGTCCGCGCTGGGGACGCGTGGCGCCACCGCGTCGCACGAGCCTACGCAGGCCGTACAAACCTCACATATCCGTACACTGAGGGGCCCATTCCTGACCGGTCGCGGGCGCGGCGATGAGTTTTCCCGGCCCGGGGAGTCTCACGACCGTTGTCGTCCCATCACAGGAGGAACGCGTGCCTCAGCTACTACGAGTCCAGAACTTCACCGTCTCAAGTGACGGAATCGGTGCCGGTGAGGACCAGAGCCTTGAGAGACCGTTCGGTCATGTCGATCCCGAGAGGCTGTTCGCTTGGGCCGGCGCCACGGCGAGCTGGCCCATGCGCACCGATCCCGGGGGGAGCCGGGGCCTGGACGACTACCTCACGCGGGACTTCGCACACAACATCGGCGCCGAGATCATGGGCCGCAACAAGTTCGGACCCCAGCGCGGGCCCTGGCACGACTACGAGTGGCAGGGCTGGTGGGGTGACGAACCTCCGTTCCACACGCCGGTGTTCGTCCTGACCCACCACAAGCGTCCTTCGATCACGCTTTCCGACACCACGTTCCACTTCGTCGACGGCGACCCTGCCACGGTCCTGGAGCAGGCCCGGGAGGCGGCGCAGGGCAAGGACGTCCGCCTCGGCGGCGGGGTGACCACGGTCCGCGAATTTCTCGACGCCGACCTCGTCGACACTCTGCATGTGGCGGTCTCGCCGGTGAAGCTCGGGTCCGGGCTACGGCTCTGGGACTCCCCCGACGAGCTGCGCGACCGGTTCCACCTGGATGTCGTGCCCAGCCCGAGCGGGGTGACGCACCACCTGTTCTGGCGCAAGTAACCCGCCCCCGGGCCTGTCCCGGTCGGCCGGGAGCAGAGGCGTAGGCGGCCTGCTCGGCGGACCGGGCCGGGACCATCCCCGTGGGCGCGGGGAGCGCCATACTGAGGATCGCCCTAATTCGTAGTGAAGGGGTTCCGGAAGCCGTAGCTGGGCTTCCGGGCTGTCTGGCGAGGAACGTCTGTACGGACCGGCGACGACCGCAACCGCTTCGCCGACGCCCGCGGTCTGAAGGCCTTGCCGGATCCGCACCGATCACCCGCGCCTGCGGCAAGAAACACTACGCCGGAAGCCGCATGGTCAAGAACAACCGACTCCACCACGTCGGCTACCTCTGGGCCTTCTCCTCACTGCGCTCATCACCCGGCGCGCAGGCCCGCTACCACCACCGGCGGGACATCGGCGACCGGCACGCGCAAGCGCAGCGGCACCTGTTCAATCGCCTGCTCAGGCAGCTGTTCCACTGCCTTCAGAGGCGAGTCCTCTTCGAGAAAGAACGTACCTCTGCCCCGGCTCAGGGAGCGGTCGTGGTCGCCCAGGTCCGGAACAGTGTGAGGGCCTCGGTGAGGTTTCCGGGGCCGTACGCGGCGTGGAAGGTCTTCTCGGCGATCCAGGTGTGAACCCAGTCCTGCGTGCTGCGGTTGACCTCCTGGAGGGTGTACTCGTTTCCTTCCAGGTCCGTCTCCTCCAGATCGATCTCGACGGTCCAGCCGGGGTTGTCGAGCGTGGCGATCTTCACACCCCGCTCGTGCTCCCAGTCTCCGTCGCATTGCTGCGTGTACCAGTTCTGCAGCCAGTCGAGAAGGGGCTCCCAATCGCTCATGGCAGGAGATGCTAGGCAAGTCGCGTGCCGGGTTCGAGCGTGACTGGTCCGTCCTGCGGGGGAGAAGCGATGGCGGAACCGGTACGAGTACGCAGACTGGCCGACCTGGAGGGGCAACGACTGCAGTCGTGCGCCGGGGCAGCAGCGGTACGGTGCGCTACCGCTGGGCGATGACGCTGCTGGCGTCGGCCGGCGGGAACCGGGTGCCGGTCCTCGCCCGGCTCGTAGCGGCCGGCGAGGACACCCCGTGGGGCGTCAACCGCCGCCACAAGGGCACCGCGCAATCCCTGGCCGCGCTGAAGTCGATCCGTGCTGACCGTCCCGACGGCGCCCCCATCTACGTGATCATGGACAACCTGCCCGCCCACAAGGGCGCCAACGGGTCTGGGCAAAGACGCACGGGTGGAGCTGTGCTTCACTCCGGCCAATGCCTCCCGGGCGAACTCGATCGAGGCCCACTTCGGGGCCTTACGACAGTTCACCCTGGCCAACTCCCACCACCCCAACCACACCGTCCAGACCCGCTCACTGCAGGCATACCTGCGCTGGCGCAACACACCAACACCCGCCACCCCGAAGTCCTCACAGCCCAGCGACGAGAACGCGCCCGAATACACAGCGAGAAGAGCATGCGCTGGGGAGGACGCCCCCTAGCCTTCGCAGCATGACCCGCAACCCGGTGAACCAATGAGGTCAGGGCACTAGTTGGGGGACTTCGTCGACCAGCGGCCCGGTGGCTCCGTGTCAGGCCTTGGCATCAGCCATGCCGCTGGTTACGACGATCGCGGCCACGTCGCCGGTCTTGGTGCGGCCCAGCCAGACGACACCGCCGAACTCTGCGGTGAACGTGACCAGATCAGCTTGTTGCGACTCGTCGGATACCCGCTCGCACCAGTCGGGCAGCTTTTCGGAGTCGCGCGGCACCGGCATGCCGTCCACATACGCGCGAAACGGCGCGGTCAAAGCCGTCCACGCGCCGGCGTCGGCGAAGCAGCCCACATTGGCGTCGGCTATAAAGCCGATCTGCGCGCCCGGCTGAAGCCGGTCGATATCTTCGTCGACGCCCAGGCCCATCTCCCACCCGATCACGGGGTCGTCCGTGATGCACAAGCGGGTCGCGGCGCACGCAACGCCGTCGAAGTGCTCCCCGAAGAATTCGTACGGCCCCGCCGTCCACGCGATCTCCACCCGGTAGGTGCCCGGGGGAATTCGCACGGCCAGCTCCCGTGGGGGCCTCGTCGGCAGTCCTCGCTCGTACTCCCAGGTTTCGTCGTCATGCCACGGCGCGTCCACGACAAGACGGCCGCTGGGTATGCGAATGGTGGTCAACTCTTCAATCCCCGTGACCACGACGGGCGTTGTCGGATCGTCGTACACCGTCCCCAGGTGCTCTCCGGGCGTAAACGCCGTCTCGAGGTACCAGGTGGCCTCCGGCCCAGCCGCCAGCCGAGCGTCCCCGATCCACTCCATGTCTCATCCCTCCGTCGCCACCCGGCCGGGCGGTCCACCGAGACGGTACGTGGGCCCAGTGACATCGGCAGCTCGCATATCGACCCACGGAACGCGACCACGACCAGGTCAGCTCGCCCTGGTGCCGCCACTGCGTCGGATGCCGCCTGGCAGGTCGCGGAGGTAGGCAGCCAGACCGCAGGTCAGCGCGGGTTGGCCCGGAGAATCAAGCCGCGCGAGGCTACCCGAGCAGAGGGTGGGGAGATCAAATGTCCCCGTCACTACTTGACGTCTTCGGATCCCGAGGTGTCTCTCGTCTCGTTCGGGGGACCATCCCCGCGGGCGCGGGGAGCACGTGTTCCTGAACATCCCCGGGAAGGGGGCGCTGGGACCTGAGCTTGATCCGCTTTGACGGACATTCGAGATCAAGCTCACAACCCACCACCTGGGCTGGGACATCACGCCATGCCACCCCCTTGCGCAGCACGTAGACGATGCCGGTCAGCGCCACCCGGTTGGACATCCGCAACCACCCAGGATGACGATGCCTGTGCGCCGCCCCAGGCGGCAGTAACGGCGCTATACGCACCCACAGTTCATTAAGTACAAGATCAGCTGACACCCCGCAGAGCCTGCCGACGAAGATCATCCAACGCGAACCGACACACCGATGCCATTTTGCAACGATCAGTAAGTGACCTGGGCGTTTCCGGGTGAGGGTGGTCGACTCCATCACTCCACCGATACCGATGAACAGGATGAATTACCTATTCTCCGCACCTCCGCGCCTCGCTGGGGCCGGCCAGTCGGCAGCCTATGGCTTGTCGGTCGGGGCAGGCGTGGCGCGGGGTCAGGTTGGTGTCCGCGCGCGGGGGCGCGGCGACGGCCAAGGTCCGGACGCCGGGGCGGAGAGTGGGCCGGAGCATCGGGGGCAGACCGCCGGGCGGTTGATCCGGACGCGTCGGGCTCCGGCCCGGACCCGGCACGGACACCGCGCAAGCCGCGCGACCTGTGCCCCCGAGCCGTCCCGACCGCGGTGACGCCGAGTGACCGTTCCGGATGCGGCCGTCCGCAGGCTCCCGCAGGATGGCAGAGGCACGCGTCCTCGGGAAACGTCTTGACCTCGGCCTTTCGGAGGGCGACCCACCATGGCGGCACCGGAGCAGCGCAGCAGCCGACGTGGGGTACGGGCCGGGGGACCAGGCGGCAGCGATCCTCGGGCTCGTATCCGGTGGACGGGATGGTCCTCGCGCCGTGCTCGATGAAGTCGGTCGCGGGCATATGGCTCGGCTCAGGCGCCGACGCCCTTCCAGCAGGGAGAGTCAACTATGGACGTCACGATCGTCGGCGCGGGCAACATGGCCCGCGGCATCGCCACCCGCGCCCTCGCGGGCGGCCACCGGGTCCGTCTCGTGGACAACAACCGGGCCAAGGCGGACGCCCTCGCCACCGACCTCGGCGAGGGCGCGAGCGGCGCGGACTTCGACGCGCTGGACGGCGCGGACGTCGTCGTACTCGCCCTGCCGTTCGAGGCGGCGAAGGCCGTGGCCCGTGAGCACGCGCAGGCCCTCGCGGACAAGGTCGTCGTGGACATCTGCAACCCCGTCGACTTCTCCACCTTCGACTCGCTCGTCACCCCGCCCGGCGTGGCCGCCGTCACTCTGGTCGCGGCCGAGGCGCCGCGGGCCCGCTTCGTCAAGGCGTTCAACACGACCTTCGCGAGCACGCTGGTGGAGGGCGAGGTGGCCGGGCAGCCCCTGGACGTGTTCCTCGCGGCGGACGACGACGCGGCGAAGGCGACCGTCACCGAACTCGTCAGGAGCGGCGGCCTGCACCCCGTCGACGCCGGACCGCTGCGCCGCGCCGTGGAGTTGGAGGCCTTCCAATTCCTGCACATGACGCTTCAGGACCGGCTCGGCCTGAAGTGGTCCAGCGCGATCAAGATCCTCCCCCAGTCCTGAGGCGTCCCCGGCCCCGCGCGTACGGGGAGCACGTACGACCGACCAGCGCGCCCTACGACCGACCGGCGCCGCGTACGACCGACAGGCGCGGCGTACAACCGACCAACGCCGCGTGCGGCCACCGGTCATTACGGGAGCCGACGGGCGCCCACGGCGTCCCGGTCGTTCTCGCTGAGCGTGTCACTCACCCGCTTGTTGCGTACCAACTCGCAGATCCTGTCGTACAGGTTCAGCGTGCTGCGCAGAGCAGCGGCGTACTCCTGTGCGAGAGCGCCGAGTTGCGCGCCGGACGCGGAGTCGACCTGACTGCGCAGCATCTTGCACGCGTTGAGCGCGTCGTTGTACCCGGCGAGAAGGCGCGAGGCGTCCTTCTTGCGCGTGGTGTTCAACAGGCGCTTTACGGTGCCACGGCCGTCGACGTCCTTCTCCAGTTGCTCGACGGCGTTCTTGAGCGGTGTGCGCTGCTGCTCGAACTTGTCGTTGGCCTGCCCCATCCGGGCCTTCATGACCTGCGGGTACCTGCTCGAACCGGCTTGTGGCACCTTCGCGTTGTACGGCACCTCGAAGTTGGAGGCGATGTCCAGCACCTCGTGAAGGGTGTGGGCCGCGAGATCCGCGGTGTGGTCGTAGTCGATGCGCCAGAAGCTGAAGATCCCGAGGGCCACGGCGTTCAGCTCTTCGGGCGTGGCGCCGGCCGTTCGTCCCAGGTGCAGCAGCCGCGCGGTCGTGTGCGACGCGCCGGCCCATACGGGAATGCGGTTGCTCCTGGCCATTTTCGTCGACGGCGCCTTCTCGTCGCGCACGGTCGTCTTGGAGCCGCGGTCCGTACTGCTCGCCTTGCGCGTACCGTCCGGGTTCATTTCCTGGGTGTTCTGGACATACGGGCTCCCGGGGCCGCCGTCCGGGGTGTCCGGGAAGACGCCGTTGCCCGCCGTCTCGGGGTCCTTGCGGCCGACGTTGCGGATCTTGAAGTAGTCGTAGACGTCGTGCAGGACGATCATCTTGTCCCTGACGCCGTAGTCCTCCGGGGTGTCGAGGACCTTCAGGAAGTCTCCCCCGAACCCGGTCGGGTGCTGTCCGTGCGGCTTGTCGAAGTGCCGCTGGTAGGGCCCGAAGTTCTCCGGGCCGCCCATCGCCGTACCCCTGCCCCTGGAGAGTTCGCGCATCATCCGGTCCAGGTCGATGCCGCCCCGGTTCGGGTCCGCGAACGTCGCGCCCCCGTCGCCGAGTCGGCCGATCCAGCCGCGTACCTTGCGGAGTACGGAGTCGAGGTCGGCCGCGAACTGCGGATCGCCCTGGAGCTGCTGCGCGTAGAGCTTCTCTTCCCGCCGGCCCTGCTTGTGCAGTACCCAGCCGACCAGCGCGCGGGCGAGGTCCAGGTGGTCGAGGTAGGAGCGGTTCTGCGCCTTGCGCCCGAACGTGGCGCTGCTCTTCGGCCCCGGCTGCCCCACCTCCAGGTCGGCGACCCATTTCCTGGCCTGCTTCGCGACCTCGTCCTTGTTGTCCTCGTACTCCTGGGACAGGGTCGTGTCACCGGACGTGCGGACGGCCTCCGCCACCTTCTCCACCAGTTCGTCGGCCGAACCCGTCGGCAGGCCCCTGGTCCTGGCGGGGTCGTCGGTGTACATCGTGGTGTTGACCTTGACCAAGCGCTGTACGGGGGCGGGTCCGTCCTGCACCGCCGTGGCGGCGCGGGAGGGGGTCGCCGGGGACGTGGCCGCCGTGGACGGGGCCCTCTGCACGCCTGCGAGCGCCCGGGTGGCGTTCGCCTCCGCCGCGCGTTCGAACCTGTCCGACGGGTCGCTGACCTTGAGGTCCCGCACCTCGTGGCTGCCCGCCACCGGTCCGGAACGCTGCTGGATGACGTGGGTGAGTTCGTGCGCCAGCGTGTGCGGGCCGCGGCCGCCGCGACCGAGCACGACGTGCTCGCCGGACGTGTAGGCGAGCGCCCCGATCCCGCGCGCCGAGCGGTGTGCCGCCGTGTCGTCGTGCACCCGTACGGCGCCGAAGTCCGCGCCCAGGCGGTCCTCCATCACCGTGCGCACGCCGTCCTCCAGCGGACGCCCCGGGCGGCGCAGGACGTCGTGGACGGCGCCGGCCACCGCGCCCTCCCGGTTGGCCACGCTCTCCTCCACGTCCGCAGACGCGGACGCGTCACGGGAACGGTCACGGTCACGTTCGCGCTGCACCATCCGTACGAACGCCGCGTTGCCCACGGTGCGTTGCAACTCCTGTGCGGCGGACGCCCGGCGGCCGGCCGACGGGCGCGGACCCGTCCGGCCGCGGTCGGCCCGTTCGCTTCCGCGCTTCTGCCAGTCGTGCATGTCTGGTCCTGTCCTTCCGCCCCGTCGGCGAGTCGCTCCCCCGCCGAGGCTGTGTCCCGCGGGCGGTGTCCAGCAAGGGGCGGAGGGGCAGAGTCGGGGCAGCGCGTCCGGGCAGTCGGCCGATGCCGGGTGCCCCGGTGGTCCAGAAGGTCGGGACAGTCCCGGTGGTCCCGCCCGGAGTGGCGCACGCGCGTGAGCCGGTGAACGCCCTTACGTATATGGGGAGTTGACCGCGTACCAAGTTTCGTTACGCCGCGCTACGAACGTCCCCCGCGACCGTGACGCGCGGCGCCCGCACCCCCGACCTGACGTGCGGTCACTTGCGGCCGCGAGGTTTGGGTATGCTGTGCGCGACACGTTCCGTAATCAACGGACCCGCAAGAGTGACCCCGGCGACGCGCCAACGCCCCGGGGTCCGGCACAAGGACTAGCACTCCCCATGCGCATTCATCGTAACCGCCAGACGCACGGCTTCACCGTCCTTCCCAACGCTCTGCTCCAGGACCGGCGGCTCTCGTACACCGCTCGCGGCTTGCTCACCGACCTCCTCTCACGGCCCGACGGCTGGTCCGAGGACGGTCGCAGCATGGCCGACAGGAGCCCGCAGGGGCGCCACGCCGTTGCCAAAGCCCTGCGTGAGCTGGCCTCTTTCGGTTACTACCGCGTCGACGTGATCCGGCTCGCCGACGGCACGTTCGTCAGCGAGAGCCACGTCTACGACACTCCGCAGACGGCTCCGGATCTCACCCGTCCGGGTTCCGGTAATTCGGCGAGCGGTGGACGTGGCGTCAAACCCGTAAAGAACCTGGGGAAAGTACCCACCCTCCCCGCGCAGCGCTCGCCAGCGACGGCGGGGACGTCCGGAGTGCCCGAGGTGTGTCGGCCGTCGGGAGTGTCGCGGGTCTTGGCGGCCCTGGGCGCTTTGACGGCGTTGGGGGCGCCGGTAGGGGCCGAACCGCCGCTGGCCGGGCCCCCGCCGGACGAGCCGCCGCCAGATGGGCCGCCGCCGGACGGGCCTCCCTCGGGCGGTGGGCTCGGTGAAGCGGTGGCCGTGCTGTTCCGGGTGCTACGGCCCGAGCCTCGCCTACGAGTCGGTACGGGCGAGGCGTTGGCCCTCGCGCCGCTGGTGAGTGGGTGGTTGGAGCGGGGGTACGGCCAACGCGACCTGGCCGAGGCGCTGCTCAGCGGGTTGCCGGCGCGCGTCCACAGCGCGCCCGCGCTTCTACGGGACCGCCTGACGCGAAAGTTGCCCCCGGCGCCTCCGCCCGACGGCTCGGCGATGCCACGTTGGAACGAGTGCGGTACGTGCGCCCGTCCGATCCCGGGCGAGGGTGTCTGCCGCGCGTGCGCGGGCCTGGTCGAGGACGTCGGCGACACGGTGGCGGCGGCGCGGGCGAGCGTCGCGGCCCGGGGCAGAGCGAAAGTCCGCGCGGCCCTCCGCCCCCAGGGGCCGCCTCCGGCGCTGGCGGGAGTCTGACCCCGCGGGTACGTCCGCCCGACCCCCGCGCCCGCGGGCCCATCCCCGCGATCGCGGGGAGCACTCTCGGTGGCGGCCATCGGCGGGGGGCTGGGCTGGGGGGACCATCCCCGCACGTGCGGGGAGCACACTAGATGACCAGGGCTTTCACCTGTTGAAGGTGCCAGAATTCATCACTTTCACGGAAGCCGACATGTAGAATAAATCGCCCATCCTCGCGTCGCCGCTCCTGCGCAGAGCCCAACTGGCGGCCGTCAGCCTACGGCGCGCGCCAGGGCGAGCGGCACTGAGTTCACGGAAAACGCCTCCCCTAGGCGCGCGGGGAGTGACGCCGTCGCTTGTCCGCGAAGCGTGAAGCCGACCGTACGAGTTGGGGGGAGACGGCCGACGGACGGGCTGCTCCTGGGCGTCGTTGACAATCCTCCCGTCGTCCCCCTCATAAACCCTCCGGCCTGCGCTGGAGCGTCCGCCAGCGCGGAGCGTCGTCGTCCGGGGCGTCCGGGGAGGCAAAGTGGAACGGCACTCCGAGGTGGTCGGCCAAGGCCCGGCCCGCCTCGGCTGCGGCGGTGGCTGGCGGTCGACCACCAGGGCCGTGATGGACGGTCGCCAGGTGCCCTTCCCCGGTCGGATGGTCAAGGACCGCGACCAGGAGCACAAACCAGTCGTGGACCGTGTCGCCGTCCCAAAAAGCCTCAACAGCGGCCACCCGGCCAGGGAACTCCGCGGCACGGATCGCGAGTGAGGGAATGTCGAGCGGATCAGGCGGGCTGTGCTGCACGCGGTCGCCCAGAGCCTCATAACGCGCGTGGACCACCTGTTCCGCCTCACGCAGACCCAACTCCAGCGGGCGCAGAGCCTCCCACACGGTCCTGACCGCCATCATCCGGCGGTCACGCAACACGTCCGCGTCGACCTCCTGACGAGTCTGCTCGTCCAAGTAGGCCCACCAACCGCCCACGCAGCCTCCCCCGCCGGGTCCCATGGCGTGTGTCATGCCGAACGTACGTCAATACGGTGCGGACGACCCAGCCGATCAGTTGGCGTGGGGCGCGTCGCGGCGGGCCCGAGGGCCGATCGCCGCGGCCTACGATCCGCGATTGCCGAAGCGGCGCCGCTTCGACGCCTTGCTCCAGCCCTGCGTGACCGCAGGAGTGGAAGGCGACGTGGGCCGGTCCGCAGGTCGGCGGATGAGGGTGAGGCCCTCGTAGTCGACGGGGTGCCACTTGTGATCGTGCGTACGGAAGGTGAAGCCCTGCTCGTTGTCGGTCGAGTAGGCGAGCAGCGCCCTGCCGTTGCCCGCGTACTGGCGGACTTCGTCCCAAAGGGCGTCACGGATACGGGCGGAAGGACCGCCGATGAAGACGCCCGGGGAGATCTCGAGCAGCCAACGCGTAAGGAAGCCGCGCAGGCCGACTGGGCAGTGTGTGAGGACGATGACGGTCACCAGATGACCTCGTCCGATCCCGGATCCGACTCAGGCCCCGACGCCGGCCCAGAACCCGAGCCCGTTCCAGGCCCCACCTCCGTACCCGCGTAGTTGCGTCCGCCTGCCACCTCACGCCCACCGTCGGACTGAAGCGTGACGCGGTCCACGTCCCCGTCCACGGCAGAAGCACTCACCTCGGACGCGCCCGCCGCCGTCAGCAGCAAGGTCTTAATGTCCCGTACACAACGGTCCAGGAGGCCCGTCCGGTTGACCCGGTCGCGCAATGCCCGCCGCGTACGGGAGCCGACCTCCTCCGGGCTCTCCGCCGCCACCTCGAAGGCGACGGGGATGCCGATCTCCGTCTTGTAGAGGTCGGCCACGTCCAGCGCGAAGGACAGTTCGTGGCCGGAGTGGACGAAGCCGAGCCCCGGCGAGCAGCCGAGCGCAGCGATGACGGTCTGGGCGATGCCGTACATGCACTGGGCGGCGGCCGTGATCCCCTGGTTGGGCGGGTCACCAGAGTCGAAGTCGCCGTGGATGTAACGGCGTCCGCGCCACGGAATGCCGACCCGGGCGGCTTCCTTTGCGTAGAAGTCCCGCATCCGCCGGCCCTCGCCGCCGAGCATCTGCTGCCGGGTCATCCGGGCCGGGTCTTCCGCCGGGAAGCGCATCGCGTACATCGCCCGGGCCACCTCGATCCGGGTGCGACGGTTGGCCCACGCGACCGCCTGAGCCTCGACCAGCGCGGAGGAACGGGTCAATGCCCGGCCGCCCGCGTAGAAACGCACGCCGTTCTCGCCGACCCACACCACGCCCGCGCCGCTCTCGCCGAGCAGGGCCATCGCCTGGTGGGTGATCCGGGTGCCGGGGCCGAGCAGCAGCATGCCGATGGCGGCCGAGGGGATGTGCGTGGTGCCTTCGGCGTCGTCGCTGGTGATGGCGTTGGCGTCACGGTTGATGACGCAGCGCTCCAGATAGACGAAGGACAGCCGGTCACCGACGCGGGTCAGTTCACGCGGCGAGGACTGTGGACGCCTGCCGACCGTGCTCACCGAACCCCCGCCGGTGTGACGGGGGCGAGCGTCATCAGCCCGCAACCGTACGCCTTGGCGCGGCCAATGCCGAGGGTGAGCGCACGGCGCAGAGCCTCCGGGTCGGTGACCCGCAGCCGCCCGTCGAAGGTGACGGAGGTCAGCATCACACGGTTGCGCCGCCCGCTGGCCTGCTCGGTCTTCGGAAAGGAGAGTGGTCGGGCGTCGCGCACGGTCAGCTCGTACTCGTCGCCTTGCGGAAGCAGCCTCCGGTCGGCGGGCTTCTCCAGGACGACGAAGCCCCGCCTTTCCTGCTGGGCCAGCAGCCAGTTCATCTGGTGGCGCGGGGTGATGTGCGCGGTCCGCTTGGTGGGCTCGTCCTCCTTGCGGCGAATGCTGTGTACGGGGTTGGCCGTGAGCCGGAACGCCCAGTCGTCACCGGTTCGCAGAGCGGCCAGGAGACCGGTGTAGTCATACGTCTGCCAGCTGCCGCTCGTGGGCCAACCCGCCTGCTCCACAAGGTGGGTGAGGTCGGGTCGGTCCGGCCCGGCGATATAGAGCAGCATGTCGGTCTTGGAGTTGCGATCGACGCGCCACAGGACGCGGCCTTCCCCGGTATCGGGCCGCGTCGGCTCGGCGAAGGAGCACATGACCGCCGCATGCAACGACTGCGGGGAGGCGAGAAGGCGGCGAGCGCCTTGCCGCGCCATGTTGAAACGGAATCGGGTGAGGAACATCAGGCACCGTCCAGCGGGGACAGCAGGGGCAGCTGGGTCGTCGGATCATGAGCGGGTGTGAGTTCGGCGTGGGCGTCGCTCCGACGGGTCCCGCCGCGTGCTCGTGGATTGGGTACGGAGACCGTGTCCGTGCGGTAGCCGCGCAGGGCGTACCGCCGATGCCGCGGATCAAAGCTGAGCGGTTGGTCGCGCACCATGTCGCCGGGGTCCTCGTCAGGTGTGGACTCCACGATCACGGTCAGCCGGGGGAAGGGCTCGCGGTCGAGTCGGCGTTGATACCACGCCGCCGCCATCCACGGCTCGTCCTCCAGTACATGACGGAGGTCGGCTTCGCGGCGCACTCCCAGGTCGACGGGTTCGGCAGGCGGGCAGGAGCGGCGCCCGAGGTAAGGCAGGAAGACGGGCGCCCTCACGGCGGCGTACAGGGCGTCGATCAACGCGTCCTCTCCTTCCACGGCTGCCACGAACACCGCGTCCGCCAGGTAGAAGCGCTCCGAGACCGGCATCGACTTGCCGGTGACAGCGTGATGGGCTGTCTGGAAGTCGCGGATGCGCGTGCCGGGCTGATCGACGCGTACGCCGAAGCGCAGGGCGGCGAGATCGGACAGATCGGCGTCCCGCTCACGTCCCTGGGCGGCGGCGAGCAGGCCGATGACCCCGCTCTTGGTGGGCGCTGTCTCCGTGGTGCGCCGGGCGAAGCGTGCGGAGACGCCCCACGATTGCAGGGGACCGGCCAGCCGCAGAGCCAGGACGCTCATCCACGCTGCTCCAGCCTGGCGGCCACGGCGGCGCCGACAGCGTCCGTCAACTCGGGCAGTGTCACGGCGGTCCCCAGGTCCGCCAGCGGCTCTGTGCCGGGACCGACCCGGACCACCCATGTGTGCGTGTCCTTCTCGACACCGTAAGCGTGCTCGACGTTCGGAACGTACGCGGCCAGGGCAGCGCATGCCTTGGCCAGGTGTCCGCCGTCCTCGTCCGCCCGGACCGGGGTCTCGAAGGCACCCACGAAATTGACGGGACGGGACGTGCGGAGCTTGACGACCACCGCGTCGGGCAGCGTCTGGTTGCCGAAGGTGTTGATCTTTCCGGTGGGGACGGAGGCGGCGAATCCCTTGATGAACGCCTCGACCGCGCGGCGTACCGGATCTGTGACGGGCTCGTCGTCGCGGAGTCCCTGGCCGAGATTACGGCTCAGCGCATCAATGTCCAGGGCCGCGTAGCGGTAGAGCGTGGCGGAGTTGAAGTCGACCGTGCCGATCATGCCGGCACCGGATTCCCCGTCGCCCTCGTTCCGGTCGTCCACGGCGGTGAAGTAGTCGGTCTCGTTCTCCACCGCGTGCACGCTGATGGCGTGGGCGACCTGCGCGGCGGCGTCCACGTTGATGTCGGAGGAGTCGGCGACCATCCGTCCGAACAGGGCGATGTCCACGGAGTGCCGAGTGACGGCGGCTTCACGGGCACGTGCCTTGTTGTCGCGGTTCTTGAAGAACGCCTTGATGTCGCCCGAGCCCTTGATGCCTTCGAGGGCCAGCACGGCGAGAGCGTCGAACTGGCGGGCGCTGAGAAACATCAGGTAGGAGGATTCCGGAGCGGGCGCGTCCGCCCCGCCCTTCGCGGCGTCGGCCGACTTGCGCTTCGGGGGCTCGATCTTGGCCCCGGTGGCGGCGTGGACCGCCTCCGCGGCCGCGGCCAAGGCCGTCTCCCGGGCCAGCGACGGCTCCAGGGCACTGATGCGCTCGGCCAGTGCCGCGGCCACCTTCTTTGTCCGCACCCCGAGTTCGGACGGGTCAAGCAGGCTTTCGAAGGCCTTGCGGGTGGCCCGCTTCCACGCCTGGCTGGAAACGCGGGCGCGGCGCACGCCACCGTAGACAGCTGTCTTCGGTGCGCCGGTGTCGTCACGGTTGAGGTTGCTCGGGGGAACAGTGTGCAGGATGTGCACATCCACGATGGTGCGGCTCACTGAGCGTCCTTGTCGCTGTCCGGAGCGGTGTCCGGGGTGGTCGGAGTCTTGGAAGTGGCCGGGGCGGGCGGGCGGTAGGCGTGGAAGGCACGTCCCCACGCTCGGTGCACAGCCGCAGGACCGGCCGGCTGCTGCCACTGGTAGAGCTGGTCGGCGAGCAGTCCGTAGTCCAGCGGAATATCCGCCTGACGCAGCAGCAGCACCAGGTCGCGCAGCCGCTGGGCGAGCACCGGGAGGGAAGAGGCGGTGGCGGTGCGGACGAAGCGCCGGAGAATCCGGTCGTCGAACGCTCCGCTGTCCGGCATCAAGCGCCTTACAGCAACGCCCAGTTCGGGTCCGCCGGTGATGTGCATGGCCGCGGACCGGTGCGACTGCTGGTGGAGGGCCCACAGGGTCACGGCGATATGCAGGGCTTGCTCGGCCTGTTCCATCCGCCGCTCGCCCCAGTCGGGCGCCTCGGCGTACAGGGTGTCCGTGCCGGTCATGCCCCACAGGTCGGGAAGCTCGCCGGCCGGTCTCCCCGCGCCGCGCCGCAGTCGGGCCAGAGCGGCGACGGCGTCCGGCCGGTCGTCCCTGTAGCCATGCTGAATGCGGCCCACATGGGCGCGTACGGTGCTGCCGACCAACGTCAGCACGCGTCCCCGGGTTCGCGTCGGTTCGGTGGTTGAGGGGGTGTCCTGACCGGCCGGATCGCCGATCGCGGTTGTGGTCATACGGGTGCTCTCTCGTCGTTGTCAGGGCTCGCCACGCCGGCTCCGGTACGGCGTTTGGGCAACGCCTGATTGATACGGGACCGGAAACGCAGGTCGGCCAGGGTGTCGTCGAGCCACCGGGGGCCCTGCGGCGTCTCCACGTTCCGTCCTGTCCAGCCCGCCCGTCCCGAGGCGTCGAGCAGGCCGCGGGCCAGTCGGCTGAGCACGCGGTGAACCGTGTGCTGCCAGTCTGCACGGGCCTGCTCCGGGTCGCCGGTGTCGCCGAGCCTGCTCAACCACTGCCGGTAGGGCCCGTCCAGCTCGCCGAATCCGAGGTCGCGAGCCGCTTCGCGGGGCGCGTCCGGCAGAGCGCCGCAAGCCTGTGCCAGTTCGGCCGCGAGGCTACCCAGAGCGTTGACGGACTTCTCCGTGTCGGCGACGGCGCCGACAGCTTCCTTCCCGTAGCGGAAGTCGTGTTCATGGAGCAGGACGACGGCCATGGCGACACCGTCATCCACCATTTCGTCGATGACGGACTGCTGAGTGCCGTAGTGGGCACCGACGGTGCGGACCCGGATCAGGCTGCGCCGAGGCAGCAGTTCCTCGGTGGCCAGACGGGCGACCCATTTCACGATGCCGGGCCGAATGGCCGACGGGGGGCCGGTACGCCGGGCGGCGCCGGGCTCGCCCTCGGAATGCAGCAGACTCTCCAGTCCGCGCCAGGCGGCACGGGCCGGCTGGTGCTCCTGCGGCATGTACACCTGCGCCTGGCCGGTCTTCTTCTCCTGGGCGGTGCTGCGCCGCCAGCCGGTCATGGGCTCAAGGTGCTGCATGTTCCGCTGGGCGAGCGGATCGCCGTACCCCAGCACAACGCCGTGTACGTCATCACCGTCGTGGACCAGGCGCAGCCGCCTCGACTGCCAGGTGTAAAGGTCACGGGGGCCGGCCGGACGCCTCTTGAGTTCCACTTCGTCGGACGCTGCCGGGCCGCGCTGCTCCTGGCGCCAGGCGGGGCGGTCGAGTTCGCGCTCCCACTGGATGCCTGTCGTGTCGGCGGCGACCAGGTTGAGCAGCAGTGTCTCGCGCAGGTTCCGCCCTTCCGCGTACACCCCGCCCAGATTCCCGGCCCAGGCGACACCTTGCGGATATCCCTTTCCACCCTTGACCCTCGGGTCGCCCACGGCACCGGACTTGATACCGGAGGTGTCGAACGCCTGGGCGTGCACGACCCATCGGGCGGCCTCGGCGAAACCGATGCGTCCAGCCTCGGGCATGCGCATGGTGAAGAAGGGATCGCCGTTGGGTACATCGGCGACGATCCTATTGAGGGACGCTGCCTCGTCCTTCTCCGTCCGCAGACCGCTCACCTGGAAGAAGGGCGCTTTTTCGTCGAGCAGGTCGAAGCGCCCCCGGTGGCGCTCCAGGTACGCGGACACCACAGCCATGGAGTCGGGATCGGACCAGAGATCCTCCCAGTCGTCCAGATCCTCCGGCCCTTCCACCGCGTCGTGGAGGATCGCCAGCAGCAGCCGCAACAGCGCAAACTCCTGCGTGGGTACATCCCCCACCAGCCGTCGTACGCCCGCCGCCTGGGCGAACACCTGGTGCAACGACAACTCCGCGGTCGTACCGTCGCTTCGCACGACGGGCAGCCAGGGGCGGGAGACGAGATCGAAGGACGGCACGCCGCTCACCAGCCTCACATCACGTGCACCGGCCGGTGTGACGGTCAGACCGTCGGTGCTGCTGTAGTGGAGTTCGTAGCCTGCCAGTTGGGTACGACAGTCCTCGTCCAGCGCGAGAATCAGTTCACCGGCCAGCCAGGGACAGTCCTTCTCCTGCCAGGCGGGAAAGCACAGTTCCTCAAGCTCCTGAATAACCCGATCCACCATCCAGGGCTTGGAGAAGTGGTACGGCAGCCGGAGGGCACTGGCGGCGACCGCCCGGGCCGCGCGCGACGGTGGGACCGCGTCTGTGGGCAGCGGGAGACCGCCGAGGCCCTTCTCCAACCAGGGCACGGTAGTGAACGACCCGTCCGAATGCCGCTGCACGACGAGAACCTCCAGGCTCTCCTCGCTGTCGCGTACCTGGGCCCGGCCGGTCGGTGTGTCGTCCGCCTCCCCCGTACCCGCGTCTATCCAGCCGACGAGCGACCGGCCCGGTCGACGTATCTTGTCGAGCCGGAAAACAGCCGCCCGGGCCCGCTGGTCGCCGAAGCGCACTTCCTGGTCGCGGTGTGCCTCGGCCATGGCGTCGGCCCACTCGGCAGGACCTTCCGGCGCGGCTCCGTAGGCCCGCTGCACGAGCCGTTCGATGTCGGCGGGCAGGCTGACCGGGTGGCCGTCGAGGTGGGGGCGCAGCACCGCCAGCGCGCGCAGCAGCGTGTAGCGCCCGTACACCGCCGCCGAGCCGCGGACCGGCTCGGGAGGCACCGTGTTCCAGTCCACGCCTGTGACGAAGCAGCGGGGAATACGTACCTTGCGCGGCCGGTCGTGCTGCTCCGGACCGCCACGATGGTGCCGGTGCAGCCTGCCCATGCGCTGGAGTACGAGGTCGACGGGGGCCAGATCGGTGACCAGCAGGTCGAAGTCGATGTCGAGTGACTGCTCGGCGACCTGACTGGCCACGACGATGTGCGGTCCGTTCGGCCGGGAGCCGCCCGGACCGAACCGAGCCAGCAACTCGTCGTCCTTGCACGCCCGATCGGCGTCAAGGAAGCGTGAGTGCGCCACCGTGACGCTCTCCGCCCCGAAGCGCTCACGCAGGCGTTCGGCCGTCTGCAGAACCCGGTCCACGGTGTTGCGGACAACGAGGGCGCAGCCCCCTTCGGACAGGCAGTCGGCCAAGCGGTCGGTCAGCACGCTCAGTTCGTCGTCCAGCGGCTCGATCCGGACGTCCGTGTGCCGCTCGGACGCCGCCGGTGGCCGAGCCGTCATCGGTTCCGTGCCGGGGGCGACGGTGGTCACCAGGGGATACCCGGACCCGCCCAGTACCGCGGCGGTGCCCTCCGACTCACCGGCGTACGCCTCTATCAGCGCGCGGCGACGATCGGCCGGCAGCGTCGCCGACAGCATCACCACCGGCACGCGGTAGCCGCCCAGCCAGGACAACACCCGTTCGAGGTAGACGCTCATATAGGCGTCGTAGGCGTGGATCTCGTCGATCACGACCACCTTGCCCGCAAGCGCGAGGTGCCGCAGAGCGAGGTGGCGGCTTTTCAGCCCGGCGAACAGCAGTTGGTCGACCGTGCCCACCGCAAAGGAGGCGAGCATTCCCTTCTTCCGCCCGCGCAGCCATTGGTGGGCCACAAGCTCCGCCGAATCCTTACGAGTGTTCTTCCGGGAGGGCGCCGACACCCCTGTCTCGCCGTCGAGGTCCACCGCCGCGATCGTCCGGGCGCCCAACTGCGAGAGATACGCGTACTGGTCATTCAGGGCCGCCTTCGCATGGGCGAGGAAGACCGAGTGCTGCTCCGAACCCGGCATACCGCGCAGCCACGAGATCACCCGGGAGAACATCGCGTTTCCGGTGGCGCGGGTCGGCAGCGCGACGAAACATCCTCCCGCGCCGCTGCGCGCGGCGAAGATCTCGGCCACCGCGAGAGCCGCCTCGGTCTTCCCCTCACCCATGGGTGCTTCGATCACCATCAGGCCGGGGGCCGCCATCTCCCGCGCCATGCGCACCGCTGCTTCCTGTACCGGCCTGATCCCCGCCCCCGGAGGCAGCGCGAAGCGGCTCGCAAACAACTCGGCCGCCGTCCCTATCGGTTCCTCGGGCGCCCAGGGTGCTGGCAGGTCGATGCCGCGCCACGCCGCAGCCAACCGCTCGGCTCCGGTCCGCCCAGCGGCCCCCGGGTAATAGGGGAACAACTCGGCACTGCTGGCGATCCAGTCGGCGACAATGACCAGCGCCGTGAGCATGACCTGAGCCGGCTGGGACAGTTTGACCTGGCGCCAGTCCGCGAGTCGCTGCTGCACCCCGTACACACGGGCACAGGCGTCCAGCAGTTCGGTCTGGACCTGCCGCCAGCACTCCTCGTCGGCGCCTCGCGCTCGCAACAACTCCGGGTGCAGATCGAGGTCGTGGATCTGCTCATGCCCCGGCGGCACTCCGTGATGACCACCAGCGATGACGGCGAACTGGGCAGCTGACCTCCCGGTCCATCCATACCGCCGCTCCAGCCACTCCTGGATCAGCAACTGCCCGGCCAACCCGTGCGGAGCCATCCGGCGGTCGTCGCCGTACTG
Organism: Streptomyces sp. NBC_00223; assembly: GCF_036199905.1. Classification (NCBI taxonomy): domain Bacteria; kingdom Bacillati; phylum Actinomycetota; class Actinomycetes; order Kitasatosporales; family Streptomycetaceae; genus Streptomyces; species Streptomyces sp. NBC_00223. The sequence goes on along the minus strand of NZ_CP108109.1, from coordinate 4,303,171 downwards.
CTGGCGCTGCTCCATGTGAAGCCCCGCTTCCCGCATGGCGTTGGCCAACAAGTCGACCTGGCATGCGAACGCAGGAGTGGCCTTACCAATGTCGTGGGTAGCGGAGAGCCATATCACGAGAAGCCGTGCGTCGCTCTCACCGGCTGGCAGCCCTTCGGCCACCAACGACTTGACGCTGCGCGGCACCCATCGATCCCATAGCAGTTCCGCGACTCCGGCGCTGTCTTCCATGTGCTGCCACAGGGGAAGCCAGCCGTCCGTCTTACGGTCGTGCTTCGCCCACACCGTACGCGTCGCGCCCGTCAATTCCCTCCCCAGGGAGAGGCGTTCGGCATGTGCTGCGGTCATGCCGTCATTCAACAACAGCGCCCCCTCGTCGAGGTGTTTATCACACAGAAAGCCGGTATTGATCATAGATAGCTTGTCTTGATCGAAATTGATCGCGCAATGCGCGGCTGTGCGCGGCCGTGGTGGCGATGCGGTCGGTAGGGCACCGCGTTCGCGCGCGGAGTGATCGGCGCCAGCCGATCGATGCCGGGCCGGCCCGGCCCTTCCCCGAGAGGGTCGGGACCGCACCGGCTCAGCTTTGCGCGGCTCGCTATCGTGCCAGCCCGCATCGACGGCGACGCGTCCGACGACCGGGGTTCCAGCCCCCGACGAGGATGAGAACGACGATGGTCACGACGAGGCCGCGCGCGCCCACGTCGACGACGGCCTGCGATCCGGCCCCGGCGGCCAAGGCGGCCGCCAACAAGCCCGTCACCTGGCGGTCACGCTGCCGACCCGCCACCGAAGGCCTCCACCTCTGTACCATCAATATGCCTCCTTCGTCACCTGAGGGAGCGATGGCCGGGCCCCTCCGATCGCGAGTCGGGGGCCCGGCCGTTTTGCTCAACGTCCTTGTCTTCACAGGGCGTTGGGCGGTCCGCGCCGATACTGCCGCAGCGTAGCGGAGGGCAAGAGCTACGGCAAATTACTGGTTTGAGGAGTTGGTTCTGGTCTGGTGACATTACCTAGTTAGAAAAATGAGCGGACATTCACGATGGCTGCCCTGCTCGTTGGAAAGGTCCCCGCATGCGCGAGGAGCACGCGTAGCGTCCCTCATCTGATGACATGACCTAGGGACCATCCCCGCGCGTGCGGGGAGCACACCACTTGAACTTTGTTACACCGTGCAGCATAGGAGACCATCCCCGCGCGTGCGGGGAGCACAGGCCGCGCTGGACACCGCCGGGCACGGTGGCGGGACCATCCCCGCGCGTGCGGGGAGCACCGTGCAGCCGGACGGGGGCGCCGCGTGAGGACGGGACCATCCCCGCGCGTGCGGGGAGCACATCATCGGTAACGCGCAGACCCGGGCCCTGTGGGGACCATCCCCGCGCGTGCGGGGAGCACTGGCTTCCGTACGTCGCCCGCGTTGAACCGAAGGGACCATCCCCGCGCGTGCGGGGAGCACATCCGCACGTCCAACGCCGCGCCGCTGAGCAGGGGACCATCCCCGCGCGTGCGGGGAGCACCCTAGATGACCTGCGGGTTTGCTACTTGGGTGGGGCCGATTCCATCACTTTCATCGAGACCGTCATATGGGATATATCGGCCACATTCAATGCCTTGCGACGGTCGAATGGGCCGCCGCTTCTGGCTCGCCGATCGGCACTACGCGGTCCTCGTACTCAGCGGCTCCGGCGGCCACGAGCACGACAGACGGGTCAAGCAAGTGGTCACCACGCGCCAGCGTAGGAGCGGGCGCCGAAAGCGAGTCCTTCGAAGGGCTTGGACAGCAGGAACTCCTCGAACCCGTCGGCGGCCAGCCGGACCCACCGGCTCAGCATTTCCGGCAGCTCCTCGATCGCGGTGTCGGCGAGTTCCGCGTCGAAATGCCGGGCCTGGTCCTCCGGCAGGGACTCCCGGATCTCACGGATGGTTCGCAGGGGATGGACCTCGGACGCGGACGAGTGCGGAACGCCACCAGGTGCAGTGGTCATGTTCATCTCCTTCGCCGCATACGGACTACTGCCTTGTACCAGGCTAAGGCCACACGCAGAGTGCCCGCCTCGCCCGGGCGCGAGGCGATGGCGCGGCGCCCCCGTGACGGGGATACCTCGCGTCGAGAAGTTAGGTTAGGGTGCCCTAAGTACGAGCCGCCGAGCGGTCCGCACCTCACCCCCGGCCCGCGAGCGCAGCGCACCTGCGGAACAGGACGTCAGCCATGATTCTGGAACTGGTCGCCACCCCGGCGAAGACCGAAGCGCGAACCGAAGCGCGGACCGCCGCCGCGCAGGCAACCGCGCGGACCGACGCCGAGTTCGCCGAGATCGTCGCCGCCCTCACCCGCCGCGGCTTCCTCGGCGGCGTCGCGGGCGCCGGCGCGCTCCTCGGCCTCGCGGCCTGCGGCAACGACGCCCACGACAACGGTTCGGCCCCCGCCGCATCCTCCGCGCCGCGCAGCCTGACGGGCGCGTACGGCACCGTACGCGCGCCGGGGAAGCCGCGCCGGGTCGTCGCCCTGAGCAAGGCGGCGCTGAGCACGCTGCTCGACGTCGGTCTGACGCCCGTCGGCACCGACAACGGCGAGGCGGAGGTCGCCCTGACGCAGTACCGCACCGTGGTGAAGGGGTTGCCGACCGTCGGCGAGTACGGGGCCTTCGACGTCGAGAAGATCGCCGCGCTCCGGCCCGACCTGGTGATCGCCTTCGACACGTACGTCGACGCCGCCCTCTACCGCAAGCTCAGCGCCATCGCCCCGACTTACGCGCTCCGGACGGCCCAGGGCGTCATCCCCTGGCAGCAGGCCACCGCCGCGTTCGCCGACGCCGTCGACCGCAACGACCGTCTCAACTCGCTCAAGAGCACGTACGACGCCAGGCTCGCCGCCGTAAGGGCCCAGTACGCGGCCGAGTTGACCGGTCACCGCTGGGAGGTCGTACAGGCCGCCGCGGCCGGGACCTTCTACCGCTACCTGCCCAGCAGCGATCCGTCCGCCATTCTCGGTGAGTTGGGCGCGAAGCTCGGCAACGCCGGTGCGAAGGGCGCCAATTACTGGGGCCACGACCTGTCCTACGAGACCATCGACCAGCAACTCGGCGCCGCCGACGTCATCCTGTCCGTCGCCGTCGGCAGCGAGCCACTGCTCGCGCAGCCCCTGTGGAAGAAGCTGCCCGCCGCCCGCGCGGGTCACGTCTACACCACCGACCTGCTGTTCCCCTCCTCCTACAGCGGCGCGCTCGGCCTGCTCGACTTCATCGCCGACGCCTGTCAGAAGATTCGCGCCTCGCGCTGAACGTTCGTGCCCGGCGGTGCCCTCCGGGCGGGCGTCCGTACGCCCTGCTCGCGAGGGTGCCGGGGGTACGCGCGCGGCCGGCGTCGGGTCAGCCGCGCCGCAGCATCATGACGACGGCCACGATGATGATGACGACCACTACGGTGCCGATACCTATGTACATCGCACGCTCCATTTCCGAGTGAACGGTTGTCCGCTCCCGCGACCCGCGGAGCCGGGAGGCTCTGCGGTCGGGGTGCCCGTTACGTCTGCGGGTGCTCTCGGGGGGCGTTCCCACGCGGGAATCGGGCGAGGTGGAGTGCGGGCGCCACGAACGGGTATTCGGTTCGTGGCGTTCGACGTTCCCGCTCGCGCGGGCCGACGGTCGTCCGGTACGTCGCTGCGAGTCAGCGTCCTGGCCGCAGTTGGGACGTACGTTTCGGTGGGCGCAGAGCCAGTTGCGACGCCCACCGCGCCAACGTACGTGTAGGGCAGCAACGTTGCGCTGCGCGCCCGGCGCCCGGTTCGAGGAGCGGCCGACGCCGCCCCCATCCCCGGGATGCGGGGAGCACGCCGCCCTGGACAAGCTCGTCAAGGACAAGCCAGGACCACCCCCGCAGGGCGGGGAGTACGTTCCAAGACATTCTGTCGTCCAAGATCGGCATGGGACCAACCCCGCGTGCGCGGGGAGCACCGGCGGTGCCGTTGACGACTACCGGTGCCATCGGGACCAACCCCGCGTGCGCGGGGAGCACGACTTCCGGCACGGCCGGGCGCTGTTGACCACGGGACCAACCCCGCGTGCGCGGGGAGCACACTAAGTGACCAGGGGGTTTGCCGGGCGGGCGGGCCTGATTCTATGACTTTGGCGGTCACCGGCACCCCCAGGGCTGCTGCTCCGGCCACGCCGCCCGGCCCGCCCCCAACGCCCGCCTCGGCCCTCGGGGTGAGTTCAACGTACGCGCGACCCCGTACCCCCGCCCCCGCCCGCGCGGGCCAAGCGGTCCGCGAGGGTGAGCAGATCCGGCAGCCGGAGGACCCGGCCCCGCGCACCGGGCAGGGGTACGTGGAGTGGGTCCGTCCAGCGCGCGGGGATCGCGCCGACCCCGTACACCGCCCCGGCCAACGCCCCCGTGACCGCGCCGACCGTGTCCGTGTCACCGCCGAGGTTCACGGCGGCCCGCACGGCGTCCTCATACGAGGAAGTGGTCCGCACCGCCCAGACCGCGGAGCCGAGGCAGGGCCGGACCGCGCCGTTGAACTCCGTGGCCGACTCGGGGTGCCAGTCGGGGGCCAGTACGGTCGCGTACCGCTGCCGGTGGTCGGGATCGGCCGCGGCCAGGGTGTCCAGAACGGCCGCGACCGGGTCGCCGCCGTCCAGCGCGACCCGCAGCAACTCGTGGAAGATCGCCGTGCCCTCCCACGCCGCCGGGTCGCCGTGCGTGAGGGCGGCCAGCCGGCGCCCGGCCGCCATCGTGGCCGCCCGGCCGTGCCCGGCGAAGTACACGCCCGAGGTCGCCGCCCGCATCAGCGCGCCGTTGCCCGCCGCCCGGAGATTCGTACGGAAGTGGGCCTCGGCAGCCCGGTCCCAGGGAAGGCCGTTGGTCAGTACGTCCTCGGTCTGCAACCCGATGTCCTTGGGATCGTCCGCCGCCCACCGCTGGAAGCGCGCGAACACGTCCGGCAGGTCGAGACCGCCGCGTTCCAGCAGCGATTCACCGACGTGCACGGCCATTTGCGTATCGTCCGTGGCCTCGCCCGGATCCCAGCCGCCGCCCCCGCACATGTCAGCGGCGGGCGTGTCGCCGGGCCGGGCCCGCCAAGGGAAACGGGCCGAGAAGGAGCCCGGCGGGCCGAATTCGAAGGGGGCGCCCAGTGCGTCGGCCGCCGCCGAGCCGACCACCGCGCCCGAGGCGCGCGCTACGCGATCCATATCAACGGTCCAGGGACTCCTGACGAGTTGAGACGGAAGGCCCGGCGGCCGCGGCGTGGTTGGCGTCGCCGCGGCCGTCGTGGGGTCACATTCCGGTGCGCGTCCGCCGACGGCGGACGACGAGGAGGACGGCCGTGCCGGTGAGGAGCGCCGCGGCCGACAGTGCGGCCGCCGGCACCGTGCTGCTGGAGCCGGTGGCGGCAAGGGAACCGTCGCCCGAGGTCGTGCCCCCGGCCGTGGCCGTACCCCCGGTGACGCCCCCGGAACCCGAGGTCGAGCCGGTCGAGCCCCCGGCCGTGGACGTACCGCCGCCGGTCGTCGAGCCACCGGAACCGGCGGACCCGGCCGAGCCGCCCGAACCCGAGCCGCCCGAACTCGAACCGCCCGAACCCGAACCCGAACCACCGGACCCGCCCGTGGCCTCCACGAGGATGGGCGCAGAGTCGTTGGACGGGACGTTGTCACGGTTGGGGTAGTCGGCGCGGCCCGAGGCCGTCACCGTGCCCTTAGCGCCCGCGACGACCTTGTCGATACGCACCGCGAAGCCGAAGGACTCGTGGTCACCCGTGTAGAAGGTCTCGTCGAGAACGCAGGTGTACGTTCTGCCGGCCGGGTCGCACACCTTCACTTCCCCCACACGGGGGACACCGACGACCGTGAGGCCGGCCGGGATGGTGATCTTCACGGTCCCGGTCTTGTCGCCGGGGTAGTCCATCAACTGCATGGTGCCCGGGCCGTTGTTGTGGACGCTGACGGAGAAGCTGACGGTCTGGCCGACCGCGCCCTTGATCGTCGCCCCGGTCGCCTCGTAATCGGCGTGCTGGGTGGTGGAGATCTCGACGAATCCGCCGCCGGAGGCGAACGGACCGGCCGTGGTCGACTTCAGGCCGAGCGCCGGGCCGGTGCCGGGTATCTGGTAGTGACCCAGGTCGAGGCCCGGCTGAGTGGGGCCGTCGAGCGCCCAGGCGAAGTACTGGATCCGCCCGTACATCAGTATGGTGTCGGCCTTGTAGGACAGCGGCTCGGCGAACTCGTAGCTCTGGCCGGGCGCGACGGTGACGTCCGGGAAGAGACAGTAGAAGTCACCCCTCTGCTGCGGGGTGTCAGGGCCTATGTAGTGGCAGTTGTCGTACTTACGGGGCAGCAGCATGCTGTCGGTGCCGCTCAGCACGACGCCGACGCCGTGGGCGGGCAGGTCGCCGGTGTTCTTGAACCCCGGGGTGAGCGCGAAGTGGCCCAGCGGTGCGACTCCCTTGATGGCCGGTTGGGTGCGGCTCAGCAGCTTCGGGCCGCCCACGACGAGCGTGCTGGTGGCCGTGACCGTGGGCGCGTTGTCCGCGGTGACGGTGAAGGTGACCTTCCCGCTGCTGCCGACCTTCGCGCCGGGGGCCTGCCGGACACTGAACGGGAACACCTCGTTGCCGCCCGTGAACGAGTACTCCTTGCAGGTGATGACCGTGCCCTTGGCCTTGCAGCCGATCTCCGGCTTGATCTGGACCTTGCCGGTGAGCGACCCGACATCGGCGGTGAGCACCACGTTCTTGGCCCTGACCACGTGCTGCGCGTCGTCCAGAGCCATCAGTTCCACCACGTACAGCGTGTAGTCCGAGGTGGCCGGCACCGTGACGAAGAACTGGGCCGGCACCGACACACTGAGATCAGCCGTGGCGTCCGCGGCCCCTGCCGCTCCGGCACCGCCGAGCAGCGTCCAGGCGGCCAGGCATCCCGCGGCCCCCCACGTGAACAATCGTCTTCGAGTCATCATGCCTGTGAGACCAACCGAACCCGGCCAAGGTTGTGGTGCTCCCGCCAAGGGTCAGGTGGTAAACCAGCCAGATCGGCGCACTTCCGGTCACCGGTCGGCCGAAAGTGAGCGCGCCGCAACTCCCGTCGGCGGTAAGGCAGTTCAGCGCGTCAACTCCCCCAGCGGGCCGGCGGCCCAGCGCGTCAACTCCCCTCAGCGGGCCGGCGGTCCAGCGCGCCGGCTCCCCTCAGCGGGCCAGCAGTTCCAGCGCGTCCTCCCAGCGGAAACCGGCCCTCTCCGGCGCCCGATCGGGCCCCCGCACCTCGTCCGCGGCGAAGGGGAACCGCACGCCCATCGCCCGCAGCCGCGCCAGGCTGTCCGCGTACGCGGGGTGCGCGGCCATCGCCCGGTTCACGGCGGGCAGTACGGCGATCGGGACGCCGAGCCCGTACGCCTCGCACAGGATGCCCAGCGCGAGCGTGTCCGCGATGCCCGCCGCCCACTTGTTGATCGTGTTGAACGTCGCCGGGGCCACCGCGATGGCGTCCGGCGGCGGCAGCGGCCGTACGTCCCCGGGCTTCCGCCAGGCCGAGCGGATCGGGTAGCCGGTCCGCGCCTCGACCGCGGCCTGGTCGATGAAGCCGAGCGCGAGCGGGGTGGCCACCACGCCGACGTCCCAACCCCGTCCCTGGGCCGCCGTGATCAGCCGGTCGACCTCACCCGCCACCCCGGCCGCGCACACCACGACGTACAGAAACGGCCTCTTCGGCTCACCACTCACGCGGGCACCCCCCACTCACGGGCGAAAGTCATACGGTCACGGCAGCGTACGACGCCGGTCCCGCCCGCCGCCCGCACCTTCGAGCCGCCTCGCGTGAGCCCCCTCGCGTAAGCCCCTTCGCGTAAGCCGCCCCGCGCACGACGCGTCAGCGCACCCGAAGCGTCAGCTCGACAGCACGCTCATCAGATGACGCACGGTCCTGGGGAGGTCCGGCTTCAGCCGGGTGGTGTCCGCCAAAGGAGGCCGCTGCGGTGAGCCGTCGGCGTGGGCCGGGGGGTCATCGGTGCGCTCCCAGGAGAAACCCGAGTCGACGGTGAGGTAGACGACCGCGCCGCCGTGCAGTACGGCGAGGCTCTGGTGGGTCTTGCCGCTGGTGGCGTAGGCCAGGTCGCCGAGGCCGGGGTAGGGCTTGGTCACGGCGTCGGCGGAGGGCCTGATGAAGTAGCCGGAGATCTCCTGCAACGTGGGCGAGGCGTCCGGGGCGTCATAGGTGTCCTCGAACTCGACCCGGGGGTCGGTCTTCTTGTGCAGGTCGACGGTGACCGTGATGACGTACCAGGTGAACCAGCCGTCCCCATGGGAACTGGTGGAGGTCATCGTGCAGTAGGCGTGGTCGAGGGCCGGGCCCTCCCGAACGGTCGCGGGCTCCGACCCGAAGGTTCCGCCGGCCAGCGCGTCGGTGAGCGGTGCGAGGTTCACGGAGGTGCAGGGGGTCCCGCCGAGGTGGTATCCGTGCAGGTCGGGGGCCGGGGTACGGCCGTAGCCCGTGCCGTTGAGCACGGTCGCCCAGAGCGCGGAGGCGGCGACGACACCGCCGAGCGCCCACATCCACCGGCGACGCCGTTCGGTGCCGGGGGTCGGCGGCGGACGGTCGGCCCCGCTCAGGTACTCCGGGGACGGGGACGGGGGCGGAGGCGGGCGGTCGACCCCGCTCAGCAGGTCCCCGGGCAGGCTCGGCCCGGGTTCCTCCCACATCTCCGGCTCGGTTATCACATCAGCCCCCTCACCCCTGATGCCGACACTCTACGGGCGGGGGCGGGCGGCAGAAACGGTCTGACCACACGAAATACTGCCGGGCGGCAACCCGGCGGCACACCACGTACGGCGGCACGGCCGGCGCCCTCACCGAGCGCGCGGAACAGGGGCCTTCCGCCGGTCGTTGTGCAGGACAAGCCGACAGAAGGAGGCGACGGGATGCCCGACGTGAAGAAGGTCCAGGACGCCGCAGAGGTGGCGCGGCAGGCCCGGTTCGGCACGCTGCCGGAGCGGATCCGTCCCGAGGACACGGTGGTCGAGGTCCCCGCGGAGGTCCCCGACCCCACCAGGGACACATACGACCCGAACGAGTGGCTGACCCGTAACGCGCTGTAGCGCCCGACTTCCCGGGGGCGGTGGGCCCGCGCCCGGTTCGGACGCGGCCGTCGGCAACCCCCGTGGGGCTACGCGCGGCGCTCGGCCGTGCGGACCATGCCGTACGTGACCAGGCCGTAGATCAGGTGGGGCACGGCGTCGGAGACCCAGTCGGCCGTGGACCAGGTGCGGGGATCGCTGATCCGCAGACGGGCCATCGGCAGATCCGTCGCCGCCATGGCCAGGGCGCCGACGAGCGCACCGCCCGCCCACAGCGGCATCCGTACGCCGGCCGCGCGCATCACGGCGACCGCCGTGCCCACGCCCGTTCCCACGGCGATGCCGGACAGCGCGCCGAGCCCGGTCAGCCGGCTCTCCCGTGTCTCGCCCTCGCCGGGGACGTCGAGTCCCGCCTTGGCGGCGAGGGTGTCGACCGTGTCCTCGGGCGCGCTGCTGGACGGTCTGCCGCGTACGGCCATGTCCGCGTAGGTGACGGCGTTCAGGGCGGTCGTCCCGGCGGCTCCGGCGAGCGCGCCGCGTACCAGGGTTCGCATCATGGCGAGCGGGTGCCCGGTATGTCCGTCCCAAAACACCCGCGACGCGCCCCAAAGCACCCGCGACGCGCCCCGAACCCCCCGTGACGCGCCCCCGTGATGCCCTCACCCGGTCACGGGGTCGGTTCTGACCGGGGAGCGGGGAGCGTGGCGAGTTCCGCCGGGGTGAAGGGCGGGTCGGGCATCGGGGTGAAGCGGGCCGGGGCGAGGGCGGTGGCCAGGACGTCCGGGCGGACCAGGGCGTTCTGCGACGAGGACAGGCTCATCACGTCGAAGAGCGCGCGCCCGACCGTCGTCCTGCGGGTCGCGGTGAACATCAGCCGGTCGGTGTAGCGGCTCATGACGGCGGCGGCCGCCCCCGGACGCTCGCCCTCCGCCCCCGGGAAGCGCAGATCCTGGCTGCTGGCCAGCGCCCACGCGGGGGTCACGGCCCGGGCCGCGGCGGTCTGCACCCGCCGGGCCAGCCCCGCGCCGGGCCGCCGCAGCGTCTCGCGGCGCAGCACCAGGGCGTGCTGCGCGGCGACCGACATCCCGTGGCCGTACAGCGGGTTGTACGTGGCCAGCGCGTCGCCGACGACCACCAGACCCTCGGGCCAGGCGGGCATCTTCTCGTACAGCCGGCGCTGGTTGACGGTGCTGTGCGAGACGACGACGTCGCCGAGGGGTTCGGCGCGCGCGATGAGTTCGCCGATGACCGGGTGGCGCAGGCTGCGGGCGAAGGTCTCGAAGGAGTCGGCGTCCGCGGTGGGACGGCCGCCTCGGGTGCCGGAGAGCGTCACGATCCACCGGCCGCCCTCGATGGGCAGCAGCGTCCCGTTCAGCCCGGGGACCGGCAGGCGGGGGTCGGCCTGGATGTTGACGGCGGGGAACGTCTCGGTGCCGGCCGGGGCGCGGAAGAGCCTGGTGGCGTACCCGAGCCCGGCGTCGACCACCTGGGTGCGTACCGGCGGCAGCCCGAGGTCCGCCAGCCACTGCGGGGTGGCGGAGGCCCGGCCGCCGGCGTCGACCACGAGATCGGCGTCCAGCACCTGGTCGCCTTGCTGCGTACGGACGGCGACGCCGGAGACACGCGCCGAGGTGCCGCGCAGCCCGAGGACCGTGGCGCCGGGGAGGGTACGGACGGACGGGTGGGCGGTCGCGAGGTCGCGTACGGCCCAGTCGATCAGGTCGCGGCTGCACGCGAGGAAGAACTGGTGCTCGGGGAAGCGGGTGAGCCAGCCGCCGGAGGTCATCATCACCAGGTCGGCGGGTACGGCGATCCGGCGGGCGCCCGCGCCGAGCAGACGCTCGGTGACGCCGGGCAGCATCTGCTCGACGGCCCGGGCGCCGCCCGACCAGAGCAGGTGGGCGTGGCGGGCCTGCGGTACGCCCTGCCTCGGCTCCGGGCCGCCGGGTAACTCGTGCCGCTCCACGACCGTCACCTCGGCCATGGTCGTGGACAGGGCCGCGGCGGCGAGCATGCCGGTCAGGCTGCCGCCGATGACGACGGCCCGGCCGCCGGTACGGCCGCCGGCTCCGCCGCCGGACGGATGACGTCCGCTGTTCGATGGCATGGGACCTCCCGGGTGTCGGTGGACGGGCACCGACGCACGGCCGGCCCGGGCTCACGGTCGCACCGGGGCAGCGGCGGCGGCAAGGACGCCCATCGCCCGTACGGGCGGTTTGCCGTGCTCGCGGGGTGGTCGCCCACAGGCGCGCTTCACTCGATCGAGGCAACCCGCGCGCCGGGCCGACGGGACGTCCCCGGCGGCGGGCGGGCCGCGGAAACGGCTCCGCCCCGCGCCACGAATGGCGGATTCTTGGGGTCCTCGCAACACCTGATGGTCTACGTGGTCGTCAGTAGATCACGCAGGCGCTCGGCTGGGGTTTTCCAGCCGAGCGTTTTGCGTGGCCGGCCGTTGAGTTGCTGGGCGACGTGTTCAAGGTCTTCGGGGTTGTGCACGGACAGGTCGGTACTCTTGGGGAAGTACTGCCGTAGCAGGCCGTTGGTGTTCTCGTTCGATCCGCGCTGCCAGGGTGAGTGCGGGTCGCAGAAGTAGACCGGCACTCCCGTGGCCACGGTGAACTGCTTGTGCGCGGCCATCTCGCAGCCCTGGTCCCAGGTCAGTGAGCCTCGCAGGTGCCCGGGCAGGGTCTGGATCAAGGGCACCAGCACGTCGCGGACCTCCTCGGCGGTATGCCCGCCGGGCAGATGCCCGAGCATGACGTAGCGAGTGGAGCGCTCGACCAAAGTGACGATCGCGCTCTCGCTGCGGGGGCCGACGATCAGATCGCCCTCCCAGTGGCCGGGCACCGCCCGGTCCTCGACCTCGGCAGGACGCTCGGAGATCATCACCATCTCGTCGACGAACCGGCGCGTGCGCCGGTCCGGGCTGCGGTGCGGCTTGCGGCGAGTGCGCCCGGTGCGCAGCGCTGCCGCGACCTCGCGGCGCAGCCCGCCACGGGCCTGGACGTAGATCGCCTGATAGATCGTTTCCGGGCTCACGCGCATGCTCTCGTCGTCGGGGAACTCGATGACCAGAGCGTGACAGATCTGCTCGGGCGACCACTGTTCCTGCAGCTTGTCCGCGACGGACCGGCGGAGCGGGCCGTCCTGGGCGAGCTTGGAGTCCTTGGGGCGCGACCGGCTCCTCGCCCATGCCCGCTGGGCCCGGTGCGGCCGGTAGAAGCCATCGACCGACCGGGCGTCGATCTCGCGCTTGACCGTGGATGCCGGCCGGCCCAGTGCCCGTCCGATCGCGCGCAGCGACCGGCCTTCACGGTGCAGATCGGCGATCAGCTCCCGCTCGGTCACCGTGAGGAATCTGGGGTGCAGCTCGGCCTCGACCGTTGCGAGGGACGACTCCGAAGCGGTGGCGGCGATGCTGGTCACACCGGTCTTGTAGTCGATGCGGCGCCCGTCAGGGTGCAGGCGCGAGTGGCCGATCTGCCGGATACCGCGGTCCCAGTCCTCAGCGGTGCGCTCATGGACGCCGGCCTGCGCGGCTGCATCACGGCGCCGGACTCCCGCAGCACGCAGCCGCTCGTACTCCGCCCGACCGGGGTGGCCGGGCCTGCGAGGCCTGCCGAGACCACGGATTCCGGCCTGGCGTGCCCACCCGAACGCCGTGCTGCGGTTCATTCCCACTGCACGAGCCGCAGCGGTGATGCTGCCGTTCTCCCTGTCCAGCGCCTCGAAGAACACCGCCTTCAGCACCTCGAAATCCACGATCCCCGCAACTCCCTGAACTCCAGGGTGTTGCGGGGATCAATAGAACCCGCCGAAATGGCACGGGGCGGAACCTTCGCGGTCCACCGACGACAACAGCCGAATACAGCCGGATCAGCCGGATCAGGCGGACCACCCGGCCGGACGGCCCGTCAGGTCGTACGGCCCGTCAGGTCGACGGACCGCCCGGCCGCTCAGGCGTAGTAGCCGAAGAGATCGGCGATCACGTCCACCGAACCCTTGCTGACATGGAAGTCGACCTTGCCGTTGACCACCGGCACGGTGACCAGATTGGCGACGGTCTGCCCCTTGGCCCAGTTGAGGCTGGACGAGCTGGGCCGCTTCTTGCTGTCCGGCCAGACGGTGAGATACGCGGCGGCCGTGCTGTGCGTGACCGTCACATTGAGCACGACCGCCTTGGCGTGGGCCAGGACGTTGCCGTCGTTGAGGTTCAGCGCCAGCGTGCCGGACGACTTCAGGACGGCGGTCTTCGACGCGCCGATCCCCGACCGGGTGTCGAGCACCCGGTGCGGTCCCGCGGCGTGGAAGCTCGCGCCCGTGGTGCCGGCCGAGTAGTAGCCGAAGACATCCGCCACGAAGTGCGCCTTGCCCGAACTCCCGTTGTACAGGTTCACCTTGCCGTTGCTGCCGACCGGCACCACGACGAGGTTCGGGACGGTCTGGCCCTTGACCCAGTTGAGGTTCGACGAGCTGGGCCGGGTCGTACCGCCGGGGTAGGCGGTCAGATGGCCGGACGCGGTCGGTCCGGTGACCGTGACGTTGAGCACGACCGCCTTCGCGCCCTTGGCCGGGACCCCGCCGACGCCCGCGACCTTCAGCGCGACCGTGGCCTTGGCCTTGATCGGGGTCTTGGTGGAGACCCCGGTCTTGGACCGGGTGTCCAGCACCCGGGCCGGGCCCGCCGGGTGGTAGGTGGCGCCGCCGGCCGCCGTGGAGAAGTAGCCGAAGACGTCGGCGACCAGGTGCACCGTGCCCGAACTGGAGCTGTACAGCTTCACCGTGCCGTCGGCGCCGACCGGCACCACGGCGAGGTCCGCGACGGTCCGCCCCTTGGCCCAGTTCACATTGGCCGAGGTGGGCCGGGTCGTGCCACCGGGGTAGGCGACCAGATACCCGGACGCGGTCGGGGAGACCGCGGTGGTGTTGAGCACGACCGCGGTGACGCCCGAGGCCGGGATCGACGCGAGCTTGTTGCCCGCGATCCGCAGGGTGACCGTGGCCTTGGCCTTGACCGGGGTCTTGGTGGAGACGCCGACCTTGGACCGGGTGTCCAGCAGACGGGTCGGCTTCACCGAGGTGAAGGTGCCCGCCGCCGACTGCGGTACCGCCTTGCACAGCGCCGGGATGACGCTGCGCGCGTGCGGGGTGCCGAGGCCGGTGGTGAGGTCGTACCCGGCGCCCGCCGGATAGGAGCCGTACGGCTGGGCCCCGGTCTCCGGCAGGTAGTTCTCGCCCTCGGTGATGTCACGGAAGGCGGTCGCGGGCAGCTTGTACAGCGCCGGGTTGACGAAGCCCACCGGGCCGCCCGCCGCGCAGGACAGATCGAGGTCGGCCTGGGCGATCAGGGCCGCCCAGGTCGGCGACGCGCCGCTGGTGCCGCCGAAGACGGCCCAGTACTGGCCGCCGTCCGATGCCTGGCCGTTGGCGATCAGATAGCCGGTGTCCGGGTCGGCGAGCGCCGCCACGTCCGGGACCTGGCGGCACTTGGTGTCCGGGGCCGCCTGGCAGGCGTCGTTGTAGCCGGAACCGTCCACGCCCGCCTGGTAGCCGTGGAGGGCGTCGAGCGCGAAGTGGTGGGAGACACCGCCGCCGGTGGCGCCGCCCTCGCTGTTCCAGGTGCTCTCGCTCGTGCCGTGGGCGCCGGGCATGGTGGTTCCGCCGACGCCGAGCACGTACGGCTGGCCCGCCGGGTCGTCGACGGACAGCGCGGTGGTGTTCGGGTTGTCGTTGATCCCGTCGCCGTCGTCGTCCCAGGCGTCGGCCAGGCAGTCGGTGGAGCCGTCGTCACCGGCCGCGGCCGTGACCGTCTGGCCCTGGGCCGCCGCCTGCTGGAAGATCAGGTTCTCGGCGTCCATGAACGTGTCGTCGGTGTCGAGTTCGCAGCTGCCCCAGCTGGTGGAGATCACCTGGACCCGGTTGTCGTTCACCATCTTGGCGTAGACGTCGAGCACGTTCTTCGAGGTGGCGACCGGGTTGCCCTTGGCGTCCACGACGTCCGGGCCCTGGTAGACCAGCAGGGACGCCTGCGGGACGAGACCGATCAGGTCCTCGATGTCGAGCGCGGACTCCGAGCCGAAGCCGGTGCGGTAGTCCGGCTTCACCTTCGGGCCGCCGTCCACCTTGACCGCGCTGACCGACACCTTGGTGCCGTAGCAGGACTGGTAGGCGGCGATGTCCTTGGTGCTGTAGTCCTCCAGCTCGAAGATGCCGACGCTCACACCGGTACCGACGTTCGGCTGGTCGGCCATGCCGTACGCGGTCGCGAGGGTCCGCGCGCTCCAGTACTCCTTGGTGTCGGCCTTGGGGGGGTAAGTGGACATCAGCGACTTGACACCGCTGCACAGGGCCGGCGTCTTACTCGTCGCCCGAGGCGCGACCGTACCGCCGGAGGCGCCGGCGCTGTCGGCCCGCAGCGACCTCGGCTTCGAGTGCACGGTGAAGTGCGGGCGCACCTCGGCCAGCGTGGTCAGACCGGTGACGCCGCGGATGGCGTGGGCGACGTCGCCCTGGACGGCGGGCGCGGTGGTGTTGGCCACCCCGTGCCGGCCGTCGGAGGTCCGGTAGCCGGTGAAGCCGGTACGGAAAGCCTTCCCCGCGGCGCCGACCGTGGTGTGCACCGGCAGGGTCAGACCGTCGGCCTCCAGCGGCCCGGTGCTCAGGCCCTGGGCCTTGAGGGCGGTGCGCACCCGGTCCACCTCGGCGGCGCTCGCGCCGAAGGCCGGGCCGAACTCGCCCGTGCCGAGGTAGTGGTGGTAGAGCGGGGAGCCGGGCGTGGACACATCGGCGATGAACTTCTTCAGCCCGGCCGGGTCGCGCGGCGAGAGCACCACGCCCAGGTCGATCGGGGTGTCACCGGCCGGGGCGGCGGTACGCACCGCGCCGCGCGGCAGGTGCGGCGCCGCGCCGACGCGCTGCGGCGCGGGGGCGGGCGCGCTGTCGGCCAGGGCCGCGGGCGCGGTCACGGCGACCATCGCCAGGGTGGTGACGGCCACCGCGCCGCCGAGCAGCGGCCGGCGGTGGCGGGTACGGGAGGCGCCGGCCCCCCGCGGCGTGCGGGATGTCGTATCGCGGGCAGATATGCCCATGCACAGTCTCCTTCGAGGTCCGCGTCAACTGGCCGCGCGGGCGCGGCGGTACCCCGGAGGGCGCCGCCCGTGACGAAGCACGGCGGCGCGGAAGTGTTGGTCCCCCCAGGCGCGGACAAGCGGTCCGCGCCGGATTGTGCAGCCCCCCGGCGGTATCACCCGGGGAGGACGCGGAGTCCTCCCCACCGTGAACTGCCAGCATTGTTTTGTATCAGCTGTGCCGGCCGCTACGGCGGTCAAGTGTGCGATATTTACCCGTTCTTGGTACGGGAGCGCGCCGCCGGGCGGAGATCCGCCCACCGCAGGCCCGGCCCGGCACCGGCTGATTCCGGCTGAAACCAGCCGATTCCCACTGATACGACGTCAGAACGGCCACCCGTTGGCCCAGGTGGGTTGCGAACCGGCACAAGCGCGTTGAAATCCCTGTCTGCCGGTTAAAGGTCCGACTAAGGACATCGTCACACTGTTCCCACCGTCCCCACGTGGCGTGCACACTACAGCCCGACGCCCGCCAAGGGCGTGCACGGCGCACGGCAACGCACCTCTCCCTACGGACCTTCACGTTGGAGTCGTCATTACCGACATACACAATCCCCGTGCCCTGCGGGCCCGCGTAGTCGTGGTCGCGGCGGCCTCGTTGGCCCTGGTGTCCGGCTCGCTGATGCTCGCGGGACCCTCCCAGGCCACCGCCCCCGCCCCGGCCGGCAAGACCATCACGGGCAGCCACCCGTCGTGGGCCACCGCGTCCGCCGACGCCGGTACGGTCTCGGCCGGCACCGAGATCACCGGCACCGTCTATCTGGCGGGACAGGACCCCGCGGGCCTGACCGCGTACGCGACGGCCGTCTCGGACCCCGACAGCGCGAGCTACGGCGAGTTCCTCGCCCCGGACGCGTTCGAGGCCCGCTTCGGCGCCACCGACGCGCAGATCGCGGCCGTACGGAAGTGGGCGACCGACGCGGGGCTCACCGTCGTGGGCGTCACCCAGCACGCGATCACGGTCAAGGGCACCAACTCCGCGCTCACCAAGGCGTTCGGCACCGGCATCCACCAGTACCGCGTCTCCGGCAAGCTGCGGCACGCCCCCGCCCGTGACGTCGTGGTCCCGGCCGCGGTCTCCTCGGCGATCAGCGGGGTGACCGGGCTCAGCTCGCACGGCACCAATGTGGTGCGGCCGGACTCGGTCAAGACCGGCGGCGCCCGGGCGGACGGCGGCAAGGGGCCGGACTCCGGTCTGCCGACGACGGCCACCTGCTCGGACTACTGGGGCGAGAAGATCGCCAAGGGCGCTCCGGCGGGCTACACCAACTCCGCGGTGCCGTTCGACCAGTGCTCGTTCTACCCCTCGCAGCTGCGCAAGGCGTACGGCATCACCGCCTCCGGGCTGACCGGCAAGGGCGCGACCGTGGCCATCGTGGACGCGTACGGCAGCCCCACCATGCTGGCGGACGCCGACCAGTACGCGGTCAACCACGGCGACAAGCCGTTCAAGCCGGGGCAGTACAGCGAGATCGTGCACCCCGGCCAGTGGTCGGACGAGGACCTGTGCGGCGGCCCCGAGGGCTGGGCGTCCGAAGAGGCGCTGGACGTCGAGATGGCGCACGGACTCGCGCCCGACGCCAAGGTCGTCTACGTCGGCGCGGACTCCTGCAACGACGACGACCTGCTGAGCGCGATCAGCACCATCGTGGACCACCACCTCGCCGATGTCGTCTCCAACTCGTGGGGCGAGATCATGCACACCACGGACGACGCGGACGTCAGCGCGTCGGAGATCGCCGCGTACGAGCAGGTCTTCAAGCAGGCCGCGGTCGAGGGCGTCAGCGTCAACTTCTCCTCGGGCGACTGCGGCGACAGCAGCCCGTCGGCCGCCTCGACCGGCGCCAACTGCCAGCCGGACACCACCCGGGCGCAGGCCGACTGGCCGGACTCCGACCCGTGGGTGACCTCGGTCGGCGGCACCGCGCTCGGCCTGTCGAGCAAGAGCGGCGGGTACGGCTTCGAGACCGACATGGGCACGCAGCGCTCCGCCCTGTCCGCGGACGGCACGAGCTGGACCCCGTTGCCGGGCCACTTCTACTTCGGCGGTGGCGGCGGCACCAGCGAGGACTTCGCGCAGCCGTCCTACCAGCGCGGGGTCGTACCCAGCACGCTGTCGCACACGCTGATGACCGGCGCCAGGAGCAGGACCGCGCAGCGCGTCACGCCGGACGTCGCGATGAACGGCGACCTGTACACCTCGGTGCTCGTCGGGCTGACCGACGGCGGGGAGTACGGCGAGGCGGGCTACGGCGGCACCAGCGTCTCGTCCCCGGAGTTCGCGGCGGTGCAGGCCGACGCGATCCAGGCCCGGCACCGGGCGCTGGGCTTCGCCAACCCGACGATCTACGCCCGCTCGGGCCTGTTCCACGACGTGGTGGACGAGCAGGCGCGGCGCAGCAACGTCCCGCTGAGCAACGTGGCCGACTTCGGTGTCATCAACGGCACCCTGGCGGTCCGGCTGGTGGCCTTCGGCCAGGACACGTCGCTCAACGCGGTCCGCGGCTTCGACAACGCCACGGGCGTCGGCTCCCCGACCCTCTCCTACCTGCTCTCCTTCGGCTTCGGCCGGTAACCCGCCCGACAACGACCAAGCGGGGCCCGGCGGATCAACCGCCGGGCCCCGCTCACGCGCCGGCGAAGGTCAGCCGATGGCGTAGGCGTTGAGGACCGTGGTCGTCGCCGTGTCACTGTGGGAGTCGGTGACCTTGGAGCGGAGCGAGACCCTACCGGACTTCGGGTTGTGGACCGCGGTGGACCAGGCGCCGCCGGAGTGCTTGACCTTGGCGGTGTGCCAGGTCTTGCCGGCGTCCGTGGAGTACCACGCCTGCACCTTCTTCACTGAGTCGGAGAGCCGGTGCACCAGATGGTCCTGCGGCTTGTTGCGCTGCATACCGAGGGCCACGGTGGTGGTCGAGCCGGGCTTGGCCCGGTTGTACGAGGAGAGGCCGGCCGGGGTGAAGCGGGTCAGATACGCCCTGATCTGGTCGGACTTCTTGGCGTCGGCGTAGAAGTGCAGGCTCAGCGTCGACTTGGTGGACAGCGAGCCGGCTGGCAGCTTCTGCCCGGGGCTGGGGTGACGTGTCGCCGAGACGGCGAGCGTGTACCAGCCGGCGGACTTGAGCACGGGGATCATGGTCGTGGCGTAGCCGGCCGCCGTCTTGGTGTAGAGGGTCTTGCCCGCCTTGGTGAGCTTGTAGGTCGCCTTGTAGTCCGTGCCGTAGGTCAGGCTGGGGTCCACGAACATCGGTGTCGTGTTGAGGTACAGCCGGCCCGAGCCCGAGGTGTACGGCAGTTCGCCGCCCGGCCCCCACACCGCGCGGTTGACGGTCACGCCGTAGCTCTTGCCCGCCTTGTACGTGTGCCAGTCGTTGTAGGCGAAGTCCTGGGAGCTCTCCAGAACCTCCCACTTGCCCGGCGGCACGTGCGCGGTGAAGGAGTAGGGGAGCGACCTGTCGGTGGACACATTCAGGACGCCCCACCCGCAGGGGTTGCCCTGGTCTCCGTCCAGTTCGATCCTGACTTCGCCCGTCACAGGGCCGCTGCGCGCGGTGACCTTGACCGTGGCCAGCGCGGACTGGCGGAACGTGGTGGAGACCCCGCTCGGCAGGCCCTTCTTGTGGGTGCCCATGACCAGATACTGGTCGCCGTCGCCCCTGTCGGTACCCCAGGTCGATCCGTAGGCCAGCCCCAGGGTGGAAAGGGACGAGGGGATCACGTACATGCTCCCCGGATCCGCCCAGGCCAGGATCGACGGGCCGTCGGTGACGCACACCTCCGCGCGGAGCCACTGGGCGTCACCGCTCGGCGGCTTGGGGCTGAGCGACGCCTTCACGGGCCGGCCCTTGCGGGCGTCGATGGTCAGCTTGGCCGCGCCGGAGACCGTCACCCGCGCGCCCCCGAGGGTGTCCGTGCTGTCGCGGGTGTTCCAGATGTCGGTGATCACGTCATAGGTGCCCTTGGGCAGCGACTTGGCCTTCCCGCTGGTCAGGTAGTACCGGTTGAACGTCTTGGTGTTGTACGCCTGGACAGCGGTGGTCACCTTCGTGCCGTCACGGCCCAGCGTGGTGACGGTCAGTGAGTTGGACGCGGCCGCCGCGGACGGCGCGTTGACCAGCAGTACCGGCGTGAGGACCGCCGCTGCCCCGAGAAGTGCCGGAATACGTCGCACATCAACCCCCCAGTCAAACGAAAAAGCGAACAACCGTAGCACGGAGGCGAAGGCTCCGCCGATCCCAACGGCCGCCACAACGACGGGCGTTGCGCAGCCCTCACACGAACCCGGCCGGACGGCGCACGGGACGGCCGGCGCGCAAAGTGGTACACCCGGCCGCACCGGGGAGGCGCTGCCGCGACAGGCCCCCGGCCCCACAATTGGTCTACACCAAATTTCGGCGAGCTTGGGCTCCGGCCTTGACGACGCATATTGGTCCAGTCCAATGTCTGACTGAGTGACATGTCCATGTGTCGCTTCTGATCGCGCACCCACCGGAACCCCACCTTTGCCGGAGGATCAGCCATGCCCGAAAGCACCACCACCGCAAGACCGTTGACCACGAAAGCCAGGGCGAGCCGGGCCCGGCGCGGCGGCGCGCTGACCGTGGCCGCCGCCCTCGTCGCGGGGGGTGTCGCCCTCGCCGTCGGACCCGGCAGCGCCTCCGCCGCCGCCGTGGAACTGCTGGCCAACCCGGGATTCGAGACCGGCACCCTGAGCGGCTGGAGCTGCGCCGCCGGTTCGGTCGTCAACACCCCCGCCCACAGCGGTTCGTACGCGCTGGCCGGAGCCGTCTCCGCCGGGGACACCGCGCAGTGCCAGCAGACCGTGACCGTGCAGCCGAACACGGCGTACTCCCTGACCGGCTGGGTCCAGGGCAGCTATGTCTACCTCGGGGCCACCGGCACCGGGGTCAACGCCAGTACATGGACGCCGGCCGCCACCAACTGGACGCAGCTGTCCACGTCGTTCACGACAGGTGCGGGCACCACGTCCGTGACGGTCTTCACCCACGGGTGGTACGCCCAGGGCACTTACCACGCGGACGACCTGAGCCTCACCGGCCCGGGCGGCGGTACGACCACCCCGCCCACCACGCCTCCCACCACTCCGCCGACAACGCCTCCGACCACGCCGCCCACCACCCCGCCGACGACTCCCCCCACCACGCCCCCGACCACGCCTCCCACGACACCGCCGACCACCCCGCCCACCACTCCCCCCGGCGGCCCGACCGGCGACGGCAAGGTCAGCACCCCCACCGGGCTGACGGCGGGCAAGGTCACGCACAACGCCATCGTGCTCAACTGGAACAAGTCCACGGACAGTTCGGAGAACGGCGACGTCCCGGCGTACAAGGTCTACGCGGGCGGCCAGATCGTGGCGACCTCGATGGGCACCACCGTCGCCGTCACCTCGCTGCTCCCGGCCACCACCTATACCTTCACCGTGCAGGGCTACGACATCTCGGGCCACTCCTCCGGCCAGTCCACCGCCGTGACCGCCACCACCGCGCAGGCGCCCGCCACTTCGTCGTACGCCTCCGCGTACTTCGACCAGTGGGGGATCTACGAGAACGCGTACTTCCCCAAGCAGATCGGCACCAGCGGCGCCGCGGCGAAGCTCGACGTGATCTCGTACGCCTTCGAGAACATCGACCCCAGCTCGCACAAGTGCTTCGAGGCGATCAAGGCGTCCGACGCGTCCAACGAGGACGACCCCAACGCCGGTGACGGCGCGGGCGACGCGTACGCCGACTACCAGGCCGACTACGCCTCGGGGGACAGCGTCGACGGCACGAGCGACGAGTGGGAGCAGCCGCTCAAGGGCAACTTCAACCAGCTGCGCCAGCTCAAGGCCAAGTACCCCAACCTGCGGCTGACCGTGTCGCTCGGCGGCTGGACCTACTCCAAGTTCTTCTCGGACGCGGCCGCCACCGACGCCTCCCGCAAGGCGCTGGTCTCCTCCTGCGTCGACATGTTCCTCAAGGGCAACCTGCCGACCAATGTGCTGGGTGACGCGGCCGGCGGGGTCGCCTCCGCGGCCGGGCTCTTCGACGGCATCGACATCGACTGGGAGTACCCCGGCTCGCCCGGCGGTCACACCGGCAACCACTACTCGGCCGCCGACAAGGCCAACTTCACGCTGCTGCTCAAGGAGTTCCGCACCCAGCTCGACGCGTACGGCGCCACGGTGGGCAAGCACTTCCTGCTCACCGCCGCGCTGCCCAGCGGCCAGGACAAGATCGCGTACCTGGAGACCGACAAGATCGGCGCCTACCTGGACTACGCGGACGTCATGACCTATGACATGCACGGCTCGTGGGACGCCACCGGGCCCACCAACCACCAGGACCCGCTGCACGACAGCCCCGCCGACCCGACCACGCCGATCACCCCGGGCAACGCCAAGTACAACGTCGACACCGCGGTCGCCGCCTACACCACGGGCCTGCCCGCGTACGGAATCCCCGGCGGCTTCCCGGCCAAGAAGCTGGTGCTGGGCGTCCCCTTCTACTGGCGCGGCTGGACCGGAGTGCCGGCCGGCTCCGACTACGGCCTCTACCAGTCCGCCACCGGGCCCACCGCCGCCAAGTCTCTCAGCCAGGAAGCGGGGTTGGCCGCCTGGAAGGAGCTGACCCCGACGGCCGCGAACACCCACTGGGACCCAGTGACCGAGAGCGCCTGGATCTACGACGGCACCAACTTCTGGACCGGTGACAACCCGCAGGCCATCCAGGCCCGCGGCGCCTACGCCAAGTCCAAGGGCCTGGCCGGGATGTTCGCCTTCTCCCTGGAGAACGACGACTCCTCCGCCACCCTGCTGCACGCGATGACCGACAGCCTGGGCTGACCCGGTCCCGTACCACCGCACCACCGGAACACATCAGGACCACCGGATCCGCCGGTACCGCGGCCCGGCCGGGGTGACCTTGCACCCCCGGCCGGGCCGACGCACGCGGGCCGGTCCACCCACCGGCCCGCGGCTCAGCTCATGAGGAACTGCTCATTGCCCGAAGCTCAGTTCACGAAGATCGTGGTGCCGCCGCCCGTCGTGTCGACGACCGGGCTGTACTGGGCCGTCAGATAGGCCACGGGCGAACTGCCGCAGGCCGGCAGCGATCCGCTCGCCAGCTTGAACGGCTGGTTGGCGAACGTCCACGG
This sequence comes from Streptomyces sp. NBC_00223, assembly GCF_036199905.1. NCBI lineage: Bacteria > Bacillati > Actinomycetota > Actinomycetes > Kitasatosporales > Streptomycetaceae > Streptomyces > Streptomyces sp. NBC_00223. The sequence continues at coordinate 4,279,819 of NZ_CP108109.1, read as the reverse complement.
CGCCGGGCCGGGTCCGGCGTTGCCGTTCACCACACCGGCCGCCACGAAGACACAGGTGACGGTCGGTCCCGTGGTCGCCAGCGTGACGGTGATCTGCAACGGGTTGGGCGAGGGCACGATCTGCAGCGGGAAGCCCGCGTAGTCGGCCACGTCCAGGGCCACGGGCAGATTGCCGACACTGACGCCGATGACGCTGGTCACGGTCGGCGAGTTGTCGTAGCAGGAGGAGATGATGAACGGGTTGAGCAGCTTGATCTCCGCCGTCCCCTGAGCGGGCGGGTTGGACCCGAGCACGCCCTGCCACACCGACTGCTTGCAGAACAGACCGGCCGAACCGCCGGGCGCGGTGGTGAAGTTCAGCGTGCTGCCCGGGGTGAGCGAGGACGCCAGCAGATCGCCGGGGTTGGCGGCCGGGCCGCCGGCCGAGATCTGGGTGAGCACGGGGACGGCGGCCGCCGCGGCGGCGCCCGAGCTGGCAGTTGCGGAACCGACCGTGGCGAAGAGCACCGCGACCACGATCGAGAGGAATAAGCCTATTTTGCGCATATGACGGGTTCCTTCTCTTCTAGGAGGTTCACCGTTTTTGGTGGTTCCGGCAGCACAGTGTGCGGTCCCTTTACCCGTTCATGACAGATGTGTGCACGTATTGGGAAATTTTCGCTGTCCGCGTCCGCTGTGCGTGACCGGCTGTTCGCAGTCCGTGCGCGGCCGTACGTTCTCGGCCTTAGGTGCCCAGGCGTCTCCGGTGTCCCAGCCGTACCGGAGGTCGCGGGAGTCCCAGCCGCCCGCCGCGCCTTACGACAGGGGCAGGCGCTGCTCGACCCAGATGATCTTGCCCGCCTTCGTGTAGCGGGTCCCCCAGCGCTCGGCGAGCTGCGCGACGAGGAACAGACCGCGGCCGCCCTCGTCCGTGGTGGCCGCGTAGCGCAGATGCGGCGAGGTGCTGCTGGCGTCGGCGACCTCGCAGATCAGGGTGCGGTCGCGCATCAGCCGTACGGCGATCGGTCCGCTGGTGTAGCGGATCGCGTTGGTGATCAGCTCGCTGAGGATCAGCTCCGTGGTGAAGGTCAGCTCGTCGAGCCCCCACTCCTCCAGCCGCTCACTGGCCTCGTTCCGCACCACGGCGACGGCGGCGGGGTCGGAGGGTACGTCCCAGCCGGCCATCCGGTCCTCGGGCAGCGCGCGGGTACGGGCCACCAGCAGGGCGATGTCGTCCCGGGGATCGGCGGGCATCACCTCCCGGAGCACCACGTCGCAGGTCTGCTCGGGCATGAGGTCGGGACCGGCCAGGGCGGAGCTGAGCAGGTCCAGCCCCACGTCGATGTCCCGCTCGCGGTCCTCGACCAGCCCGTCCGTGTAGAGCACCAGCCGGCTGCCCTCGGGCAGTTGCCGCTCCACCGCCTCGAAGGGCAGGCCGCCGAGGCCCAGCGGCGGGCCGGCCGGTACGTCGAGGAATTCCACCGTGCCGTCGGGCCGTACCAGCGCGGGCGGCAGATGACCGGCCCTGGCCATCTCGCAACAGCGGGAGACGGGGTCGTAGATCGCGTACAGGCAGGTCGCGCCGGTCACGGGGGCGCCGCCGCCGAGCGGGGCCTCGTCCTTGTCTATCCGGCCGACCAGGTCGTCCAGGTGCGCGAGGAGTTCGTCGGGCGGCAGATCGAGCATGGAGAAGTTGAAGACCGCCGTCCGCAGCCGGCCCATGGTGGCGGCGGCGTGCATCCCGTGTCCGACGATGTCGCCGACCACCAGCGCGACCCGGGCGCCGGGCAGCGGGATGACGTCGAACCAGTCGCCGCCGACGCCCATCTGCGCGGGGAGATAGCGGTAGGCGACGTCGAGCGCGTCCTGTTCCGGCAGGCCGTGCGGCAGCAGGCTCTGCTGGAGGTTCACCGCCATCGCCTGGTTGCCGGTGATGGCCGAGTCGATCTGCTCCTGGGTGGTGTACTTCGTGTCGAAGAGGCCGGTGTTGCGGCCGACCCGCAGCACCGCCACCCGGTCCGCGACCGCGCGTACCTCCTCCATCTCGTGGCTGACCAGGAGCACGCCGATACCCTGGTCGCGCAGGCGCTGGACGAGTTCCAGGACCAGGGCGGCCTGCCGGGGGCCGAGGGCGGCGGTGGGCTCGTCGAGGACGATCAGCCGGGGCTCGCCGATCAGCGCCCGCGCGATGGCGACGCCCTGCCGCTGGGCGCCGGAGAGCGAGGCGACGGGGGCGCGCAGGCTGGGAATCGGTACGGACAGCGAGTCGAGCAGCGCGCGGGCCTGGCGCTCCATCCTGACGTCGTTGACCATGCCGAAGGTGCGGATCTCGCGGCCGAGGAAGAGGTTCTCGACCGTGTCGAGGTTGTCGCAGAGCGACAGGTCCTGGTGAATGGTGGCGATGCCCAGTTTCTGGGCGTCGAGCGGTTTGCGCAGATCGACCGGCAGGCCCTGCCACTCGACGACACCGCTGTCCGGCGGGGAGACACCGGCGATCACCTTGACCAGGGTGGACTTGCCGGCGCCGTTGCTGCCGACCAGGCCGACCACTTGACCCTCGTTGATCTCCAGGTGGACCTCGCTCAGCGCCTGCACGGCGCCGAACCGCTTGGAGATCCCACGCACGGCCAGCAGGGGACCGCCTCTCATGGAAACCATCTCCTCCCCCGGCCGGCCCAGCCTCGTGTCGAGTCTGCCGGGCGGACCGCGTCACCGCATCGTAGAGGGGAGTGGCGCGGCAGGTGGCGAAACGGATCGGCGCGTCACGGGAGTGGCCCGCAGTGTCGCGTGAGGCGCGCCGGCGGGCTGCCGGCGGGGCGACGGGGCCCTTCCGGGGGCGGGGGTCGGCCCGGCGGTGGGCGGCGGGCCGAAGGCGGTGGCGGGATACGGCCGGTCCGAAGGGGTGCGGACCCGGCCGTTTCGCGCGGGCGCATTCCGGAAACCCGCCTCAAGAACCCCAAACGGCCCGTTGAGCACGGGGGGCTCACGGCGCGTGACGACAGGAGGAACACCGTGCGTATCGGAATCATCGGAGCGGGGCACATCGGCTCCACCCTGGCCCGCCACTTCGCCGGGATCGGCCACGACGTGGCGATCGCCAATTCCCGCGGACCCGAGACGCTCAAGGGGCTGGTGTCACAGCTCAGCGGCTCGGTCCGGGCGGTCACCGCCGAGGAGGCGGCCCGGTTCGGCGAGGTGGTGGTCGTCACGATCCCGTACGGGCGGTTCCACGAGCTGCCGGCGGCCGAGCTGCGGGACAAGATCGTCGTCGACACCTGCAACTACTACGCGGAGCGGGACGGCCACGACGCCGAGCTGGACGCGGACGCGACGACGTCGAGCGAGAAGGTGCAGAAGTACACCGGGGCGGATGTCGTGAAGGCGTTCAACGCCATTTACTGGCAGAACCTGCGTGACCACGGGCGGCCCAAGGGGGACCCGGACCGGCTGGCGATACCGATCTCCGGTGGTGACGAGGAGGCGAAGGCGGTGGTCGCGGGGCTGATCCGGGACATCGGCTTCGATCCGGTGGACGCGGGGCGGCTGGGGCAGGGTGGGCGCAAGCATCAGCCCGGGAGCCGGGTGTACACGGTGGAGCTGTCGGCGCCGGAGCTCACCGCGCTCCTCCAGGTCGCCTGAGCCCCCTCCCAACCCCCGGGTGCCCCCGTACCCCCAGGTACGGGGGCACCCACCCCTCTGCCCCGCCGCGGCGGGACGCGCCACGCCGCAGACCACCGGTGCCAGCCCGCCCAAGGCGGACACCCGACGGCGCCAGCGTTCCATCGCCGCCGCAACGGCGGGACGCGAAACGGCCCGGACCGGCACGTCCGGCACCGCCGAAAACCGCCGTCCCGCGTCCCACCGCGGCGGCGGAAAGGGGGGTGCACGCCGACACCCCCTTCACCCCCGAGACCGGCCGCGCGGCGGCGCCAGCCCCGTTGCCCGCAGGGCAACACCCATCACCGCCGCGACGGCGGGACGCGAAACGGCGCGGACCGGCGGTGCCACAACCGCCCGAGGCGGGCGCCCGGCGGCGCCAGACCCCGTTGCCCGCAGGGCAACACCCATCACCGCCGCGACGGCGGGGACGACACGCAGCGCAGACCGGCGGTGCCACACCGCCCGGACCGGCACGTCCGGCACCGCCGAAAACCGCCGTCTCACATCCCACCGCGGCGGCGGGAAAAGGGGTGCACGCCCGCAGGGCGGCCCATTGCCGCCGCAACGGCGGGACGACACGCGGCGCGGACCGGCGGTGCCACACCGCCCGAGACGGGCGCCCGGCGGCGCCAGACCCCGTTGCCCGCAGGGCAACGCCTATCTCCGCCGCGACGGTGGGACGCGAAACGGCCCGGACCGGCGGTGCCGTACCGACCGGACCGGCACGTCCGGCACGTCCGGCACCGCCGAAAACCGCCATCCCGCATCCCACCGCGGCGGCGGAAAGGGGGTGCACGCCGACACCCCCCTCACCCCCGAGGCGGGCCGCCCGGCGGCGGGGTCGACGTGTGAGTGCGGGCCGCAGGCCGGACGTGGTGGTGCCGGGTGGCCCAAAGGCCACCCGGCACCGTCCCCCACAGCGGATGCGTCAGCGCGCACGCCGCCTCATCAGGCCCATGGCCATGGTGGCCAGCCCAAGCAGGCACGCCACACCACCGACGATCGCGTTGTTCGTGATCGTCTTGTGCGTGTTGAAGTGCCCGGATATCACCCACGGCGCGATGATCGTCCACACGCCAATGGCGATGGCGACCCAGCCGAGCCCATGGGTCCGCTCCAGGACAGAGCCGAATCCCATGGCCAGTACGGCCAGCGCGATACCGGTGATCAGGTTGCTCACCCGAAGAGGTGCGAGGGACTGGAAGCCCACCACCCAGGGCGAGATCGCCAGGTACAGACCGGTCAGCAGGCAAAGGCCCTCAACCAGACCGGCCACCGGCGACGCGGACACCGCCGCGTACCGATCGCGCATAGCCACGAGGTCGGGATGGCGGTCGATGCGGGTCGTCGAGTGAGTGGCCATCAAGGCCACCTCCTTCTCGTAGGAACGTTCCCCGAACGCCCTACGGGTCTCCAGCGACAGCGCATCGAACCGTAACTCGTACCAAATCGTGACATAAGCCACACGTTGTCACGTACCGCGTCTGCCCGGTCACGCAACAAGACGAAGCCGGACCGCCTCCGCCTCCGCTCAGCCCTGGTACGGGTTCTGCGGCTGACCCTGCCCCTGCCCAGGGCCCTGCCCCTGGCCGTACGGCTGCTGCGGAACGCCCTGCTGCTGCGGGACCGCGCCCTGGGCCAGGAGCTGGTCGGCCTGCTCCTTGGTCAGCTTGTGCTGCTCCCCACAGAACGTGCACTGCGTCGAGAACTTCGTGCTCACCGGGAAGAGCGGCACGAAGAACAGCGTGAACTTCACGACGCGCTTCTTCAACGTGTGCGCGGCGGGGTTGCCGCAGCGTCCGCAGACCAGCGTGATCATGGCCAGCTGATACAGATAGCCCCGGGTTCCGAAGATGATCACTTGAGTTCCCCTTTGTGTCCTGATTCCCGCCCCTGCGAGACCCTCGCCTGTCGCCAGAGTCTCCCGCACCCCCTTGAGCGCCCCGGCCCGGGCACACCCCACACGGCGGGCCGGGTGGTGGGCGGCCGCGCCGGAGGCGGTCAGCCCAGGTCGAGAAGTTCCTCGTAGAAACCGCCGAAGCCGTGTTCCTCGTCGACGAGGTGGATCTCCAGAATCCAGTGGAACAGCCGGCCCGCCTGGTCCGTACGCCGGAGCAACGTGTCGTTCTCCGGCGTGACGTACACCTTGACGTCGGCCGCGTCGATCTTCTCGTGCGGGAACTCGCCCACAGGATGGCCGGCGTGCCAGCCGCCCAACTGCCAACCGGCCTCCTCAGCCAGCCGCTTGACCTCGGCGTGCAGCCGCCTCCCGGTGATCTCCGGGTCGGCCTCGAAGACCCGCCGCCCGGCCGCGAAGACCTTCGGCAGGTCGTCGCGCAGCCGGTGCTTGACGGGGTCGTCGCCGAGGACGAACGTCCGCCCGAAGTCGGCCTCCCACTCCTCGAAGAGCGGGCCGAAGTCGGCGAAGACGATGTCGTCCGCGCCGATCAGCCGGTCCGGCGGGTTCTCCCGGTACGGCATCAGGGTGTTCGGGCCCGAACGCACGATCCGCTTGTGCCAGTAGCGCGTGGTGCCGAAGAGTTCGTCGGCCAGGTCGCGGACACGGTCGCTGACCGCGCGCTCGCTCTCCCCCGGCGCGATCAGGCCGCGGCGCTCGACCTCGGCGAACAGTTCGGCCGCCTTCGCCTGGGCCTCCAGGAGCCGCGCCACGCGGGTGGGTTCGTCGGTCATGCGGCCGACCGTATGCGCGCGGACCGCGCCCCGGCAACGTCCAGTCCCGTCGGCGCACGGCGACACCCCCGCCGTGCGACCCGCCCGCTCACCCCTCGGCCGCCGCCACGAGCGCCGCGAACCGGCCCAGCACCAGGTCCCGGTGCGCTGCCAGCGCCGCCAGTTCGGCCGGGGCGTCCGCCAGGATGCCGGGCGCCGTCGCGGCCTCCTCGGGGAAGGCCGTCACGAAGGCCCCGACCGCCTCGGCGTCGACCTCCAGATGGAACTGCAACCCCCAGGCACGTTCACCCGCCCGGAACGCCTGCACCGGGTACCGCTCGCAGGAGGCCAACAGCGCGGTCCCCTCGGGCAGTCGCATCGTGTCGCCGTGCCAGTGCAGCACCCGCAACTCCTCCGGCAGCCCCGCGAAGAGCGGGTCCTTCTCCGCCGCCGGGCCCAGCCGTACCGGACCCCAGCCCACCTGGAGTCCCGAACCCGCCACGGCCGCACCGCCCGCCGCCACCGCCAGCAACTGCGCGCCCAGACAGATCCCCAGCACCGGCACCCCGGTGGCGAGCGCCGCGCGCAGCAGCGCCAACTCCGCGTGCCTGGTGGGGAATCCGTCGTCGCTGTGGGCGGACATCGGGCCGCCCATCACCACCAGCGCCGTCACACCGTCCAGGTCAGGGGGCAGCGGATCACCGGCCCCCACCCGGCACACCTCGACCCGCAGCCCGGCCGCCTCCAGCGCGGTCCGCACACCGTACGGGCCTTCCTGTGCCACGTGCTGCACCACCAGGACCGCCATCTGCCCACTCCTGTCCGTCGGTTGAAACGCCCGCGTCGGCTGTACGCGTGCCGCGCACACATTCTCCGCACGCATCCCTAGCCAGGACCGGGCCCCGGTATGCCGTCCGCGGGGCCCGGAACGCCGGCTTCCGCCACCACAGCCGGAAGCCCCCATGACGATCTTCAAAAAATTCTCATAGCAATTTCACAGCTCGTACAACCAAACCGCCGAAAACCTCCTCTTCTCTTAGGAGTCGACCGACTCCCCTTCCTTCGGCCCGAGGTCGGCGACAGCCGCCGGGCCCCTCAGACATAGGGAACACATGCGCACACGTGCCACTGCGGCCGCCGCGATCCTCTCCGGCGCGCTGGCCCTCACGGCGTTGGCGGTTCCGGCAGCGCAGGCGACCGGAACGGGCGCCGCACTCACCCCCGCGCGGGCCCACGCCCTGGTCCACCAGTTCGCGTCCGGGCAGATCGCCACGACCGGAAGGTCCACGCTCTCCGCTCACACCCCCATGGCCCAGCCCTACGCGCTGGACTTCAAGTTCTCCGCCTTGAAGATCAACGGCGGCAAGCCGATCGTGGTCGGCCCGACCGCGAAGGTCACCGTGCCGGTCACCTACACGGTGACGTACGGCAGTGACGTCGACATCACGGCGGACGACTTCTTCTTCGACGTCGACCTCTACAAGGGCTCGGCCGACGACCCGGACAACAACCTGTTCGCCGACAACGAGCCGGTCTGCAAGGTCACCTCCTCGACGACGACCGACACGGACGTCATCACCGTCGCCGGCTGCACCACCAAGATCGTCATCCGGCCGAAGGTCGAACTCGACTCCTCCGACGCGGGCAAGGGCTGGAAGGCCGAGGGCGTCGCGGTGGCCTTCAACGGCGAGGACCCGTCGAGCAAGGACTTCGACCCGTCCAAGATCGGGCTGGCCAACCAGAGCGGTCTGGCGTCGACCTCACTTCAGCGCGCGTCGATCCTGACGGTCAACGCCAAGCCCGAGCCGGTGAAGAAGGGCAAGACGCTCACGATCGTCGGCAAGCTCACCCGCGCCAACTGGGAGACCAACAAGAACGCGGGCTACACCAAGCAGCCGGTCCAGCTCCAGTTCCGCAAGAAGAACACCACGAAGTACGTCACCGTCAAGACGGTGAAGTCCGGCAGTGGCGGCAACCTCAAGACCACGACGAAGGCCAAGGTGTCCGGCTACTGGCGTTACAGCTTCGCCGGTAACTCCACCACCCCGGCGGTCAACGCCCCGGGCGACTACGTCGCCGTGAAGTAACCCTCCCCTCAGGGCCGGTGGCCGCGGACCTTCCCGTCCGCGACCACCGGCCCTGCCGTTGTCTCGCGTCCGCGGCCGGCCGGCAGCCGGCCGGGCGACCCACGGCCGGGACGGTTCCCACCGCCGTCAGTACAGCTGCCGCCCGGTGCGCCGCCGGTTGCGTACGGTCCAGCTGCTCGCGCCCGGGTCCGGTGTGCCGTGTCGGCGCTGCGCGAGGACGGCGGCGGTGACCACCAGGGCGACGGCCAAGAGACACAGCGCGTCGGCGACGATCTCGCCCGCCGGGTGGAGCAGTACGGGCAGGACGCGAGGAAGGCCGCGGTCGCGCGGCGAGCATCGGCGGGTGCAGGGCGGGCGCGTAACGGGAGAAGTCTCCAAGGCTCGGCGCCGAGGCGGAACCCCGGCGCTCGGCGCCGGAACCCTGTACCCGAGGCGGAGCCTCAGCGGCGCTTCTCGCCGTAGCGGCGCTGGAAGCGCTCGACGCGGCCCGCGGTGTCCAGGACGCGCGACTTGCCCGTGTAGAAGGGGTGACTCACCGAGGAGATCTCGACGTCGATCACCGGGTAGGTGCGGCCGTCCTCCCACTCGACGGTCTTCTCGCTGGTGGCGGTCGACCGGGTGAGGAAGGCGTAGTCCGCGGCCCGGTCCCGGAAGACGACCTGGTGGTACGTGGGGTGGATACCTGGCTTCATGCTCAGCGCTCCTCTCGGAAGGCGACGTGGCGACCGGCGACCGGGTCGTACTTGCGCAACGTCACCCGGTCGGGGTCGTTCCGCCGGTTCTTGCGGGTGACGTAGGTGTATCCGGTGCCGGCGGTGGACCTGAGCTTGATCACGGGACGTACTTCATTACGTGCCATGAGGCCACCATACTGCAATGGTTTTCGTTTTCAAAACACTCCGGACAGTCCCCGCTGCTTCCGCCTACCCACCCGGGGCGGAACAATGGGGGCAGCTCAGGGCCGTCCCGGACGGCCATTGGTACGCGGGGGGACTTACGTATGGACCAGGTCATATCGCTCACGCCGGGCGGCAACGCGGCGCTCACCGCGCCCGTCGCCCGGGCCACCGTGATCGCGACGGGAACGCCCGTGGACGTGTCCGCGGTGCTGCTGACCGCCGCCGGCAAGGTACGCGGCGACAGCGACCTCGTCTTCTACAACCACCCCGCGCAGGACGGCGTGACCGTGGACGGCCCGGCCGTCGGCGTGGACTTCGCCCGGGTCCCGGCCGAGATCCGCACGGTGGCGGTCGTGGCGAGCGTCGACGCGGACCGGCCCGGCGCCGTCTTCGACGGCGGCGGCACCCCGCGGGTGGAGGTCGCCGCGGGCGACAAGCGGCTCTCCTTCGTCCCGCCGCCGCTGCGGCTGGGCGAGAGCGTCGTCGTCCTCGCGGAGTTCTACCGGCGGGGCGACGAGTGGAAGGTACGGGCGGTCGGACAGGGGTACGCCGACGGGCTTGCCGGGCTGGCCCAGGACTTCGGGGTGATCGTGGACGACCCCGGCCCGGCGGCCCCGCAAGCCGCCGCGGCGCCGCCGGTAGCGCCCCCGCCGCCCCTGGCACCCGCACCCCCGCCCCCTTCGGCCTACGCGCCCGTACCGCCGCCGCCCCCGCTGTCGACACCGCTGTCGGCCTACGGACCGCCGCCTCCCCCGTCCGCGCCTTCCTGGCCAGCGGCTCCCCCGGCACCCGGCGGCCCGGTGGCTCCCCCGCCGCCGCCCGGCGCGCCCTCGTGGCCGCTGCCCCCGCCGCCGACCGCGCCCGCCTGGCAGGGGCCTCCCGCCCAGGGCGCCCCCGTACCGCCGCCGCCCGTGCCCGGGGCCGCGCCCGCCATCAGCCTGGAGAAGGTCCAGCGCTCGGCGCCCGCCCTGGTCGACCTCTACAAGCAGGCGGGCATCTCGCTGGAGAAGAAGGGCATCACCGGCCAGCGGGCCGCCGTCTACCTGGTGATGGACCACTCCGCGAGCATGCGGTCGTACTACCGCAAGGGCACCATGCAGCACCTGGCGGAACAGGTGCTGGGCCTGTCCGCCAACCTCGACGACGACGGAATCGTCCCGCTGGTCTTCTTCTCCAACGGGGTGAATCTGATCTCCGACATCGGCCTGGCCAACCACTCCGGCCGGGTCGAGGCGCTTCAGCGCAAGCTGCCGTGGGGCGGCACGTCGTACACCCCCGCCATGCAGGCGGTCGTCCGGCACTACCAGGCCAGCGGCGCCACCGACCCGGCGTTCGTCGTCTTCCAGACCGACGGCGAGCCCTTCGACCGGAAGCAGACCGAGCAGCTGCTCCAGCAGACCAGCGCCCTGCCGATCTTCTGGCAGTTCGTCGGCTTCGGCCACCCCCGCGGGCTGAGCTTCCTCCAGGGCCTGGACACGCTGTCCGGGCGGCACATCGACAACGCGGGCTTCTTCGCGGCGGGCCGCGACCCCCGCGACCGCAGCGACGCCGAGCTGTACGACTGTCTGATGGGCGAGTTCCCCACCTGGCTGCGGGCTGCCCGCGCGGCGGGCGTCATCAGATGAGCCCCCGCCCGAGCCGACGCCCGCCGCACTGAGCGCCGCGGGCCGACGGCTCAGGCGGGGGTGGGAGCTGGAGGAGTACGGCCGCCGCGTCCACGGCGGCGGTCGGCGACGCCGGGTCGACCTCCCCGGGCCGCCGAGCGCCCGCACACTTTCGGGTGAGAACGCTCCCCGGCGGTAGTGGGCGGCGACATCCCGGCCGCCGTCCGCCCGGTGCGTCCCCGTGGCGCGCGAGCCTCCGAGCGCCTCGGCACGCACGCCGGGCAGCGCGGCGAGGCGGGCTGTGACGTGGGCGGGACGTGGGCGGGGAACGCTTCGCCGGCGAGTGCCGGCATCCCCGCGAGCGCGGTGGCGGGCGCGGCCCGGACGCCGACCCGGATGCCAAGGAGACGCACAGATACGGATGCGACGGTTGCCGCCACAGCTTTGTCGGCCATACTGCTCTGCGTGGAGCAGCGCATAGGTCCAATCGTCCCGCCGATTCACGCTGCCGGGTTCGATCCGGCATACGTCCCCGGCATCACGCCCCCGCGCCCTGCCGACGCGGAGGTCTCAGTCCCGGCCCAGGCGGCGGCTTCGCCAGGCCCCGAGGACGCCCCCGAGGAGCCCGCTGCCACCGCCGAGAAGGTGGCCGCGGACGCCGACGCCGACGAGCAGCCGGAGTCCGAGGCGGAATCCGAGGTCGAGGAGGACGACGGCCTGCCCGTCTTCGAGATCTCCGACCGCCGCGGCTCGATCACGGCCGACCGTACGGGCATCACCTTCCGGCTGGACGGCGAGGAGGCCGACTTCCACTGGGACGAGATCGGCGCGGTGGAGATCGACACACCGCGCTTCGGGCGCAGGTTCACCGTCACGGTGTACGTGAGCACCCGCCGGTGGTTCGAGGCGAACGTCGACGCGACGTCCCGGAGCCAGCTCAAGGAGTGGGCGGCGCAGCTCGACGCGGTCCTCGACGCGCGCTTCGAGGACGCCGACGCGGAAGAGGCCGAGGAGCCCGCGGCTGTCGACGCGGCCGACGCGGCCGACACAGAAGCGGACGCCGAAGCCGAGGTCGACGCCGACAACGACGCCGAGCGGAAGGCCGAGAGCGCCGACGCCGAGCCCGCCGACGAGACCCCCGCCGCCAAGGCCACCCGCCCGTAACCGCACCTCACCACCCCGAGGCGGCCCGCGTCCCCCCGACGCGCGGCCGCCTTTCGGCGTCCCCGCGCCAAGGGCCGCCCGCCCGGCCCGCGCCCGGCCCGCGCCCGGCTCCCGCCCGGCTCCCGCCCGGCTCCCGCACGCCCCCGTAGGGCCCGAAACACCCAGGCCAGAGGGCCCTTTCCGGCGTTTGCACTGTGCAAAGACGGGACTACCCTGGAAGAAGCCGAAGGGAGTCCTCATGACACATTTCGGTACCGTACGACAGCGCCTTGCCAACCCGCGCGTCGCGGCCATGGCGGCGGACCCCGCCGACGAGGAAGGCAGCCGACGGCGCGCCGAGGTCCTGGGAGAGGTCGCCGCGGAAGGCACCGTGGGTCTGTTCCGCGTGCTGCGCCGGGCGACGGCCCGGGACCGTGAGGTCGCCGACATCCGCGCCAGCGCGCTCGTCCACGCCCTGCCGTGGATCAGCGCCCTCGACGGGCACGACGTGCTGCTCCGGGCGCACGTCCACGACAAGCAGACCGTCGGTGACCTCAGCTCGGGCGAGCGGGTGGAGCTGTGCGAACTCGTCGCCCGCGCGGAGCACGAACACAACCGCCAGGGAGCCTGATCCGAGGCGAGCACCCATGATCGCCGCCCGCATACCCGCCCCGACCCCCGCGCCCGGCCCCGCTTCCGGGCACGAAGAAGCCGAAGCGCTGGCCGACGCGCTGCTGACCGCGTCCCGGCTGCTGGTGACCGTCACCGTCCGCTCGCTGCACACCGTGGCGGAGGCGCTGACGCTCCCGCAGTTCCGGATGCTGACCGCGCTGTACGAGCGGGGGCCGCTGAACCTGTCGACGCTGGCGGAGGAGTTGGACGTACAGCCGTCCACGGCCATGCGGATGAGCGGTCGGCTGTCCGCCGCGGGTATGGTCGCCCGGGACACCCTCCCCGACGACCGCCGGGCCTGCGTGATCTCGCTGACCGGTGAGGGGCGGCGGACCGTGGCCGAGGTGACCGAGCGCCGCCGGGGCGCGGTCGCCGGGATCGCCGCCCGGATACCGCCGCGGCAGCGGTGCGTCCTGATCGAGGGGCTGCGGACGTTCACCGCGGCGGGCGGGGGACCGTACGACAGGGGCGCGGGGCCGTAGGAGGCACGAGGATCGGCCCGCGCGCGAGTCCTCACCCCAGGGCGAAGTAGCGCACCCACACGTACAGTCCGCTCACCGCGACCGTCACCGCCGCGACCGGAGCGCCGTACCGCGTGAACGTCCAGAAGGAGATCGGCGTCCGGTTGCGTTCCGCGATGCCGAGCACCACGACGTTCGCCGACGCGCCGATCGCCGTCGCGTTGCCGCCGAGGTCGGCGCCGGCCGTCAGCGCCCACCACAGAACATGGCCGTGTCCTGGCCCGACCGTGTGGACCAGGTCCGCGGTGACCGGCGCCATCGTGGCCACGTAAGGGATGTTGTCCACGATCGCCGACAGCGCCGCCGAACCGCCGAGCAGCAGTGCCGAGGCGCTCAGCGCGTCACCCCCGGTGGCGTCGGCCAGCGCGCGCGACACCGCGCCGACCACCCCGGTCTCGATCAGCCCGCCGACCATCACGAACAGCCCCGCGAAGAAGGCCAGCGTCGGCCACTCCACCTCGGCCAGCACCTCCTCCGTACGGACCGGGGTGACCGCGATCAGCACCCCGGCGCCCAGCAGCGCGACGACGCTGGGCTCGTAGTGGAGCAAGGGGTGCGCCACGAACCCGGCCACGACGGCGGCGAGTACGGTCAGGCCCTGGGCGAGCAGCCGCCGATCGCGGATCGCGGCGCGCGGGTCGAGCGCCAGCACCGCGGCGGCGCGCTTCTCGTCGTACACAAAGGACTTGGCGAACATCACCCGGCACATCACGACCAGGACGGCGGTCAACAGCGCGGCCAGCGGGGCGAGATGGACCAGGAAGTCGTTGAAGGTCAGGCCCGCGCGGGTGCCGACGATGATGTTCGGCGGGTCGCCGACGAGGGTGGCGATGCCGCCGATGTTGGACGCCAGCACCTCGGAGATCAGGAACGGCGCCACGGGCAGGGCCAGTTGCTCGCACACCAGCAGGGTGACGGGCGCGACCAGCAGGACCGTGGTGACGTTGTCCAGCAGCGCGGAGGCGGCCGCGGTGATCACCACGAGCATGACCATGACCCGGAACGGCCGCGCTCTGGCCCGGCGGACCGCCCAGATCGCCAGGAACTCGAAGAGGCCGGTCCGGCGCAGCACTCCGACGATCATCATCATGCCGAGCAGCAGGAAGACGACGTTCCAGTCGATGCCCGCGCGGGTGGAGAAGAAGGCCGCGTCGGCGTCGGTGGCCCGCAGCGCCAGCATCGCGGCCGCGCCGCCGAGCGCGGCGGCCACCCGGTGCACCCACTCGGTGACGATCAGGACGTACGCGCCGGCGAAGACCGCGAGGGCCGCCCACGCCTGCCAGCCGCTCACGCGGGGTGCGCCGGGTGGGGTATCAGGCTTGCGGCGGCGGTGAGTTCGAGCACGGGAGGTCCCTCGGTCCGGCGGCAGGGGTCGCCGAAGCGACCGCCGACCAGACTTCCCGGCACACCGGGGACGACCTTACGCTCCGGCGCGGCCGCTCACCAGCGTCCGCCGGGAGTTGACGGCCGACGCCGGAAGTTGGCGGCGTCCGCCGTAAGTTGGCGTTGGCAGCGGACGCCGGGGGGCACGGCCGGTCACGACCAGCCGTACAACTCCTTGAGGCGGTCCACCACGAGGTCGAAGCGGGCGCGGTCCAGGGCGCAGGCCTCGCGGCGCATGCCCTGGTCGTGCAGGCGCAGCACCCGGTCGAGGGAGACCCAGGAGTCGCGGCCCTCGCGGTCCCAGGGGCCCGCGCCGATCCCGACCCACTCGCGGTCCTGGTCGTGCCGCTTGCTGGAGAGCTGCACGGCCAGCAGCGTGCCGCCGCTCTCCCGGGCGACGACGAGCACCGGGCGGTCCTTGCCGCGCCCGTCCCGCTCCTCGAACGGGACCCAGGTCCAGACGATCTCGCCCGGGTCGGGGTCGCCGTCGTGGACCGGGGAGTATTCGGTGCGGACCCGGCCCACGGCGTTCGGGTCGGCCTCGGTGGTGGCGTACGGGCCGGCGGCGCCCGGGAATTCGGCGTGATCGTCAGTGAAGGTGGTCATTCGCAAGACGGTAGCCGTACCCGCCGGGCGGGGTGCCCGGTGGGTACGGCTTTGGGTACAGCTTTGGGTACGACCTGCGGGTGCGGCTTGCGGGTGCGGCCGTGCGGCCTGCCGTTGGCCGCGTCCGTCACCAGCGGGCGTGCACCTGGGCGCGGATACGGCGGTCGTACAGGTCGCGTACGGCGGCCAGCGTCGTGTCCGGCAGCGGCGGCAGCGCGGCGGCGCTCGCGTTGGCGCGGGCCTGCTCCACCGAGCGGGCGCCCGGGATGACCGAGGTGACGCCGGGCTGCTGGATGATCCAGCGCAGCGCGGTCTGCGCGGACGTCGCACCCTCCGGGGCGAGTTCGGCGAACTCGGCGGCCGCCTCCAGGCCCGTGTCGTACTCGACGCCGGAGAAGGTCTCGCCCTGGTCGAACGCCTCGCCGTGCCGGTTGTACGTCCGGTGGTCGTTCGCGGCGAAGACGGTCTCGCGCGTGTACTTGCCGCTGAGCAGGCCGGACGCGAGGGGGACGCGGGCGATGATGCCGACGCCCGCCTCCGCGGCGGCGGGCAGGACGTCCTCAAGCGGCTTGAGCCGGAACGGGTTGAGGATGATCTGCACGCTGGCGACGCCCGGGCGGGCGATGGCGGCGAGGGCTTCGGCGCAGGTCTCGACACTGACCGCGTAGGCGGCGATCCGCTTCTCCGCGACGAGGGTGTCCAGCGCGTCGAAGACGGCGTCGGTCGAGTAGACGGGGGTCGGCGGGCAGTGCAGCTGTACGAGGTCGAGCGTGTCGACGCCGAGGTTGGCGCGGGAACGGTCGTTCCAGGCACGGAAGTTGTCGAGGGAGTAGTTCTCCGGGAGCTGGTCGGCGCGGCGGCCCATCTTGGTGGCGACGAAGATGTCCGCGGCGGGGCGGTCGCGGAGGTAGCGGCCGATCAGCTGCTCGCTGCGGCCGTCGCCGTAGACGTCGGCGGTGTCGAAGAAGGTGACGCCGGCGTCGACGGCGGCGTCCAGTACGGCGATGGCGTCCTCCTCGCGGACGTCACCCCAGTCGGAGCCCAGTTGCCATGTCCCCAGTCCGACGACGGAGACGTTCCGGCCGGTCTTGCCCAGTGGTCGCTGTTCCATCCCCCGATGCTACGAGTTCGGCCTCCGGCCTTTCCCCGCGAGCCCACGTTCCGCGACGACGCGCACCCCAAGGCCAGGCAGCGCGAGCCCGCTGCGCGAGCACCCGCCAAGCCCGGCACCGCCGATCCGGCCCCTCCCGCGTCCCACCGCGGCGGCGAAAAAAGAGCGAACGCCCGCCCTGCCCTCGCGCTGACGCGCCCCTACGTCGCCGAATTCGTCATCGCCCGGCGAGCGGCCCCGCAGAGTCGTCACGCCAAGATGGGCGCCCACCCTCTCCCCGCCGCGACGGCGGCACGCGAATGGGACCGACCCGGCGGTGCCAGACCCGGCAGCAGCCTCGCGCAGCGAACCCCGCAAGGTCGTCAAGCCGAGGTCGGCGCCCACCATCCCCCCGCCGCCACGGTGGGACGCGAACAGGGCCGACCCGGCGGTGCCCGACCCGGGGTCAGCTCGCGCAGCGAACCCCGCAAGGTCGTCACGCCAAGGTCGGCGCCCACCCTCTCCCCGCCGCCGCGGCGGGACGCGGACTGTACCGACCCGGCGGTGCCCAACCCGGCAGCAGCCTCGCGCAGCGGCTCGCGCCGAGGGGCGCGGCGCCCCTACTGGTCCGCGCCGCGAGGGCTCACGTGCGGTGACGGGCCCAGCTCAGGGCCGCTACCGCGCCGACCGTGACCGTCGCGGCCGCCGCCGGCAGGTAGACATGGCGCCACTGGTCGTCGGAGACGCGGCTCAGCCGGGCCCCCGTACGTGCCACGGCGTCGTGCCCGACCTCGGCCAGGTGGGAGCCGGAACCCAGGGCGGCGGGGCCGGACCCGGCCCCGATCGCACGGTGACCGGCGCCCCCGCCGGGCAACCGGGACTTCAGGCCCACCGCGGACTGCCGCACCCGGTCCTCCGCCTTCGTCGCGGACCCCCGCAACCGCTCCGCCGTCTCCTGCGCCTTCGCCTTCGCCCGCGCGGGCACATCCACCTTCGCGGCCAGCTCCTCGACGGTCGCGCCGAGCCGCGCCCGCGTCTCGGCGATCTCCCGTTCCAGCTCGGCGAGTACGGGGTCGGCGCTCACCACGCCGGGGGTGTGACCGTTGTCGCGCGTCATCGCTTCGCCCTCTCCCTGATCGTCTCCAGGTCGTGCCGCATGCTGCCCATCGCCTCGCCCGGCACGGGCGGCACCGCCCGCTTGACCTCGTGCCTCCCGATCAGCGCCATGACCCCCGCGAGCAGCATCAGACCGCCCGCCACGATGAGCGCCGCGGCCCACAGCGGCAGCGGCATCGCGAGGGCGGCGATGGCGCCGAAGATCAGTACGGCCAGGCCGAAGAAGGCCATCAGCCCCGCGGCGCCGAAGAGACCGCCGCCGATCCCGGCACGTTTGCCCTTCCGCGTCAGCTCGGTCTGTGCCAGCCGCAGCTCCTGCCGGATCAGGTCCGAGAGCTGCTCGGTCCCGTCCTTCACCAGCGTGCCCACGGATCGGCTGGACCCGTTCCCATTCGCCACGACCCTCACCTCCGTCGCCGTCGTCGCGGGCGCCCCGCGACTCGGGGCTCCTTTGTCGCGTCTTTCCGTTCCACGCGCTCGGAAACGGAGCAAATCCCTCCACCCCTCCCCACGTCACCACGCAAAGGAGCCTCGGAGCCACACTCGGTCACCATCTACGTCCCGGTTGACCGCCTCCGCCGCAGGCGTACGCTCATGCATAAAGTGCGTAAATGTGCGTAAAAAGGAGCGAGGTGGAGTCATGACGCCGTCCGGCTCGGACGCCAGACACCGCAGAGCGCTCGTGCTGAGCGAGGTCGTCGCGGAGGGGGTGCCGGGGCTGTCCCGCGTACTGCGGCGGGCCGCCGCGGGGGACGAGGACGCCGCCGGGATCCCCGTCGCCGCCCTGGTCCACGCGCTGCCCGGCGTCAGCGCCCCGACCGGCCTGGAATTCCTCGTACGCGCCCGTATCGGCGACACTGACCTGGCCGGCGACCTCACCCCGGGCCAACGCGTCGCCCTGCTCGAACAGCTCGACCACGCCCCCTGCCTGAACCACCCCCTCCCCTGACCTGCCGAACCGCCCGGAGGCCCCGGCCCGCGTACGGCCGTATCACTCGGTGTGTTCCACGTGGAACACACCGAGTGATACGGCCGGCACCCGTACGCCGCCGGAAAGGTCGGCCCGAGGGGGGTCGCGTCAGTAGGGGGGTTGGCGGGCGGAGGGGAGGCGGAGGCGGAAGGTCGCGCCCTCGCCGGGCGCCGTGTCCAGCTCGACCCGGCCGTGGTGCGCCGTCGCCAGCGCCGAGGCGATGGCCAGCCCGAGGCCCGCGCCCCCGCCCTGCTGGCGGCTGCGCGACGCGTCCACCCGGTAGAAGCGCTCGAAGACCCGCGCGGCCTGCGCGGCGGTCAACCCCGGCCCGGCGTCCGCGACTTCGAGCACCCCGCTGCCCGCCTGCGTACCGACACCGATCCGTACCGGCGTGCCCGGCGGCGTGTGCGCGACCGCGTTCCCGACGAGGTTGGTGACGACCTGCCGCAGCCGGGCCTCGTCGCCGAGCACGGGCGCAGGACCCGGCGGGGTGCCGGGGCCGCCCGGCCCGGTGAGGGAGACCTCGCGGGTCGGGTCGAGCGCGGTCGTGTCGTGCAGCGCGTCCACCGCGAGCGTGCGCAGATCCATCGGCGCAAGCTGCACCGGCCGCTGCTCGTCCATCCGCACCAGCGTCAGCAGATCCTCGACCAGACCGCCCAGCCGTACGGACTCGCTCTCGATCCGGGCCATCGTCCGCTT
Organism: Streptomyces sp. NBC_00223; assembly: GCF_036199905.1. Lineage (NCBI taxonomy): Bacteria > Bacillati > Actinomycetota > Actinomycetes > Kitasatosporales > Streptomycetaceae > Streptomyces > Streptomyces sp. NBC_00223. The sequence continues at coordinate 4,260,720 of NZ_CP108109.1, read as the reverse complement.
GACGTCGGCCTCGTCGGGCAGCGCGCCCATCCGGTACAGCTCGGCGAAGCCCCGGATGCCGGCCAGCGGGGTGCGCAGCTCATGGCTGGCGTCGGCGACGAACCGCCGCATCTGCTCCTCGGACTCGGCGCGCGCGGCGAACGCGGACTCGATCTGCGCGAGCATGCCGTTGAGCGCGTACGACAGCCGCCCGGCCTCGGTCCGCGGGGACACCTCGGGCATCCGGTGGGACAGCGGGCGGCCCGCGGCGATCTCGGCGGCGGTCGCCTCGATCCGCCGCAGCGGCCGCAGCCCGGCCCGGACCGCGAACCAGCTCGCCACCCCGAGCAGGGCCGCAACCACGGCCCCGATCAACCAGAAGCCGGTGCTCAGCCTGCTCGTGGTGGACGACACCTCGTCCAGGGAGGCGGCCACCACGATCCCTGCGGGCAGCACGGTCGTGCCGTAGCGGGCGACGGCTCCCGGCGGTACGGCCCGGCCGGCGGTGTCCACCGGGTCCACCGGCACGATCAGCACCCGCCAGCGCCCGCCGCCGTGGTCGCTGGCGACGTCGAAGGGCTTGTCGAGCCGCGCCCGGAGTTCGGTCGCGTCCATCGCGGGCCACAGCGGCCGCGGGTCGCCCACGGCCACCGGCAGCCGGAACTGCTCGGCGATCCGCCCGTCGGCCGCCGCGAAGGCCACCACGAACTGGCTCGGCAGCCACGGCCTGGCGCCGTCCGGCCGGTCCGCCCTCGGCGGCGGGATGCCCTCGGTGCCGAGCCGCTGGGCGAGCGGCTGACCGTACCGCTGGAGCTGCTGGTCGACCCGCTCGACGAGCTGGCCGCGCACCGAGCCGAGCACCACGGTGTCGCTGACCGCGAGGCCCAGCAGCACCAGCACCATCGACAGCAGCACCAGCCGGGCCCGCAGCGACAGCGCCGACGGGCGGAACGCGGACAGCGGCGCCCGGCGCACGGCTCAGTCCTGGCCGGGCGCGGGGCGGCGCAGCACATAGCCGACGCCCCGCACGGTGTGGATCAGCTTGGGCGCGCCGTCCGCGCCGGAGTCCACCTTGCGGCGGACGTACGAGATGTACGACTCGACGATGCTGAGGTCGCCGCCGAAGTCGTACGCCCACACGTGGTCGAGGATCTGCAGCTTGGAGACGACCCGGTCGGTGTTGGCCATCAGATAGGCGAGCAGCTTGAACTCGGTGGGGGACAGCGAGACGGGCCGGCCGCCGCGGAGCACCTGGTGGCCGACCGGGTCGAGTTCCAGATCGCCCGCGACGAGCCGACCGTCGTCGGTCGGGCCGCCGGTCCTGCGCAGTATCGCCCGGATGCGGGCGATGAGTTCCTCCAGGCTGAACGGCTTGGTGACGTAGTCGTCGCCGCCCGCCGTCAGCCCGCTGATCTTGTCCTCGACGCCGTCCTTGGCGGTGAGGAAGAGCACGGGCAGCCGGTCGGGCGCGCCGGAGGCGGACCGCGCGTGCGGCCCGGACTCCTCGCGCAGCCGCCGTACGACGGCGAAGCCGGTCATGTCCGGGAGCATCACGTCGAGCACGACCAGGTCGGGCCGCTCACGGGCGACCGCGGCCAGCGCGTCGGCGCCGGACGCGGCGGAGACGACCTTGAAGCCGACGAACCGCAGGGACGCGGAGAGCAGTTCCCTGATGTTCGGCTCGTCGTCGACGACCAGCAGACTGGCCTCGGGCGTGTCCATGAGCGCTCCTCCCCTCCGGGGTCGGTCGTACGGCACCGCACGCGCGGCGGTACGGGGACGGTGGTTCGCCCACCGCCGACGGTGGCCCACTCGGACTCACGGTCATACGGTACGACCGTCGTACGTTCCGGAGCCGTACCGTACGCCCTGGCAGCGTAAGCGGAGGATCAGTTTCCGGTACCCCCGGTGGCGCCCGCGCGGCCCGTACCGCCTCCGCCGAACCCTCCGAAGCCGCCGAACCCGCCCGGGGCGCCGCTGCCCTGGGTGACCGTGGTGGCCGCGATGTCGCCGTCGGCGTTCTTGCTGCCGAGGACGGTGACGCTCTGCCCGGCCTTGAGGTCGGAGACCTTGCCCTCCTTGGACTCGGTCACCTTCGTGGACTTGCCCGTGGTGATCTTGACGATGTTGCCCTGCGCGTCGGTGACATAGATCGTGCTGCCGTCCACCAGCTTGACCGTGCCGACGGTCAGGGCGCCGGCCGCCCCCGTACCCGAGCCGGTACCCGCGCCCGCGCCCGTACCCGTACCTCCGCCGAAGCCGCCGAACGTACGGCCGCCGCCCGCGCCGCCGGTCGCGCCCGCCGTCGGGAAGCTGAAGCCGCGGCCGGCCGTCGGGGAGTTCTGGAGGTGGTGCTTCTCGACCAGCGCGCCGACCGAGAAGGCGCCCGCGGCCACCACGCCCGCCGACAGCAGCAGCGTCAGCCACGGCAGCTTGCGCCGCGGCGGGGCCGCCAGCTCGGCGGAGATGTCCCGCGCGTCCGGCGGCTCGGCCAGGATGTCCTCCGGCCGCTCGGCGAGCACCCCGGTGGGACTCTCCAGGATCTCGCCCCGTTCCAGTACCTCGATCTCCCCGACCCCGGGCGCGGTGTCCGGCCGGGGCTCGGTGACGCGCGGCAGCAGGTCCGTGTCGGCGTCGGCCTTGACAAGCTCGGTGCGGCGTCGCGCCATCTCGGCTTCTCCCTTGTCTCTTAGTGAAGTCACTCGTGCCGCAGGGCCTCGATGGGCCGCAGACTCGCCGCGCGGTTGGCCGGGTAGCTGCCGAAGAACAGCCCGATGGCGACGGCGATGGCGAACGCGCCCCACACCGACTCCGGGATGATCACCGGTTTGATGCCGACGATGGTGAAGCGTGAGCCGATCAGCCCGGCCAGCACCCCGAGCCCGCCGCCGACCAGCGACAGCAGGGTCGACTCGGCCAGGAACTGCCCGAGGATGACGCCCTTGGGCGCCCCGATCGCCTTGCGGATGCCGATCTCCCGGGTCCGCTCGGTCACGGTGACCAGCATGATGTTGGTGATCCCGATCCCGCCGACCAGCAGCGAGATCGCGGCGACCGCGCCGAGCAGGACGGTGAAGGTCTTGTTGGTGTCGGCCTGGGTGTCCAGCAGGGACGCCTGGCTGCTGACCCGGAAGTCCAGCGCGTTGGCGTTCTTGATGCCGTGGGTGCCCATCAGCACGGTGGTGATCTCGTTCTGCGCCGGCGTGGTGGCGTCCGCGGACTTGGCCTCGACGAGGATCTGGCTGATCGGGCCGAAGCCGGTGAAGGCGTTCTGCACGGTCGGCAGCGGCGCGACCACCGTGTCGTCCGGGTCCTGGAAGCCGGTACCGCCCTTGGTCTCCAGCACACCGACCACGGTGAACGGGGTCCCGCCCAGGACGATCTTCTTGCCGACCGGGCTGACCGCCCCGAACAGATCGGTGGCCGTGGTCGAGCCGATCACCGCCACCTTCCGGGAGTTGAGCACGTCGTCGGCGCTGAAGTAGTCACCCTTGGCGACCTTGCTGTTGGACGCCTTGAAGTACGCCGGGTAGGTGCCGACGACCTGGCCGACGGTGTGCGAGGTGCCCTCGTACAGCGCGGTCTGCGAGGTGGTGACCTCGGGCGCCACCGAGTCGATGTCGGGCGCGTCGGCCGGGTCGGCCAGCGCCCGCGCGTCGTCCACGGTGAGCGGCTTGGTGCTGGTGGCCCCGGAGGAGCCGAAGCCGCCGCCCGAGGAGACGGTCAGCGAGTTGGTGCCCAGCTTCTCGATCGAGTCCTTGACGGACTGCGAGGAGCCGTTGCCGACCGCGAGCAGGATGATGACCGCGGCCACGCCGATCAGCACCCCGAGCATCGTCAGCGCGGAGCGGACCTTGTTGGCGGCGAGCCCGCCGAAGGCGAACCGCAGCGTCTCGAAGGGGTTCACCGGGAGGCACCTCCGCCGGTCAGCGCGCGGGACCCGCTCCGGCTGGTGTGCGGTGCGTCCGCGGCGGCCTGCCGTACGTCCTCGACGACCTGGCCGTCGACCAGCCGGATGACCCGCTTGGCGTGCCGGGCCACCTCGTCCTCGTGGGTGATCAGGACGACGGTCCGCCCGGAGGCGTTGAGCCGGTCGATGATGGCGAGCACGTCCTCGGTGCTGTGGCTGTCCAGGTTTCCGGTCGGCTCGTCGGCGAGCAGCATCGCCGGGGCGGTGACCAGCGCGCGGGCCACCGCGACCCGCTGCTGCTGGCCGCCCGACAGTTCGTTGGGCCGGTGGTCGACGCGGTCGGCGAGGCCGACCAGGGCGAGCGCGGCCAGCGCGCGCCGCCGCCGCTCGGCGGACTTCACCCCGGCGTAGGCGAGGGGCAGTTCGACCTGGGCGAGCGCGGGGGTGCGCGGCACCAGGTTGAACGACTGGAAGACAAAGCCGATCTTGCGGTTGCGGACCAGCGAGAGCTGGTGCTCGTCCAGCCCGCCGACGTCGATGCCGTCCAGCAGATAGCGGCCGGAGGTCGGGACGTCGAGGCAGCCAAGGATGTTCATCAGGGTGGACTTGCCGGAGCCCGAACTGCCCATGACCGCGACCATGTCGCCCTGCTCGACCACCAGGTCGACGCCCGGCGACTCACCGGTCGCCGGGTCCACCGGACCGCCCAGCGCGCGGACGGTGGCGTCGCCGTGCCCGTACGTCTTCAGCAGCGCGCGCACCTCGATGACCGGCGCGGGACCCCATGGGCTCTCCGCCGGCTCGTCGGGGACGTCCGCCCGGCGGTGGAGTCCGGTCCGGCCCAGGCCCAGCCGCCTGCTCAGGGCCGGTGTCATCCGCGGCCACCTCCGCCGCCGAAGCCGCCGCCCGCGGACCGGAAGCCGCCGGCGCCGCCCGCGCCGCCGAACCGGCCGCCGCCCGCGCCGATACCGCCGGGGAAGGCGCCGCTCGGGAAGCCGCCGTTGCCCGAGGAGGCGACCGTCGGGATCTGCACCTGCTGGCCTTCCTTGAGGCCGCCGGTGATCTGGTCGGTGCTGTCGCCCTCGACGCCCACGGTGACATCGGTCCGGGTCGTGGAGCCGTCCGCGTTGACCACCAGGACGGTACGGGCCGCGCCGGTGCCGGAGACCGCGGCGGTCGGCACGCTGAGCGCGTCGCTGACCGTACCGGTGACGACCTGGATGCTGGCGCTCAGCCCGGTCCGCAGATTCGACGTGTCACTGGTGATGCCGAGCGTGGCCGCGTACTGCACGGCGCTGCCCGACGAGCCGCTGCCCGAACTGCTGACCGGGAGCGAACTGACCGAAAGCACCTTGGCGTCCAGCACGGTGCCGGACTCGGCGTTCAGCGTGACGGTGGCGGTCTGGCCGGGCTTGACCTTCAGCGAGTCGGCCTCGGAGAAGTCCGCGGTGACCTGCATACCGCTGGGGTTGGTCAGCACGACGAAACCGCTGAGCGTGCCGGAGGACGAGGAGGAAGAACTCGACGAACCGCCGCTGCCCGAGCCGGAACCGGCGCCGGAGCCGCTGCCGCCCGTCCCCGAGACCGTGTCGCCCTTGGCGGCCGCCACCGAGGCGACCGTGCCGGACACCGGGGCCTTGAGCACACAGCCGTCCACCGCGCGCCGGTCGGCGGCCACGGCGTTCTCCGCCTGCGTCACCTGGGCCTGCGCCTGGGCCAGTTGGGCCGGGTCCACGGTGGGCGTGGGGTCCGGGGTCGGGGTCGCCGCCTCGGCGCCGCGACCCCCGGAAGAGCCGGCGGAGCCGGAGTTCGCACCGGTCGAGGCCGGCAGCTCGCCCTCCTCGACCTTCGTCAGATTGGCCTCGGCGGCGGTCAGTGAGGCCTCGTCCTGCTGGAGGGCCGCCTCCGCCGAGGTCGGGTCGACCTTGGCCAGCACCTGGCCCTTCTTCACCTTGTCGCCCGGCTTGACCTTGACCTCGGTGAGGGTGCCGCCGGTGGTGAAGTTCAGACCCGCGTCGCTGGGGGAGGAGAGGGTGCCCGAGCCGGAGACCGTGGCCTGCACCGTGCCCCGGGAGACGGTCACCACCCGCGCGCCACCGGTGTTCGGGGACTTGTCGCCGTCGTCGTGCACCGCCGCGTAGGCGCCGCCGGCGGCCGCGAGGACCACCACGCCGAGCACCGAGTTGATCAGGACGGCCCTGCGCCGCCGTGGGAGCACCTTCATGGCGCGCATCCTGGCCGCCGCCGCCTTTGAAGCCCTGGGAGAACCCTGGGAGTTCCCTGGGAACCGGCACCTCCCGTACACCTTCGGGACACCCGGCGAAACGGTCCGTTTCCGGCGAAAAGGTCCGGAGCACGCGGTTCCGGGGCGCCGGGCGGGCCGGGATTCCCCGGAAACTCACAGCTCGGTCCCCGACAGTCCCCACCTGCGTGCGGTTCAGTCTGGCCGTCGCCTGCGTGCTGTCCGTGTCCCGCGCGCGCACGCGGGCGGCATCTCTCATTGCAGCGCCTTCCCGAGGAGACCACGGACATGACCTGGACCACCGGCCGGCCGTCCGCACCGCTGACGGACGCGCCGCACACTGACGGACACGGCGATTCGCGCGGCAGCGGCGGCGCACCCGGTACGGACCGGCGGCTCACGGCCGCCGGGCGCAACGCGCTGCGGGCCGGAGCGGGGGTCGCCCTGCTCGCGTCGGGGGCGCTGCTGCTCACCGCCTGTTCCTCGGGCTCGTCCTCCGCGCAGGCCAAACCGTCCGGCTCGGCGTCCGGCGCTCCGTCCGACGCCGGCAAGGGGACGGGCACGGGTGAGCAGTCCATGGAGGCGTACCGGACCTGTCTGTCGCAGCACGGCCTGAAGATCCCGACGTTCGCCCGGCGCTCCCCCGGTGAGTCCGGGGGCCCGGGAGGCGGCGGCTTCCGCGGCGGGCAGGGCGGCTCCGGGCGGCCCAGCGGCGGCTTCGGCGGCGGTGGTGGCGGCTTCGGCGGCGGTGGCGGCTTCCCGGGCTTCGGCGGGGCCTCGCCGGACGCGGCCACCCAGAAGGCGCTGGATGCCTGCAAGTCGCTCCAGCCGAAGTTCGACGGACAGGGCGGCGGGCAGGGCGGCGCGAACAACAGCGCCTTCCAGGCGTTCACCAGCTGCCTCAAGGACCACGGGGTCGTGCTGCCCACGCCGTCGCCGGGCGCGACCAACGGCCGCGGCGGCGGGGGTTTCGGCGGCTTCCGCGGCGGGTTCGACACCTCCGACCCGAAGACGGCGAAGGCGTACGACACCTGCAAGGCCCTGCTGCCGCAGCGTCCCTCCGGCGGCCCGGCCGGCGCCACCCCGACCGCGACGACCTGACGCCAGGAGTCCCCCGGGGCGGCCGCCCGAACCGCGGCCGCCGCCGGGGCACTTGCGCCCGCTCGGCCCAAAGGCGGAGGGCCCGCTACCAGGCGAAGGACTCCGGCGCCGGACCCGGCCCCGGGAAGATCCCGTCCAGCGCGTCCAGCAGCTCGGCGGACAGCGTCAACCTCACTGCCCGCAGCGCCGATTCCAGCTGCTCCGCGGTCCGCGGCCCGACGATCGGCCCGGTCACCCCGGGCCGGGTGAGCAGCCAGGCGAGCGCCACTTCACCGGGCGCGAGGCCGTGCTTGTCGCACAGCTCCTCGTACGCCTCCACCCGCGCCCGTACCGCCGGATCGGCGAGACCGGCGGCCGAGCGGCCGCCCGAGGTCCGGGCGCCGCCGCCCTCGCGCTCCTTGCGCAGCGCCCCGCCGAGCAGCCCCTGGTGCAGCGGCGACCACGGGATGACGCCGAGGCCGTACGCCCGGGCCGCCGGGATCACATCGGTCTCGGCGCTGCGCTCGGCGAGGTTGTACAGGCACTGCTCGCTGACCAGGCCGAGCGAACCGCGCCTGGCGGCGGCCTCGTTGGCCTGAGCGAGATGCCACCCGGCGAAGTTGCTCGATCCGGCGTAGAGGATCTTGCCCTGGCGGATCAGGACGTCGATCGCCTGCCAGATCTCCTCCCACGGCGTGGCCCGGTCGATGTGGTGGAACTGGTAGACGTCGATGTGGTCGGTGCCCAGCCTGCGCAGGCTCGCCTCGACCTCGCGGCGGATGTTCAGGGCGCTCAGCCGGTGGTGGTTGGGCCAGGACTCCTCGTACCAGGGGGTCCCGTCGTTCGTCATGTTCCCGTAGAGCTTGGTGGCCAGCACCACCTTGTCGCGGCGGCCGGGGTCGCGCGCGAACCAGCTGCCGAGGATCTCCTCGGTGAGGCCCTTGCGCTCGTCGATCCCGTAGATGTTCGCGGTGTCGAAGAAGTTGACGCCCGCCTCCAGGGCGGCGTCCATGATCGCGTGCGAGTCCGGCTCGTCGGTCTGCGACCCGAAGTTCATCGTGCCCAGCACGAGACGGCTGACCTTGAGCCCGGTGCGTCCGAGCTGCGTGTACTCCATCGCCCCAGCCAACACCTTGGAGTGCGCTCCATCGCAAGCCCCGGACCCGGACCGCTCCCGCCGCCGGGGACACGGAACGGCCCGCCGTCGTATCGAGGGCTCACGACGGCGGGCCGGACACAGGGCCGGAGACCGCGCGGCTACGGCAGGGTGAGGATCTGGTACGAGTCGCCGTAGGTCTTCCACTTCAGCGGCGGGTCGAGGTTGAGGTTCCCCGCCTGGAGGAAGACCCGCTGTTCGGTGTCGACGCGGCTGGTGTCGTCGTGGGCGTCCTCGGTCTTCATCGCGGCCTTGCGGGCGTCGAGGAAGGCGTTGAGGTAGGTGGTCTCGTTGCCGCCCTGGGCCGGCGTCTTGGCCTTCTTCATCGCGGTCTTGCGGATGCCGCCGAAGCTGGTCGAGTCGTCGCCGGGGCCGTGCATGACGATGGCGTCGTAGTAGATGAACTGGCCCAGCGTGCCCAGGCCGTCGGACTTGGCCTGGTCGACCGACGGGTTGAAGTACACCCGGTCGCGCTCGTCGTTCTGCGCGGTCTGGAAGACGGTGTCCTTGGCGGCGGTCTTCCACGCGCTCTCGAAGGCCGAGCCGAGGCCGGAGTGCGAGTCCGAGCCGTTGACCTTCTTCAGCGCGGGCAGGTACTTGGCCAGGCCGTTGCCCGGCTCCAGGTCGGTGTAGTGCTGGACGAGGTCGAGCATGTCGCCGGTGCCCGAGCAGAAGCCGATGATGCCCGCGGTGTAGCCGCGGCCGTCGCCGATGTCCTCGATGTACTTGTACTGGCCCTTCCAGTCGAGCGAGGAGTTCTCCGCGGAGGAGACCAGCTCCATCGCGATCTCCTTCTTGTGCGGGTCGGCCAGACCCGCGGCGCTCGCCTTCGGCGTGACGGCGGCCGGGTGGACGGTGGCCGCGTCGCTCGTGGCGGCCAGCGAGAGCGAGGCACCGCCCGCGGCGAGTACGCCGACGGCGGCGATCATGGCGATCCGGCGGCGGGAGCGGCGGTGGAGGGGAGCCCCGGTGGGGGTGCGGGGGGAGTGCTGCATGTGCGTCTCCGTTTCCGGCCGTCGGTCGAACGACCCCTGCGGGAAGCTAGGTTAGGAAAGGTTCCTAATCAATGGAGAGCATTGAAGCACCGGGACGGCCGCCCGCCAAGAGGCCGGAACGAAGACACCTCGACCGGGTGATCCTCACCCACCCGCCACAGCCGCCCCTCCGACACCGCCGTCACAACGGGCCGGGCCGCCTCCGCTGACCTAGCCTGGCGGGCATGGAGCAGATGACTGACGCCGAATGGCGTTCCTTCGCAACGACCGGCACCCGCACCGGCAAGCTCGCCGTCACGCGCAAGGACGGCCGCCCGCATGTGACCCCCGTCTGGTTCCAGCTGGACGACACCGACCTCGGCAACCCGGTCGTGGTGTTCAACACCGGACGCGACTCGCTCAAGGGCCGGGCACTGCGCCGCGACCCGCGCTTCGCGCTGTGCGTGGACGACGAGCGGCCGCCGTACTCCTTCGTGCTGCTGGAGTGCACGGCCGAACTCGTCGAGGACCTGGCCCCGCTGAAGACCTGGGCGATCCGGATCGGGACCCGCTACATGGGCCCCGAGCGCGGCGAGGAGTTCGGCGCGCGCAACGCCACACCCGAGGAGTACCTGGTACGCGGCCGGGTCGACCGGGTCACCGCGCACCGGGACGTGGCGAGCTGACCACCGGCCCGGCTCACCCGTAGGAGAGCTTGGAGCAGGGGTCGGCGTCCGCGGCGCGGGCCTGCTCGGTGACGGTCTTCGGCAGCGCCTTGGGGGTCGCCGTCTTCTCCGCGCTCTTCGCGAAGTCCTGGCCGACCACGAGATTGATGCCGCTGATGTCCAGCGGCACGAGCTGGGCGCCGGGGAAGAGCGTCGCGAGCGACTTGGCCCCGGTGGCGTTCGCGGATCCGTACTCTATGCGGGTCGTCGGGTGGTCCTGCGACTTGGCGGTCGCGGTGCCGGTGACGGTGAAGTCGTCCGCCGTGAGCTTGTCCGCGGCCTTGCCCGCCAGGCCGTCGGTGGTCGTGCCGTTGAAGACGGTGACGGCGATGCCGGTGCCGTCGACGGTCGGCGTCGGGGTGGGCTTGGGGGTGACCTTGCCCGAGGCGTTGACGCCTTCCAGGGTGCGGTCGGCCCGCAGCTCCGCGAAGAGGTCGTCGACGTCCGGGTGGACCAGGTCTATCCGCGCGCCGGCGTACTTCCAGGGCGCGGTGATGAACTGGATGTTCTTCAGGTCGATGTTCTTGAGCGACAGCCCGAAGGACACCAGCTTGGCAGCGGTGCCCAGACCGGGGTCGACGGTGAGCGAGCTGGTGGCCGCGTTCGCCAGCGGCAGCAGGGTGGTCGGGTCCATGCCCTCGCCCTTGACCTTGCTGATCAGCGCGGACAGGAACGCCTGCTGGCGCAGCATCCGGCCGACGTCGGAGTTGTCACCGATGCCGTGCCGGATACGGACGTAGTCCAGGGCCTTCTGGCCGGAGAGATTCTGCATGCCCTTGCTCAGGACGACCGAGCCCTTGTAGCGGAGATTGGGGTTCAGATCGCCCTGGTGGATGTCATTGGGCACGCACACCTCGACGCCGTGCACGGCGGAGGTCATGGCCGCGAACCCGGCGAAGTCGACCACCATGGTGTGGTCGATCCGCAGGCCGGACAGCTTCTCGACGGTGTTCTGGGTGCAGGCCGGGTTGCCCTTGGCGGTGTCGCCCACGGAGAACGCGGAGTTGAACATCGCACTCGGCTGGTCCGGCGACCAGCTGCCGTCCGGCAGCAGGCACTTGGGTATCTCGACCAGTGAGTCACGGGGTATGGAGATCCCGACCGCGTGTTTGTGGTCGGGGTAGATGTGCAGCACGATCGTGGTGTCCGAGCGGCCGATCGGGCCGGACTTGGCACCACCGAGCTTGGCGTTCTCGCCGGAGCGGGAGTCGGAGCCGATCAGCAGGACATTGACGGGCTTGTCACCGTTCGCGTCCGCCTGCGCCGCCTTGGGGCGGTCCTTGCTGAGTCCGGCCGCGTCGAAGGTGTCGATATTCGCGTTCAGTTTGAGATAGACCGCGCCCGCCGCGCCGGCCACCAGCACGACGAAGGACACCACGATCGCGGTGATCCAGCGCTTCTTGCTGCGCTTGCGCTTGCGCGCACGAACGCCCATTCCCACACCTTCGGTCCGGTGGCTTTCGCGCACACGACGAGGCCCCACATTTATCACTTGCCCCGGCCCGAATGTATGACGCCGGTCACACCAACCACCGGGGTACGGGCGGAAGACCGGCGGCCACTGTACGCGCCGAGAATGTGAGTAACCGCAAATGCGAGAAGCGTGACGACCGGGGAAGCCTTTCCGGCATTTCCCCGATTACGGCCGCCGGGCTTACGGGCGGCGGACTTACCCGCTCCGGGGCTTACGGAAGCCGCGCTTACGGGCGGGGGCGTACGGGAGCCGTGCTTACGGGTGCGAGGCGTACAGGAGCGGGGCTTACGGGAGCCCGGCTCACGGACTCCCGGCTTACGGCAGGAGCGCTTCGTCGAGCGTGCGGACCGGGTGGAAGAGCCCGTCGAGTCCGGTCAGGGCGAGCAGCTTCCTGGTCGGCCGGTGGACGCAGACCATCCGCACCCGGCCGCCGTTGTCCAGCACCTGGTGCCGGGCGCGGACCAGCAGCGACAGGCCGTAGCAGTCGATGAACTCCACCGCGCCGAGGTCGAGGACGACCAGCAGCGGCTGCGGCCAGAGCGCCGCGGCCGTCAGATGCGGGTCCACCTGCCCGGCGCTGCCCAGGTCGATCTCGCCGCGCAACTCCACGACGACCGCCCCGCCCCGCCGGTGGGTGCGGGCGTACGGGGTCGGCGGCGGGACGCCGTCACCGGGCCGGCTCGCCTGCTCCGGCCGCTGTTCCCCCTGCTGCAACCCGAATCCCTCTCGTCACATCGGCCCCCTGAGTGACCTACGGTAACCGTATCCACGCGGACGCGACACACGGGAGGGCACCGAGGGTACCGGGGGTGGTTATTCACCCGTACGGGTGCGGATCGCGGTTACTCCGCGTCACAGCTCGCGCTGGAGGGAATTCAGCCAGTCCACGGATTCGGCGGGGGTCAGGGCCACCCGGTCGAGCGCGTCCATCGCCTTGGTGTACTCCACGACCTCGTCGTGCTTGTCGATGTAGAGCGCCCCGGTGAGCTGCTCCAGATAGACCAGGTCGGGCAGGTCGGACTCGGGGAAGCTCAGCAGGGTGAAGGGACCGCCGCCCGCCGCGTGCCCGCCGGTCGAGAACGGCAGGATCCGTACGTCCACATTGGGCGCCTCGGCGGCCTCCAGGATGTGGCGGACCTGGTCGCGCATCACCTCGCGGCCGCCGAACGGCCGTCGCAGCGCGCCCTCGTCCATCACCGCGACGAAGTGGGGTGCCCGCTCCGACACGAGGAGCTTCTGCCGCTCCAGGCGTAGACCGACTCGTCTTTCCACCCAGGGTTCGGCTGCCTCGGGATGACCAAGCCGGATCACCGACCTTATGTACTCCTCGGTCTGGAGAAGGCCGTGCACGAACTGGACCTCGAAGACACGGATGAGCGCCGCCGACTCCTCCAGACCGACGTACGTCTGGAACCAGGTCGGCATCACCTCGCCGTATCCGTGCCACCAGCCGGCCGCGTTGGCCTCCCGGACCAGGCCGAGCATGGCCAGTCGCTCGCCCTCCTCGCTGACGCCGTACAGGGTCAGCAGGTCGGCGACGTCCCGCTCCTTGAAACTGACTCTGCCCAGCTCCATGCGGCTGATCTTCGACTCGGAGGCGCGGATCGAGTAGCCCGCGTCCTCCCTGGTGATGCCCCTGGACTCACGCAGCCGCCGCAGCTGCGCTCCGAGCAGCATTCGTCGCACGATGGACCCGCCTCCCGGCTGCCCTGCGCTCATAGGTCACGCTCCGCCCTTAGCTCATCAGCAGTCTGCCACTAATGCACTGCGCGCAGTACCCATTCCGTCACTCTCCATCGTCACGTGCATCAATTCCTTGCAGATGCACGTGCAGACGCTCTTGCATCGCGGGGTACTGATCCATGAGCATGGTGGCTGTGCAGATACTTCGGGGGCACGTATGAGGGCTGAGGCCGCGGCCGTGCTGGAGCCGTTATGGCAGGGTGTGCTCGCGCCCGAGCGGCTCGCCGCCGGCAACGGAGCGACCTGCGAACTCCCCGCCGCCCTCGAATCGGTGCGCGAAGCACGCCAGTTCACCCGCAGTACGTTGCAGCGCTGGGACCTTTCCGGGCTGCGCGACTCCATGGAGCTGGTCGCCTCCGAACTCGTCACCAACGCGCTGCGCTACGCGGTGCCGGTCGGTACCGCCGGCGCGCCCGTACGGCTGAGCCTGGTCCGGTGGACCTCACGGGTGGTGTGTGCGGTGCGTGACCCCAGCGGGGTCGCGCCGGTCACCAAGGACCCCGATTTCGTGGCCGAGACCGGCCGCGGACTGCACCTGGTCGACTCGTTCAGCGAGAACTGGGGCTGGCACCCGCTGAGCGGGGCCGGAAAAGTCGTCTGGGCACTCTTCCTCGCGCCCGGCGGCGGCCGGGATTAGCGGCCGACGGCCGGGATTACCGGCCCTTATGTCGCCATTACTTCCGACCGTTACAGCGCAAGATGGTCGAATTCGCCTGCCTTCACACCGATGATCATCGATTCGATCTCGGCCCGGGTGTAAATCAGCGCGGGACCGTCCGGAAAGCGTGAATTGCGCACGGCGACCTCGCCGTCGGGCAGCGCCGCGAACTCCATGCACGTTCCATTGGCATTGCTGTGGGCGCTCTTCTGCCAGACCGCGTCCGCAAGGTCCGCTGCGGCCATTCCATTGTGCGTCCGGCGCATCAGCCACTCCTACCAAGTGCCTTGTCTGGTACCGGAGATGATAACTCGTAAGGGAGGCACGTGCATGTGCACGTGCATGTGCACGTGCAGTCACGCGGGGTGATCTTCAGGGGGGACCGTACAGCCCGTCCGGGGGGCGGAAAACCACGACGGATACGCCCGTTCGGTCGGATACGATATTGACAGTCCGTAGACGCTTTATTCACTCCGCGCAACGAAATGGGAGCAGCCTGCAATGGCTCGTCACCTCATCACCTCCGCCCTGCCCTATATCAACGGGATCAAGCACCTGGGCAACATGGTGGGGTCCATGCTCCCGGCGGACGTCTACTCGCGGTATCTGCGCCAGCGCGGCCACGAGGTGCTCTACATCTGCGCGACCGACGAACACGGCACTCCCGCCGAACTCGCCGCCAAGGAGGCCGGACTGCCGGTCGACGTCTTCTGCGCCCAGGCGCACGACGCGCAGAAGGCGATCTACGACGGCTTCGAGCTGTCCTTCGACTACTTCGGCCGCAGTTCCTCGGCGCAGAACGTCGACATCACCCAGCGCTTCGCCCGCCGCCTCCAGGAGAACGGCTTCATCGAGGAGCGGGCGATCCGCCAGGTCTACTCGCTGACCGACGAGCGCTTTCTGCCCGACCGCTACATCGTCGGCACCTGCCCGCACTGCGGCTACGACAAGGCGCGCGGCGACCAGTGCGAGAACTGCACCCGGGTGCTCGACCCGACCGATCTGATCGACGCGCGCTCGGCGATCAGCGGCAGCAGCGCCCTGGAGGTCCGCGAGACCAAGCATCTCTTCCTCCTCCAGTCGAAGCTGGCCGGCGAGGTCGAGGCGTGGATCGACGCCAACAGCGAGGACTGGCCGACCCTGGCGTCCTCGATCGCCCGCAAGTGGCTCACCGAAGGGCTCCAGGACCGGGCGATCACCCGCGACCTCGAATGGGGTGTCCCCGTCCCCGCCGACACCTGGCCCGAACTGGCCGCCGAGGGCAAGGTCTTCTATGTCTGGTTCGACGCCCCGGTCGAGTACATCGGTTCCACCAAGGAGTGGGCGGACGCCGCGCCCGCCGGCGAGACGCGGGACTGGAAGTCGTGGTGGTACGAGGCGGACGACACCGTCCGCTACACCCAGTTCATGGCGAAGGACAACGTCCCCTTCCACACCGTGATGTTCCCGGCGACCGAGCTGGGCACCCGCGAGCCGTGGAAGAAGGTCGACTTCGTCAAGGCGTTCAACTGGCTCAACTACTACGGCGGGAAGTTCTCCACCTCGCAGCGCCGCGGCATCTTCACCGACGCGGCCCTGGAGCTGCTGCCGGCCGACTACTGGCGCTACTTCCTGATCGCCAACGCGCCGGAGTCCGACGACACGTCCTTCACGTGGGAGCTGTTCGCGTCCTCCGTCAACAAGGACCTCGCCGACACCCTCGGCAACTTCGTCAACCGGGTGCTGTCCTTCTCGCGCAAGCGGTTCGGGGACGAGGTGCCCGCGGGCGGCGTCGCCGGGGACGCCGAGGCCAAGCTCGGCGAGCAGATCGCCGGGCTGCTCGCGGAGTACGAGGGGCATCTGGAGGCCGTCCAGTTCCGCAAGGCGGCCCAGTCGCTGCGGGCGCTGTGGAGCGCGGGCAACTCCTACCTGGAGGAGAAGGCCCCCTGGCTGGAGATCAAGACGAATCCCGAGGGCGCGGCGCTCACGCTGCGCACGGCGATGAATCTGATCCGGCTCTACGCGGTGGTCTCCGCGCCCTTCATCCCGTCCTCCGCGGCCGCCATGCGGTCGGCCTTCGCGCTGCCCTCGGACGACGCGCCCTGGATCACCCCGGAGGAGGCCCGCGCCCTCACCGCGGTCCCGGCCGGCACGCCCTTCACGGTCCCCCCGGTCCTCTTCGCCAAGATCACGGAAGAAGACCTCGACTCCTACACCACCCGCTTCGGCGGCGACCCCGAAGTAGCTGCGTAGTCACGCTGCTACGTACGGTACTGTCTGATCACGGGAGACGGATATGCCCAGGAGGCCCGCGATGACGTGGACGGATGTCCTGAACGGCAAGGCCGAGCACATGGCCACGGATCTCGAGGGTTTCAAGGTCGAGGTCGTAGGGGGGCGGATCATCGTGACGCCGCAGAGCAATGTGCAGAGCTGGACCATCTTCGAGGTCCATGACGCCCTGCGTGCCGCCGGAATCGGCCGACGGCAGATCCTGTCCGACGTGCTGTTCACCTTCCCCGGCGAGGGCGGCCGTTGCCCGGACATCGCGGTCGTGGAGGAGGGAGCCGCGACGCCGTACTCGTACGAGGATCTGCTCGCCGCCGTGGAGATCGTGTCCACGAAGGAGGACGTCAACGACTACGAGATCAAGTTCCTCCAGTACGCGACCTACGGCGTCCCCGTCTATCTGCTCATCGACCCCTTCCGCGCCGAGTGCCTGCTCTACACCCGGCCCGAGGGCGGCACGTACCAGAACCACCAGAAGTTCATCTACGGCGAGACCGTCCCCCTCCCCCTCCCGGAGGGCATCACGGTCGCCATCCCGACAGAGGAGTTCCAGCGCAAGGACTGACACGCCGGCGCAGGCACGCGGCTGCCCGTGGCGGGCGCACCCGCGCGTGGATGCTGCGGACCGCCGAAAAAACGAGCCCCGCCGGCGACTGAGGCGACAGACCAGCCCCGCCGGCGATTGAGGCGGAGGAGAAGCCGGGCCGGCGGGGCGGGTCGAGGTGGGCGGGGGAAGCGGACCGCGGGTCAGGGGGTCTTGGGGGCCGGCCTGCGCAGCTGAATGTGCAGCTCGCGCAGCCGCGCCTCCTCGACCTCCGAGGGCGCCCCCATGAGCAGATCCTGCGCGTTCTGGTTGAGCGGGAACGCGATCGTCTCCCGGATGTTGGGCTCGTCCGCGAGCAGCATGACCATACGGTCCACGCCCGGCGCGATCCCACCGTGCGGCGGCGCGCCGAAGTGGAACGCCCGCAGCATGCCGCCGAATTCGGCCTCGACCGTCTCCCGCGAGTACCCGGCGATCTCGAACGCCTTGTACATCACCGCGGGTTCGTGGTTCCTGATGGCGCCGGAGGACAGCTCGATGCCGTTGCAGACGATGTCGTACTGCCAGGCCAGGATGTCCAGCGGGTCCTTGGTCTCCAGCGCTTCGAGCCCGCCCTGCGGCATCGAGAACGGGTTGTGCGAGAACTCGATCGCGCCGGTGTCCTCGTTCTTCTCGAACATCGGGAAGTCCACGATCCAGCAGAAGCGGAAGACGTTCTCCTCGAAGTGGCCCGCGCGCTTGGCCGCCTCGACCCGCACCGGCCCCATGATCTTCGAGACCTCGTCGAACTCGCCGGCCCCGAAGAAGATCGCCGTGCCGGGCTTGGCCCCGACCGCGGTGACGAGCGCGGCCACGTTCTCCTCGGTGAGGAACTTCGCGATCGGCCCGGTGAGCGCGTTGTCGTCGCCGACCCGCACCCAGGCCAGGCCCTTCGCGCCGAGCGAGACCGCGTACTCGCCGAGCGAGTCGAAGAACTTGCGCGGCTGCTCGGCCGTGTCGGGCACCGCGAGCGCGCGGACGTGCTTGTCCGCGAAGGCCTTGAAGCCGGATCCGGCGAAGATCGCGGAGACGTCGACGAGCTCCAGCGAGGTGCGCAGATCGGGCTTGTCGTTGCCGTACTTGACCATCGACTCGCGGAACGGGACCCGCGGGAAGGGCGAGGTGACGGTACGGCCGCCGCCGTACTCGTTGAAGAGGTCGGTCATGACCTTCTCGATGACCCCGAAGACGTCCTCCTGCTCGACGAAGCTCATCTCGACATCGAGCTGGTAGAACTCGCCGGGCGAGCGGTCCGCGCGGGAGTCCTCGTCACGGAAGCAGGGCGCGATCTGGAAGTAGCGGTCGAAGCCGGAGATCATCAGCAGCTGCTTGAACTGCTGGGGGGCCTGCGGCAGCGCGTAGAAGCGGCCGGCGTGCACCCGGGAGGGCACCAGGAAGTCACGGGCGCCCTCGGGCGAGGTGGCCGACAGGATCGGGGTGGCCATCTCGTTGAAGCCGAGCGCGGTCATCTCGCGGCGCAGGAAGGAGATGACCTGGGTGCGCAGCATGATGTTGCGGTGCATGCGCTGGCGGCGCAGGTCGAGGAAGCGGTTGGTGAGCCGCATCTCCTCGTTGGCGTTGTCCTCGGGGAAGACCGGGAACGGCAGCGGGTCGGCGGCGCCCAGCACCTCCAGGGAGGTCACCTCGACCTCGACCTCGCCGGTCGGCAGCTCCGGGTTGACGTTCTCCGCCGAGCGGGCCACGGCCCGGCCGTCGACGCGGACCACGGACTCCTTGGACTGGCCGCTGAGCTGGTCGTACACCGCGGAGCCGGGGCGGACGACGAGCTGGGTGAAGCCGTAGTGGTCACGCAGGTCGACGAAGAGGATGCCGCCCAGATCGCGGCGATTGTGCAGCCAGCCGGACAGGCGGACGTCGGAGCCGACGTCGGTGGCGCGCAGTTCGCCGCAGGTGTGGGACCGGTACCGGTGCATCATTCGTCCTCGACGCTGGTGTGGTTCGGGATGGGGGGTGGCCGGGCCAGCGGCCTCGCACAGCCTACCGGCGCGCCGGGCCGGTGCCCCATCGGTATACGTTGCCCCACATCGGGTCAATCCACATAAACTGTAAAAATGCGCACCGAGGACGTCCTTGCGGCAGTGGGCTGCGGCCTGTGGCAGTGGGACTGGTCGACCGGCACCGCGACGCTGGACAACCGGATGGTCCGGCTGCTGGGACTGTCCGGCGGTGCCTGCACGATCGCCACCTCGGCCGTCAAGGAGCGTCTGCACGCCACCGACTACGCGAGCCTGGCCTGGGAGATCTCACTGGCCAGGGCGGACGGCACGGTGGCCGAGGCGCCGGTGCGGGTGGTGGACGAGGAGGGGGCCGTACTGCGCACGCTGCGCATCCGGGTGCGGCCGCAGGGGAGGCTGGTCTCCGGCACCGCCTGCGAAGTGCGCGCTTCGGCGGACGACACCACGGACAGCCGCAGCTGGGGTCTGCGGCGCGCCCGGGAGGCGTTCCTGCTGGACGCCGGGCGCGCGCTCGCCGAGGCGGATTCCACGGCGGAGGTGCTGCGGGTGGCGGCGACCCTGTCGATGCCCGGCTTCACCCCGGACGGGCTGGCCGTCTTCGCGGTGACCGGCGACCGGCTGACGATGATCGGTCACCACGGGCAGGAGTCCGTCTCGGCTTTCATGATGGACATGCCGCTGACCACCGACTATCCGGCCGCCGCGGTGGTCCGCGCCGGGCAGGCGGTGTACCTGCCGAGCCCGGAGTCGTACGAGCAGCGGTTCCCGGTCACCTGGCCGATGGTCAAGCCGTACGGGCGCAGGTCGTGGGCGTATCTGCCGCTGGTGGTGGCCGGGGTCACGATCGGCGCGTGGATGGCGGCCTTCCGCGACCCGGTGGAGTTCACGCCGGACGAGCGCTCGGTGCTGACCACCGTCGCCCGGATGCTCGCCCAGGCGCTGTCCCGCGCCCATCTGCACGAGTCCGAGCGGGCGCTCTCCGACGGTTTGCAGCGGACGATGCTGCCGGCCCGCGAGCCGGGCATCACCGGTATGGCGGTCGCGGCCCGCTACGTCCCCACCGGCGGCGGCCTCCAGGTCGGCGGCGACTGGTACGACGTGATCGCCCTGCCCTCGGGCCGTACCGCGCTGGTGATCGGCGACGTCCAGGGCCATGACGTACGGGCCGCCGGGCTGATGGGCCAGCTGCGGGTGGCGCTGCGCGCGTACGCGGCCGAGGGGCACGGGCCCGACGCGGTGCTCTCCAGGACCTCCCGCTTCCTGGCCGGCCTCGCCGAGGAGTCCCAGACGGACGACGTACGGTTCGCGACGTGCCTCTATCTGGAGGTCGACCCGGCCGACGGCACTCTCGACGTCGCCCGGGCCGGCCACCCGGAGCCGGCGATCCGGCTGGGCGACGGCACGACGATCATCCGCCGTACGCCCGGCGGTCTCCCGCTCGGTGTCGCGCCCGACACCGACTACCCCACCACCCGGCTGGTCCTGGAGCCGGGTGAAGTGCTGATGCTGTGCACCGACGGGCTGATCGAGACCGGCGGCCACGACCTGGAGACCGGCTGGGACCGGCTGCGGCAAGTCTTCGAGAACGGCAACGCCGACGATCTGGAGGGGCTGGCCGACTCCATGGTCCGGGCCGTGCACGGCCCGGCCTCCCATCACACGACCGGCCCGCTGACCGACCGCCGCGAGGACGACATCGCCCTCCTGCTGCTGCGGCGTGACCCGGACGGCCCCACCTGCGCGGTCCCGGTCCGCCGTACGGTCATCACCGTCGCGCAGTCCGACCCCGGGCTGGTCCACTCGGCCCGGGAGGACATCCGGGAGCTGCTGCACGACTGGACCTCGCCCGACCAGCTGGAGTCCGCGGTGCTGCTGGTCTCCGAGCTGGTCACCAATGTGCTGGTGCACACCGACGACGAGGCGGTGCTGATCGCCCACGTCACCGGGATGCCCGGCACCCGGCGGCTGCACATCGAGGTCGCCGACCGCTCCGACGAGATGCCGCACCGGCGCTCCCCCGGCGAGATGGCCTCCTCCGGCCGCGGTCTGCTGCTGATGGAGGAGCTCGCCGACTCCTGGGGGGTCGACCCCCGAGGCGACGGCAAGTGCATCTGGTTCGAGCTCTACGAGGTCAGGCAGCAGTCCGAGCGGTGAACCGCCGGGCGGCGACCGGGCTCACTTCCCGTACGGGGAGTCCGCGGGGATCGTGCCCAGCCGGCCGGCCTGGAAGTCGTCGAAGGCCTGGGCCAGTTCGGCGTGGGTGTTCATGACGAACGGGCCGTACTGCATCATCGGCTCGCGGATGGGCAGGCCGCCGAGCAGCACGACCTCGAAGTTGGGCGAGCGGGACTCCTGGGTCTCCGCGGCCCGCAGGGTGAGCGCGTCGCCCTTGCCGAAGACGACCGCCTGGCCCATCCGGAACGGACGGGACTCGGGACCTGCGAAGCCGCGCCCGGCGAGCCCGTAGGCCAGCGCGTTGAAGTCGGCCCGCCAGGGCAGCGTGACCTCGGCGCCGGGGCTGACCGAGACATGGATCATCGTGATCGGGGTGTGGGTCGAGCCCGGACCCGGGTGGCCCCCGAGGTCGCCCGCGATCAGCCGGATCAGCGCGCCGCCGTCGCCCGAGGTGAGCAGCTTGAGGCCGTCGGCCCGGATGTCCTGGTACTTGGGCGCCATCATCTTGTCGGCCTTGGGGAGGTTCACCCACAGCTGGAGGCCGTGGAAGAGGCCGCCGCTCATCACCAGCGACTCCGGCGGCGTCTCGATGTGCAGCAGCCCGGACCCGGCGGTCATCCACTGGGTGTCGCCGTTGGTGATGGTGCCGCCACCGCCGTGCGAGTCCTGGTGGATGAAGGTGCCGTCCATGATGTACGTGACGGTCTCGAAGCCGCGGTGCGGGTGCCAGGGGGTGCCCTTGGGCTCTCCCGGCGCGTACTCCACCTCACCCATCTGGTCCATCATGATGAACGGGTCGAGGTGCCGGTAGTCGATGCCCGCGAGGGCGCGGCGGACCGGGAAGCCCTCGCCCTCCAGGCCGCTGGGCGCGGTGGTGACGGCCAGCGCCGGGCGCGGCCGCGCCTCGGCGGGCGCGGTGACCCGCGGCAGGGTCAGTGGGTTCTCTACGGTCACGGCGGGCATGACGGCCTCCTTCAGGATGCTTCGCGTCCAATTTAGTTGAAGGCTTAACATCTAGCAAGGCGTGACTATTCCGTCACCCACTTCCGGGGGGAGACGGCTCAGCCGTACATCCGGCGCATGGTGAAGTCGACCATCTGCTCGACCGCCTTGGCGTCGAAGACCATCCGGTGCTGCCCGTCGATGTCGAGCACGAAGCCGTACCCGGTCGGCAGCAGGTCAAGCACCTCGGCCCCGGTGATCACGAAGTACTTGGACTCCTTGCCCGCGTACCGGCGCAGCTCCTTGAGGGAGGTGAACATCGGGATGACCGGCTGCTGGGTGTCGTGCAGCGCCAGGAAGCCCGGGTTCTCACCGCGCGGGCAGTACACCTTGGAGGTGGCGAAGATCGCCTGGAAGTCCTCGGCCGACATCGAGCCGGTGGTGAAGGCGCGCACCGCGTCGGCCAGCGACGGCGGGGACGGCTCGGGATAGGCGGGCGACGGCTCCGGATAGCCGCCGGACATGGGTGCGGACCCCGGGACCGGGCCGCCGGGACCGGCGTTCACACTCTGCTCGTAGCCGTACACGGCCCCCAGCCTAACGAAGCCCGCAACCGCCGGGACGAGTAAGTCGTCACATCGACCGGGCGAGGGGTTGCGTCTTATTACCGACGGGTAGCATGATTTTGTACGACCACTTGTCCCCTTCACCCCCCGATTCACACCCCCGACCGGTTGTGACAGCAGCAGCAGCGAGACGGAGCCGTCGTCATGGGCCACTACAAGTCGAACCTCCGCGACATCGAGTTCAACCTCTTCGAGGTCCTCGGCCGCGACCAGCTCTACGGCACCGGTCCGTTCGCGGAGATGGACGTGGAGACCGCGAAGGACATCCTCGGTGAGCTGGCACGCCTGGCCGAGACCGAGCTGGCCGAGTCCTTCGCCGACGCCGACCGCACCCCGCCGGTCTTCGACCCCGAGACCGGCACCGCGCCGCTCCCGGAGAGCTTCAAGAAGAGCTACCGGTCCTTCATGGCGGCCGAGTACTGGCGGCTGGGGCTGCCCGAGGAGATCGGCGGCACCACCGCGCCGCGCTCACTGATCTGGTCGTACGCGGAGCTGGTGCTCGGCGCGAACCCGGCGATCTGGATGTACTCCTCGGGCCCGGCCTTCGCCGGCATCCTCTACGACGAGGGCACCGAGGAGCAGAAGAAGATCGCCGCCCTCGCCGTCGAGAAGCAGTGGGGCTCCACGATGGTCCTCACCGAGCCGGACGCGGGCTCGGACGTCGGGGCCGGCCGCACCAAGGCCGTCGAGCAGGAGGACGGCAGCTGGCACATCGAGGGCGTCAAGCGCTTCATCACCTCGGGCGAGCACGACCTGGCCGAGAACATCATCCACTACGTGCTGGCCCGTCCCGAGGGCGCGGGCCCCGGCACCAAGGGCCTGTCGCTGTTCATGGTCCCCAAGTACGAGTTCGACCCCGAGACCGGTGAGCTGGGCGAGCGCAACGGCGTCCACGCCACCAACGTCGAGCACAAGATGGGCCTCAAGGCGTCGAACACCTGCGAGATGACCTTCGGCGACAAACACCCCGCCAAGGGCTGGCTGATCGGCGGCAGGCACGACGGCATCCGGCAGATGTTCCGGATCATCGAGTTCGCCCGCATGATGGTCGGCACCAAGGCCATCGCCACCCTGTCCACCGGCTACCTCAACGCGCTGGAGTACGCCAAGGAGCGGGTGCAGGGCCCGGACCTGGCGCAGTTCATGGACAAGACCGCGCCCAAGGTGACCATCACCCACCACCCCGACGTACGCCGCTCGCTGATGACGCAGAAGGCGTACGCCGAGGGCATGCGCGCCCTCGTCCTCTACACCGCCTCCGTCCAGGACGCGATCCAGGCCGCCGAGGCCGCGGGCGAGGACGCCGGGCAGCTGCACGGGCTCAACGATCTGCTGCTGCCGATCGTCAAGGGCTACGGCTCGGAGAAGTCCTATGAACAGCTCGCCCAGTCGCTCCAGACCTTCGGCGGCTCCGGATACCTCCAGGAGTACCCGGTCGAGCAGTACATCAGGGACGCCAAGATCGACACCCTCTACGAGGGCACGACCGCGATCCAGGGCCAGGACTACTTCTTCCGGAAGATCGTCCGCGACCAGGGGCAGGCGCTGACCGGCCTGAGCGAGGAGATCAAGAAGTTCCTCGCCGAGGCCACCGGCGGCGAGGAACTGGCCGCCGCCCGCGACCAGCTCGCCAAGGCCGCGGTGGACCTGGAGGCGATCGTCGGCACGATGCTCGCCGACCTCGCGGCCACCGAGCAGGACGTCCGCTCCATCTACAAGGTGGGGCTGAACTCCACCCGGCTGCTGCTCGCCTCCGGCGACGTGGTGATCGCCTATCTGCTGCTGCGCGGCGCGAGCGTGGCCGCGGCCAAGCTGCCGGACGCCTCGCCGAAGGACGCCGCCTTCTACACCGGCAAGATCGCCGCGGCGAAGTTCTTCGCCACCGACATCCTGCCCGGTGTCGGCACCCAGCGCGCGCTGGCCGAGGCCGTCACCCTGGACGTCATGGACCTGCCGGAGGAGTCCTTCTGACCCACGGCCCCGACGCCGCCAAGAACAGCGCGGGAGGGGGAGCGGAAGAGGGTTGGAAGAAGAGTCCAGGAGTGCCGTCACCCGTCCGGTGACGGCACTCCGGCATCCCTGTGGGTCGTCCCGGCGGCCGAATCTATGCTGGCGGTCATGAACCCTCAGCACCTTCAGCACCATGGCTTCGACCGCACCCACACCGATGATCTCGCCCTGTTCGTCCAGGCCGGCCCCTCTCCGTACCACGCGGTGGCGGCCGCGGCGGCGCGGCTGGAGAAGGCCGGGTTCCGTCAGGTCGAGGAGTCGGAGCGGTGGGAGGGCGGGCCCGGCGGCAGGTACGTACTGCGCGGCGGCGCGATCGTCGCCTGGTACGTGCCGGAGGGCGCGCGGCCCGAGACGCCGTACCGGGTGATCGGCGCGCACACCGACTCGCCGAACCTGCGGGTCAAGCCGCGCCCGGATATGGGCTCCGCCGGCTGGCGGCAGGTGGCCGTGGAGGTCTACGGCGGCCCGCTGCTCAACAGCTGGCTCGACCGCGATCTGGGCCTGGCCGGGCGGCTCAGCCTGCGCGACGGCTCCGCCGTGCTGGTGAACGTGGACCGGCCGCTGCTGCGGGTCGCCCAGCTCGCGATCCACCTCGACCGCGGGGTCACCGACAACGGGCTGCTGCTGGACAAGCAGCGGCACCTCCAGCCGCTGTGGGGGCTGGGCGAGGCGGACGACGGCGATCTGATCGACTTCCTCGCCGCCGAGGCGGGGGTGGCCGCGCGCGAGGTCGTCGGCTGGGACCTGATGACGCACGATGTGCAGCCGCCCGCGTATCTCGGCCGGGACCGCGAGCTGTTCGCGTCGCCGCGGCTGGACAATCTGCTGTCCGTGCACGCCTGCGTGGCCGCGCTCGCCGCGGTCGCCACCGGACCCGCCCCCCTGCCGTACATCCCGGTGCTGGCCGCCTTCGACCACGAGGAGAACGGCAGCGAGTCCGACACCGGCGCCCAGGGGCCGCTGCTGGGCAACGTCCTGGAGCGCTCGGTGCTGGCCCGCGGCGGAACGTCCGAGGACCGGCTGCGGGCGCTGGCCGGTTCGGTCTGTGTCTCCTCCGACGTCGGCCACGCCGTGCACCCCAACTACGCCGAGCGGCACGACCCGACGCACCACCCGCGGGCGAACGGCGGGCCGATCCTCAAGACGAACGTCAACCAGCGCTACGCCACGGACGGAGCCGGGCGGGGGATCTTCGCCGCCGCGTGCGAGCGCGCGGGCGTGCCCTTCCAGCACTTCGTGTCCAGCAACGCGATGCCGTGCGGGACGACCATCGGTCCGATCACGGCCGCGCGGCACGGCATCACCACCGTCGACATCGGTGTCCCGATCCTGTCGATGCACTCCGCCCGCGAACTGTGCGGCGCCGACGACCCGTTCCTGCTGGCGAACGCGCTCAAGGCGTTCCTCCAGGGCTGATTGCCGGACCCGCGACGCGGCGGCAGCGTGGACATCGGGGACCGGGGTAGGCGAGCCGATGACCGCATGACCGTCACATCGACTGAGGGAGGCGGGCGTTGTGGGCATCGGAGGCTGCATCATCCTGATCGCGATCGGCGCGATCGTCACTTTCGCCACGGACTGGCACGCGAAGGGCGTCAACCTGGATCTGCTCGGCCTGATCATGATGGCCGTGGGCATGATCGGACTGGCCGCCTATGTGAGCATCTTCAAACGCCGGCGGATACCCCCGACGGCGGACGGCGACGTGCCGCCCGTCGTGGAGGAGCGCTACTACCCGGGCGGCCGTTACTGAGCCGGTGACTCCCGCGGCCCTTCGTCCATGCCGGCGAGCACCAGGGCCAGCCGGGAGTCGCCGTCCACCGTGATCCGCACCGGAACACCCCAGTCCTGCTGATGCACATGGCAGGCCGGATATTCGTTGTCAGCGTCGTCGTCGCAGGAGGCGGCCATCGCCGAGACATGCAGCACACCCTCGGGCACCGAGGGGTCGAGGACGAGGTCACGGAACAGATCCGTGCCCTTGCCCGCGCCCTCCGCCAGCAGCTCCGGCGGGGTGGCGCCGACCAGCAGCCGGGTCGAGGGGCCGTACCGCTCGTCCAGCTTCTGCCCGGCGGGCGCGGAGAAGACCACGTCCAGCCGGAAGGCCCCGGCCGTGACCTCGGTGGCGGCCCGCTGCGTACGGTGGGCGACCGGCTCCACGCGCACCGCCTCCTCGGGCAGGTGCAGCCGGGTCAGCCGGTGCCGGGCGGACTCCACCACCACGATGTCGTCGTCCACCACCATCGCGTCGGACGGCTCGCGCAGATCCGTCGCCAGCGTGGTGACCTCACCGCTCACCGGGTCGTACCGCCGCAGCGCGTTGTTGTACGTGTCGCTGACCGCGACCGAGCCGTCCGGCAGCGCGGTGACGCCCAACGGGTGCTGGAGCAGCGCCTGTCCGGCCGGGCCGTCACGGTGGCCGAAGTCGAACAGCCCCTTGCCGACGGCCGTACGGACCACATGGCCGTCGCCGTCCGTGGCCCGCTCGACCCAGCGCAGCGCCGAGGTCTCGGAGTCGGCGATCCACAGCCGGGCGTTCTCGCCCTCGCCGCCGGTCGCGGACAGCCCGGACGGCTGCGCGAACCAGGCGTCGCCCGCGCGCCCGTCGACCAGGCCCTCGTTGGTGGTGCCCGCCGCGACCTCGACCCGCTCGGTGGCCGGGTCGTACGTCCACAGCTGGTGGACGCCGGCCATCGCGA